>DASWHK010000355.1:0-6907 GCA_036398215.1 Acidobacteriota bacterium | reverse complement strand
CGCCGGCCGGTTGCTCGCCCGCCGCCTGCCGGCCCGCCGCCTGCTCGCCCCGCACCGGCTCGCCCGTCGCCGGCTGCCCACCCGCCGCCTGCTCGCCCGCCGGCTGCCCGCCGGCGGGAAAGAAGCGGCCGAGCCAGTCGTGCAGCCAGGAATCCACCACACCGTCGCCACGGGGGGGCGGCGTCATCGTCGCCCAGACGGCGGCGCCGGTGTCGCGGTCGAGCGCGTAGACGAGGTCGACGGGGGCCGGCCGGTCGGGACCGGGGCGGGCGTCGATGACGCCGGCGATGGCGAATAGCAGCGCCAGCAGCAGCGCCGTCGCCGGCAGCCAGCGGCGATCGGGGCGGCCGGCGATCTCGAAATGGGGCAGCAGCAGGATCAGCAGCAGGACGATCAAGGCCGCCAGCAAGGGCGCCGCGGCGATGCCCAGGCCCACGTAGACGGCCCACACCAGCGGCACCTGGAGCAGGAACACCGGGATCGCCAGAAGCGAGACGATCGCCAGCTCCGCAGGCCCGGCGGGACGATCCGGGGGCAGCGAGAGCAGGTAGCGCAGCGCCGCCATCGCGAACAGCAGCGGCCACAGGAACAACATGTTGACGCCCGGCGCCTGGATGGCGGCGACGACGGCGAGCAACAGCGGCACGGTGGCGGCGCCGAGGGCCAGGCCGGCGGCCGAGAACCGCCGCCGGAACGCCGCGTAGACGGCCCCGACCGCGGCGACGCTCACCGAGACGACCGCCAGCAGGTACCAGCCTTCCTCGTAGAACCGGCGGCCGATGATCGAGCCCTGCTCGTGATGCGCGGTTCCGACGCCCTTCATCAAAGCCCAGGCCAGGGCGGCGGCGCCTGCCGCCGCGACAACGACCAGGCCGGCGCCGGCGAGCAGGGCGTCGGCGGCAACCTGCCGGCGCCGGAAGCCGTAGGCGGCGACCAGCCCGGTGACCAGCAGCGCCCAGCCGGTCAGCGGTAGGACCCACGAGGTCGGGTAGGTGATCAGCGCCCGGCCGCCAAGCGGAAAGAACACCGCGTCGGCGGACTCCTGCGGCGGCGGCAGATCGAGCCCGCCGAAGCGGCGCGCCAGCGACAGGGCGTGCTCGCCGTGGTGCTGCAGGCTCGCCATCGACAGCCTCTCGATCGTGTCGGTGCTCCGGTGGTAGGCGTCGGAACCCTCGGCGAACGCGAAGTTGAGTCCCGTGACGCCGGCCCGCTTGTAGACGCTGAAATCGGTGTCGTTGGGAAGCCGCTGGTAGATCTGGTAGAACAGCGAGCTGCCGGCGGGATAGGGGTCGGCCTCGGCGAGCTGGCGGACCACCCAGCCGTTGCCGGCGCTGGTCTCGAACATCACCGATGGGCCGGCGGAGCCGCGCGCCTCGAAGCTGAGCAGCACGTCGATCTCCGGCCACCAGGGATGCTCCTCGACGAACGCGCGGGCGCCGAGCAGGCCGAGCTCCTCGGCGTCGGTGATGATCACGTAGAGGTCGTTGCGCAGCGGCGGGCCCTGGCGCAGGGCACGCAGCGTCTCGAGGATCGCCGCCACGGCGGCGCCGTCGTCGCCGGCTCCGGCCGCAAGCTGTTGGGAGTCGTAGTGGGCCGCCAGCGCCACCCCGCCGCTGGAGTCCGTGCCGCGCCGGCGGGCGACGACGTTGCGCACCGTCGCGACGCGGACGATGCGGCCGCGCGGCTCCACGACGGTGGCCTCCTGGACCTCGGTCTCGAGCCCCAGGCGGCTCAGCTCGGCCACGATGTAGGCGCGGACCCGGGCGTGCTCCGCCGAGCCGACGAGGTGCGGCGCCGCCGCGATCTCCATCAGGTGATCGACGGCGCGGCCGGCGGCGAACCGCTCCCCCGGCGCATCGGCGGGCAGCGGCGCCGGCGGCCGCTGCAACCACCAGGCCCAGGCGGCCATCGCCACCACCACGGCGACCGCGGCAAGGGCGATCCGATCGCGTCGGCCACTCATGGCGCCTCCGAGTTGCTGGCCCGCATCGAGGAGCGGCGCCAAAGATGACACACTTCGAGCCGGCGTGAGCTCACCTCGGCGGCTCGAATCGAGCTCGGTCGCTCAGTTGCTCACGGCGCGATCATCGCGCGCTCGGGCCGCGTCCGGCATCGGCATCGTTGAGCGCCGCGATCCACCGTTCGACGTGACGGGCCGCGATCTCCCGCGAGCCGAGCCCGAAGGCGAGCGCCGTGGCGACCGCGATTGACCCCAACAGAAGGCCGAACGCCAGGTTGATGATGTCCTCGGCGAGCCCCATCTGCCGCAGTGCCATCGCGCCCGCCAGCACGGCGATCGACGCGTAGGTCGCAACGCCGAGGACCCGCGCCTGCGCCACGTCGCTGGCGCGCACCGCGTCGGCCGCCACCCGCGCCAGGTACAGGCCGACGCCGAGCACGATCAGCCCGACGATCACCTGCCCGGCGAAGACCACGAAGGCCGACAGCAGCGCCGACAGGTTCTCGAAGCCGACCAAGGCGGCCGCTTCGATCGAGGCGAACAGCATGATCGCCACCACCAGCAACGTCGCGACCACCGCCGACGGCGCGCTCGCTCCCTGCGCCACGGAGCCGCCGATGCCGATGTGAGCGAGCACCTTGTCGAAGCCGGCGCTGCGCAACAGGTTCCTGACCAGCTCGGCGACGATCCTGCCGACGAAGTAGGCGAGCAGGAGCAAGAGGGCGGCGCCGAAGAGGAAGGGCACGGAGCCGAGAATGTTCGAGAGCATGTCGGTCGCCGGGCCGGTGATGGCGGTGAGCTGCAGCGCCTGCAGCGCCGAGATCAGCACCGGAATGAGGATCAGCACGTAGACCAGCAGGCCGATCAACGAGGAGAGCTTCTTGGTGCCCAACGCCGAGGTAATCCCCGCCTGCTCGGCGAGCGCATCCGCGCCAGAAGCCGCCAGCAGGCTGCTGACCACGCGCTGGACGAGCCGAGCGCCGAACCAGCCGATGGCGAGGATCAAGGCCGCCGCGAACAGGTTCGGCACCACGCCGAGGATCTCGCCGACCAGTCCTTCGACCGGGCCCAGCAGCCCCTCAACGCCGAGGGCCGCCAGCGCCGCAGGGAGGAAGAGCAGCAGGATCAGCCAGTAGACCGCTTCGGCAAACGAGGTGCTCAGCGGGCGGCTGTCCTCGACATCGATCCCCGCCTCGCCCCCGAGGCGCCGGTCGACGTCGATCGCCCGTAGGGACATGGTCAACAGCTTGCGGGCCACGGATGCGACGATCCAGCCGATGAGCAACAACCCGACGGCGCCCAGGACGTTGGGAACGTAGGCGGTGATCCCGGAGAGAAGGGCGGTGAGCGGCTGGGTGATGATCGTGAGGTTCAGCACTTCGAAGAAGCCGACCAGCACGAACAGCATCGCCAGGAAGAAGACCACCCGACCGACCGCGCGCTCGATCTCGATGGGCTCCTTGCCCTCGCCGGCGATCAGCTCGGCGACCCGGTTGTCGAGGGAGGTGCGCCGCAGGACGCCTCGGACGATGGCGGCCAGCAGCAGCGCGCCGAGCCAGCCGACCACGAGGATCGCGATCGCGGCGACCAGCTGCGGGACGTAAACCCAGAAGATCTCGACCGTCTGTTGCCAATATTCCTGGAGCATGAAGCCTCCTTGGCCCGGCTTCTCATCGGGTCACAGCTTGGCGAGCGCAATGGGCCGTCGAGCGTTTTCGGGCCTTGGTGTTGGCGCCGGCGTCACGCACGGTCACCAACCTTGCGGGCAGGTCCCGCGCGGCAGGCCGACGAGTCGATTTGCTGAAGTCGCGCCCCAGGATAGCGCGCCTGTGGTCGAATCACCGGGGACACGATGGCGAAACAGCTGCCCACGCGCGCGCGCCTTCGTGCAGCCAACACTTCTCATCGCCCCTCGGCTGCGGTCGCGACGAATGGGAGAAATGCGGGGTGACGTGGAGTCAGCGATACGAGACGCCCAGAGACTCCGCTGCCGCCGCCAGATGCTTGTCGTGAGTCCAGAGCGGTGCATGCTCGAGGCATGCGGAGGCCAGCAAGTGGACGTCGATGAAGCCGAGCCCGCCGCCCCATAGCCGATGCCTGTCGATGAACTGCAGGGCTTCATCGTGGTCGGCGATGCCGGCTACCGGAAGGCGCTGCAGGTTCTCCAGGATCTCGGCGCGCTGATCGAGACGTCCGCAAGCCAGCTCGCCGATCACGTACGGGTGACAGGTCACCCAGCCGCTCTGCAACAGCTCTCGGAGGTGCGCATCACCGGATCGGAGATGGGTGATCCAGACCGAAGTGTCCACGAGGACCATGCGACCCTACTTCCCGGATCGACGCCTGCGGATCGGCTGCAGGTCCTTCTGGGTGCCCCCGAGATCGGCGAGCCGCCGGGCAGCCGATGCCGCGACCAGCGCCTCCAATCCCGCATGGACCACGGCGGTCTTCTCTTCGATGCCGGTCAGGCGCATCGCCAAAGCCAGCAGCTCATCGTCGATGTTCAACGTCGTTCTCATATGCATGAGTATGTATTTTTCATGCATACATAGCAATCGCCTCGCCGCCTATCGGTGTCGGGAGCGCGTTGGGCTTTCCGCCAGATGCGATATCGCGCCTGCATGCCGGGGCAGGGAGTCGCGTCTTCCTGCATTAGACGGCCACCGACGGACGGTTTCCGCGGCAGCCCGACCTCAGGCGTATTCCGGCGCCAGCTTCTCGCGGACCCGCTCCAGCAACGCCTTGGTGGCGCGGATGCCCTCGGGCTCCGGCAGCTCGCGGCCCTCGTACTCGACGCCCACGTAGCCGCGGTAGCCGGCATCGAGGACGATGCGCATCAGCCGCTCGTAGTCGAGCTGGGTCTCGTTGCCGGCCTCGTCGAAGTCGTGCGACTTGGCGGAGACCGCCTTGGCCCAGGGCATGAGCTCTTCGACGCCCCGGTAAAAGTCGTACCACTCGTCGCCGCGGATCCTGAAGTTGCCGAAGTCGGGCAGCGTCCCGCAGCGCGGGTGATCGACCCGCTCCATGACGCCGGCCAGCCACGCGCCGTTGCTCGACAGGCCGCCGTGGTTCTCGACGATGACGTTGAGGCCGTGCTGCTCGCCGCGCTCGCACAGCCGCCGAAGGCCGTCGGCGGCGAGCCGCTGCTGCTCCTCGTAATCGCCCGCGCTGGCGGCGTTCACCCGGATCGAGTGGCAGCCGAGGTGCTCGGCCGCCGCCAGCCATTTGTAATGGTTGTCGACCGCGGTGCTCCGCGCCGCCTCGTCGGGATCGCCGAGCCGCCCCTCGTTGTCGCACATGATCAGCAGCGAGGGGATGCCCTGGTCCGCGGCGCGGGCCTTCATCTGATCGAGGTAGCCCGTGTCGTTGGCCCTCTCGAAGAAGAACGTGTTGACGTACTCGACGCCCTCGCAGCCATAGTCCTGCACCGCCACGCGGGCGAAGTCGAGATGATCGAGCTCCCCGGCGCGCAGCCTCCGATGCAACGACCACTCCGCCAGCGAGATGCGGAACAACGGCGCCTGGCTCCCGGCCCCGGTGGTTCCCGCTGCCGCCGCCGCGGCGCCCGGCGTCGCGGCGGCCGCCGAGGACCCGGCGGCCGGGCCGCCGGCCGCCTCACCGCCGGCCCCCCGGCACCCCAGGCTGGTGAAACCGGCGCCCGCAGCGAGGCCCGCGGCGCCCCTCAAGAACAGGCGGCGATCAATGACGTTCTTCATGGCGGCCTCCTCCGTGGCCAAGTAATGCGGCCGCTGTCCCCGGGCTGCTCGGCAACGCGCTCGAAGCGCTTGCTCGGGTCGCGGACAGCCGGCGCGCAGCGTACCGAACCCAGCGACGAGACGCCAGGGCTACGGATCCTCCGAGACCCGCAGTGGAGGGCTTGCCGCCGGCCTGATACGCTCGGCCCGCAGCCGACCAACGGGCAGCCTGCCAGGGACCTGCATGACGCCGAGCTCTCCATACCCAGCCAGCGCCGATGGTGTCGCCGCCAGGCTCGCCGCGCTGCTCGACATGGGCTTCGAGCGGGTCGAGCCGCCGCCGCAGACGACGGAGTCGGCGCGCCTCGACGCGCACACCTGGAAGGTCTCGCAGATCGCCCCGGCGATGGGCGGCTTCGTGGCGATCACCGCGCTGCACGGCTCGCGCGACCTCGCCGACGAGGCGATCGGCCGGGCCTTCGAGGAGATGCACAGGCTGATCGGCCTACTCAACCGCTTCGACGCCGCCTCGGCGCTCTCCTGCCTGAACGACGCCGGCCGGCTGACCGGGGCGCCGCCCGAGCTCGTCGAGGTCGTCGGCCAGGGCCTCACCCATTACCGGATCAGCGGCGGCGCCTTCGACATCACCGTCAAGCCGATCATCGACCTGTACCGGGACCGCCGCACGTACGAGCCCATCGAGCCGCCCGCGGCGGCGCGGCTCAAAGAGGCTCTGGAGCTGGTCGGGCCCGATCGCATGGCGGTCGGCGGCCGCGACATCGCCTTCCGGCGCGCCGGGATGGGCGTCACCCTCGACGGCATCGCCAAGGGCTACATCGTCGATGCGATTGCCGCGACACTGGAGCGCCACGGCGCCGCCAGCTATTTGGTCAACGCCGGCGGCGACATCCGCACGGCGGGGACGCGCGGCGACGCCCGCCCCTGGACGGTGGCGGTGCGCGACCCCGAGGATCGCGCCGTTTCCTGGGACAGCGAGGCGTGGGCCGGCCACGGGTCGTCCGACACGATCCAGCTCACCGACGGCGCCGTCGCCACCTCGGGGAGCTATGAGACCTACTTCGACCGCGAGCGGCTCTCCCACCACATCGTGCACGGGCGGACCGGCGCCTCGCCGAGACGGGCGGTGAGCGTCACCGTCACCGCGCCGACTGCCATGCAGGCCGACGCGCTGGCCACGGCGGCGTTCGTCCTCGGCCCCCGCGCCGGCGTTCGGCTGATCGATACACTGCCC
>DASWHK010000354.1:0-7159 GCA_036398215.1 Acidobacteriota bacterium | reverse complement strand
CGAACATGGACACGCTGTTCGCCGGCCCCGGTCTCTTCGAGGCCCTCGGCATGCGGATCGTCGAGGGCAGGACCTTCGAGCGGCGCGACATGGAGCCCGGCACCGAGGGCGCGATCATCACCCGCGCCATGGCCGAGGAGTACTGGCCCGGGGAGAGCCCGCTCGGCAAGCGCGCCCGGCCGCTGATGACCGACTATCCGTGGCACACGATCGTCGGCGTGGTCGAGGACATCCGCACCGAGGACCTCACGCGCGCCCCCGAGCCGACCGTGTACTTCCCGTACACCGACCTCGCCTGGACCCGCTCGTTCTCCCTCGCGATCCGTACGGAGGGCCCTCCGGCGGCGCTGCTGCCGGCGGTCCGCAGCACGATCTGGGCCCTCGACCCAGACGTGCCGCTGGGCTCGCCGGCGACCATGGAGGAGCTGGTCGCCGAGCACTTCTCGCGCACCACCTTCACGCTGACGCTGGTGGGAATCGCCGCGGCGCTGGCCTTGGTGCTTGGCGCGGTGGGCATCTACGGCGTCATCGCCTACGCCGTCAGCCAGCGCAGCTTCGAGATCGGCATCCGCATGGCGCTCGGCGCCCGCGCCCCGCAAGTGGCCGGCATGGTGGTGGGCCAGTCGTTGCTTCTGGCCGCCCTCGGGATCGGGGTCGGCCTCGCCCTCTCCCTCGTCGTAACCCGTCTGATGAGCTCGTTGCTGTTCGAGGTCGCCCCGAGCGATCCGCTGACGCTGGCCGCCGTCGCCTTCGCCCTGGCCGCCGTCGCCGCCGCCGCCGGGGCGCTGCCGGCGCGCCGCGCGACTCAGGTCGACGCGGTGGTGGCGCTGCGGCGGGAGTGAGCGGCGAACCAAAGCACCGGTTCGGAGGCGACCCACGGGGCGCTTGGTAGGCGGTGGCGTCACTTCCGGCAAAGTCTTGGGGGGAAGAGCCCGCCGTAGACCCAAGGTCGCTGGCAGCACGCTGCCTTGTTATGTTTATGCTATTATGCATATATAACAACGGTAAACGCGCCTTTCGGTGCCCCAACCCCACAGATGACCATGCGGCGAACCACGATCGTGTTGCCTGCCGATCTCAAGTCCAAGGCGATGCTCGCCGCGCGCGAGCGAGGGATCTCGTTCGCCGAGCTCGTTCGCCGAGTCCTTGCCGATGCGATCCAGACACGGGCGGCGGATGCCGCCTATCCGGACTGCTTGTTCGCGGATTCAGCCGTCCACGACGGCGAGGCGCCGACTGACCTCTCGACAGCGCACGACGGCTACCTCTACGGGGGAACCGACGCCCATATGAGACGCAGGGGATAACTGGCCGAGAGGCATCCGCTCGGGGGCGAGAGCCCTGATCGGCGCGCATGCGAGAGGCAGGCGATGATCTCGGTCGATACCGAGTGGCAACGGAATCCTCGCCACCCGCGGTGTTCGCCGGAGCCTGATCGCACATGATCTTCGTCGACACCGGCGCGTTCCTGGCCCGCCACCTGGCCCGCGACGAGCATCATGAATCGGCCCGCCGTGCCTGGGACGAGCTGGCGTCAAAGGGCTGGCGCGTGTACACCAGCAACTTCGTTCTCGACGAGACCTTCACCTTGCTCGCCCGTTGGGTCTCGTACGATTTCGCCGCCGAGCGAGCTGACGCGATCCTGGCGTCGACCAGCCTCGAGATCTTGCGGCCTGACGCCGACGACGACGTGTCGGCGCTCGACCTGTTCCGCAAGTTCGGCGATCAGCAGGTCAGCTTCACCGACTGCGTCTCGTTCGCGCTGATGAATCGGTCCGGCATCGCGCGCGCCTTCGCCTTCGACCGCCATTTCGTCCACGCCGGCTTCGAGCTCTGGCCGGTGCGCTAGCAGCGGCAGCTCCCGCACTCCCTCACAGACGCGGAAAGAAACGGCCGGTGCGTTCCCCGTAGCTGCGGTAGTCGTCGCCGAATCTCGCGATCAGGTTCTCTTCTTCCTTGTCAGTGCGCACGACGATCACCAGCCAGGCGGCGCCTCCGGTCAGGAAGATGAACCAGTTGGCGGCAACGGTGGAGTTGGCGAGGACGGCGAGAATGAAGGCGCAGTAGAACGGATGCCGGACAAAACGATAGGGTCCGCCGGTTACCAGCTCGTGGTCCTTCCTCGTGACCACCGTGTCCGTCAGGTTCTTGCCGAGCGTGTGCATCGTCCAGATGAACAACGAGCCCGCCACCGCGCCCACGCCCACACCGAGCCACCGCAACCACACGGGTAACGACACCGCCGACCAAGCCATCCAGGCAGGGTTGATCATGTAGGCGATCAAACCGAGCATCGACGCGATTCCCAGTGGCCGTAGTGTCGCCAGCACGAAGAGGCCCTCCTGTCGGCGGTCGAGGCTCTCGCCGCTGGCCTGTGATCTCACCCGGTGGTAGATGCCTGCCGGCATGATGATCGCGAACCCGGCAATCAGGATGAGGCGAAAGATCTGCTCGTCGGCCACAAGAGCCTCGGCTCTGCTTCACTGTTGATTCGGGATCACCACCGTCCACTTGCGTACCTGCCAGTTGGTGACGATGCCGTTGATCACGTAGGGGTCGTTGCGGGCGAACTCCTCGGCTACCGACGCGTCGTCGGCGCGGAAGACCAGCAGGGCGCGGTCGGGCGGATCGGCGAGCGCCCCGGCCAGCACGAGGAGGCCATCTTCGTAGGCCTTTTGCGCCAGCCCGAGGTGCGCCTCGCGATAGGGGGCGCGCTTGTTGACGACGTCGTCGACCAGCTCGTAGAACAGCGCGTAGTACATGGACCCTCCGGTGCAAAAGGCGACATGGTACCGCCTGCGACCGGTCGATCGTACGAGCGCCCGGCGCGAGAGAAGCTGACAGGCAAGTGCGTCAGTCCCTCTCCGGCAGCGCGAAGGCGACCAGGGTGCTGCCGGAGGGGGCGCCGTTCTTGCCGCCGCCGCAGGCGATCACGATGTACTGGCGCCCGTCGAGCCGGTAGACGGCCGGCGTGGCGTTGCCCGCCGCCGGCAGAATCGTTTCCCAGAGCAGTGCGCCGCTCGCCGCGTCGTAGGCGCGGAACTTCTTGTCAAAGTTCGTGGCGCCGATGAACAGCAGGCCGCTCGCCGTCACGACCGGACCCCCGTAGTTGTCGCTGCCGGTGTCGGTCAGCCCCTGCTCGACGAGCTCCGGATACTCGCCGAAGGGGATCTGCCAGCGGATCGCGCCGCGGTCGAGGTCGACGGCGTTCAGGGTGCCCCACGGCGGGCTGATCGGCGGGTAGCCGTCGGGATCGCGCCACAGCGTGTAGCCGGTGTTGCGGTACGGCAGCCACCCCGGAGCGCTGGTCACGGCCGCATCGACGCCGCCGTCGATCCCGGTGATCAGGAAGTCGACGATATCGTTGGTGTTGCGGCCGCCCAGCTCGGGGAAGCCCGGCATCGTGCCGGTGCCCTGGCGGATCACCGCGGCGAGCTCGTCGCGCGAGAAGCGCTCGCCGGCGTCGTGCAGCGCGGGCGCCGCCGGCGAGCCGGCGCGGTCGTCGCCGTGGCAAGTTCCGCAGTTGGCCTGATAGAGCGCCGTGTCGTTGTTGGGGATCATCTGGACGATCCAGGGCATCTCGTTGGAGTTGACGTACAGCAGGCCGCTATCGGGATCGAAGGCGGCCCCGCCCCACTCGGCGCCGCCGTCGAAGCCCGGAAAGACGATGGTGCCCTTCAAGCTCGGGGGCGCGTACATCCCGGCCTCGAGCGCCCGGAACTGCTCGACGACGGCGGCGTTTGCTTCGGGGGTGCGCCGGGTGAGCATGTCCTCGGTCAGCCCCTGGCGCGCGAAGGGAGGCGGCAGCAGGGGGTACGGCTGGGTCGGCGCCAGCAGCTCGCCGTCGATCGCCGACGGCGGCACCGGTCGCTCCTCGATCGGAAACAGCGGCTCGCCGGTGTGCCGGTCGAAGACGTAGACGTAGCCGGTCTTGGTGAGCTGCGCGACCGCCTCGATCCGGCGGCCTTCGCGCCTGACGGTCACCAGGCTGGGTGCGGCCGGGAAGTCCCAGTCCCAGACGTCGTGGTGGATGCCCTGGAAGTGCCAGACGCGCTCGCCGGTGCGGGCGTCGAGCGCCAGGAGGCTGTTGGCGAAGAGGTTGTCGCCGTGCCGGTTGGCACCGTAGAAGTCGAATGAGGCCGAGCCGGTGGCCGCGAACACCAGCCCGGCGCCGGCGTCGACCGTCACCCCGGCCCAGGCGTTGGCGCCGCCGGAGATCTCGTGAGCGTCCGGAGGCCAGGTGTCGTGGCCGAGCTCGCCCGGCGCCGGGATCGTGCGGAAGATCCAGCGTTGCTCCCCCGTCCGCACGTCGAAGGCGCGGATGTGACCGGGCGACCCGGGCAGGGTCTCGGGAACGCTGCTGCCCATGATCAGGAGGTCCTCGAACACCGCTCCCGGGCTGCTGGCGCTGACGCTGAGGGTCTCGGCGGGCCGCCCCATGCCCTCCCGGAGGTCGAGCCGGCCGTCCTGGCCGAACGATGCGATCGGCTGGCCCGTTTGCTTGTCGAGCGCCCACAGAAAGCTGCGGGCGGCGACGAACACGCGGTCTTCGTGGACGGTCACGCCGCGATGCCGCGCCCGCGTGCGCGGCGCCCCGGTGGCGGCCAGCGGATCGAAGCTCCACAGCAAGGTCCCTGCCGCGGCGTCGAGCGCGATCACCTTCAACGCCGGCGTCGTCGCGTACAGCACCCCGTCGACGACGATCGGGTTGGCCTGCATCTCGGAGCCTTCGAAGGCATCACCCGAGTCGTAGCTCCAGGCCACCTGCAATTGCCCGACGTTGTCGCGGGTGATCTCGGTCAGCGGCGAGTAGCGAATGCCGTCGACGCCGCCGTTGACCGGCCAGTCGACGTCGGCCGGCGCGCCGCAAGCGGACAGCAGCAGAGAGACCGCGATGAGACCGGATACGCGCAGGAACATGGCGCCGGGATTGTATCGCTTCCCCGGCGGAGGGGGATTGCCGGCTAGAATGAGCTCGATGCCGACCACCGTCGGGAAAGGCCCATGCTCGATCCGCTGATCATCATCGCCCTGATCTTCACGCTGCTGGCGTCGATCTTCTTCTGGCTTGCCGCGCGGGCGCGGCGCCGTAAGCGCAGGCGAGTCCGCGGCATGGCGGCCAACGGCACGCTCGGGCTGCTGATGCTGACGACGGCGCTGCTGTTCGCCACGCTGACCGTTTCGACCTGGGGGTACCGGGCGCTGACCCACGAAGAAGTCGTGCTGTGGATCACCACCACCCGCACCGGGCCGCAGCAGTTCAACGCGGAGGTCGAGTTCCGCGACGGCCGCGAAGCGACCTACGCGCTGTCGGGCGACGAGTTCTACGTCGACGCCCGCATTCTCAAGTGGAAGCCCGTGGCCAACCTCCTCGGCCTGCACACCGACTACGAGCTCGACCGCATCGCCGGGCGCTACGTGTCGCTCGCGGACGAGCGAACCCGCGCTCGCACGGTCCACCCGCTCGGCAAATCCAAGCCGTTCGACCTGTTCCGGATGCGCCGCAGCTACCCGCTGCTGGCGCCGCTGGTCGACGCCGAGTACGGCTCGGCCACGTTCACGCCCGTCGAGGACCGCGGCCGCTTCGAGGTGCGCCTGTCGACAACCGGTCTGCTGGTGCGCCGGCTGCCCGACGAATCGTGAGGTCGGTGAGCGCTTCTCTCGCAGGGGCGTGTGATCTCGAGCCACGGAGATAGGCGATCGCGCGGCCTATGTCGCAGCAGACGGCCCCCTATGCGGCCTTGCCGAGCTTTTGGGTCGGAGCCGTGACCCCGATCTTCTCAACGGGTAACGGCTCGCGCTAACGGCCTCCCGTGTACTGCCACTGACCGCTGCGCAGCATCCGCAGCGCCTCGTCGACGGCCTCCTTCAGCTCGCGGTCGAAGCCGTCGAGCTCGTCGTGGGGTGAGTTCTCCACCCAGACGTCGGGGGCGACGCCGTAGTTCTCCAGGTTGATGCCGCGGTTCAGGGGCTGGGTCGGATCGTAGGTGACCACCAGGGATCCGGGCGTGCGGATCGAGCCGCCGTTGATCAGCCGATAGGACCCGGTGGCGATGACCGAGCCGTTGGTCGGCGAGCCGACGATGCGGCCGAGGCCCAGGTCGCGGAAGCCCATCGGCGTGACCTCCGAGTCGGAGCCCGAGCGGCGGTTGATCAGCATCACCTTGGGCCCGGCGATCGCCTGCCGGGGCCGCCGTCCCGACTGCTCCGAGGCATAGCGGTTGTTCCAGAACTCGTACGGGCGCCGCTCGAGGATGTCGATGAGCTGCTGGTCGATGTTGCCGCCGCCGTTGTAGCGGATGTCGACGACGATGCCCTTGGCGTTCCAGAAGCGATCGATCTCGTTCTGAAAGCGCACCAGCGACGGCTGGTTCATCGAGCGGATGTGGACGTAGGCGATCTGGCCCCCGGAGATCTCCTCAACGTACTTGCGGTTGCTCTCCACCCACTCCTCGTACTTGACGTTGTTGAGCGAGTTGACGGCGCGGATGCGGATGTCGCGCCGGCCGTTGGCGGCGCCGCCGCGGCTGTCTGCCGTTGCGGTCGCCGCGCCGCCCGCGCTGCTCGCCGGCGCACGGGTATCACTCGCGGACCCGGTCCGCGCCGACGAGTCGATCGTCACGGTCACGTAGTCGTTGAGCGTGTGGTTGAGGGCCTGCCAGTAGTTGTCGGGCGGGCCGATCTCCTGGCCGTCGATCGCGACGACCACGTCGCCGGGGGCGACGTCGATCCACTCCTTGTCGGCCGGCCCGTTGTCGTAGACATGGCCGACCACATAGCGGTCGCCGTCCGGCGCGATCTCGAAGCCGAGCTGGGCGGTCGTGTAGGTGTCGGGCGAGTCGATCCCGCTCGGCCCGCTCACGCCCGTGTGCGATGCGTTGAGCTCGCCGATCATCTCGTTGGTCAGGTCGTAGAGGTCCTGATTCTGCCCGACGTGCTGCAGCAGCCCCTCGTAGCGCTCGCGGGCGCTCGACCAGTCGACCCCGTGCATGTTCACGTCGTAGAAGCGGTACTTCATCACCCGCCACGACTCGTCGAAGATCTGCCGCCACTCGGTCTGTTTGTCGACCACGACGGTGAACGAGAACTCGACGCGCTCCTGGCGGCTCTCGAGGTTGCCGCCGCGCAAAGGCATCATCATGACGCCGCCGCCGCCACC
>DASWHK010000353.1:0-12654 GCA_036398215.1 Acidobacteriota bacterium | reverse complement strand
CTCGCCTGGGGCTTGAGCTTCGACCACTGGAGGGCGATCTCGGCGGCGGCCTCGCTGCTGCTGGCGGCGCTGGCGTGCAACGCGATCAACGCGATTCTGATCGTCCGCCATGCCTTCCCCCGCCGCTAGCCCAGCTCTCGCCTTGGCGGACGTGGGATACCCTCTCACCTCTTCCGATGGGCGCGGCGCTCGACCCATGCCCGTGCACCGCTGGTTGCGATCCGGACAATTTCGGATTTTAATGTCGCATTATGAAACGCCGGCGCCTCGTCAACTGGTTCCTGGGCCTCTCCAGCACCGCCCTCCTCGGCTCGGTTCTCTACCCGGTGTGGCGGTTCGTGAGCCCGCCGGACGTTCCCGAGGCGAGCACAAACCGCGTCGAGGCCGGGCCGACCAACGACGTCGAGCTGCTCGAGCGGGGCTTCAAGATCCTCAAGTTCGGCAACGAGCCGGTCATTCTCCTGCGGGCGGGCGACGACGACTATCGAGCCTTCGCCGCGACCTGCACGCATCTCGACTGCATCGTCGAGTTCCAGAGCGCCGAGCGGCGCATCTGGTGTAACTGTCACGGGGGCGAGTACGACCTCCGAGGTGAGGTCGTGTCCGGCCCACCTCCCCGCGGCCTCGAGCCCTTCGCGGTCGACCTCGTGGACAACGGCACCGGCCAACCTCGCACCATCGTCGTGTCGCGGACGTGAGGGTGCGGGCCGCCGACCTGCGAAGCTGGCTCGACGAGCGGCTGCCTCTGCAGGCCGCGACCGAGCTCGCGCGCCACAAGACGGTCCCGGTGCACCGTCTGACGGTCGTTTACTACTTCGGGGGCATGACGCTGTTCTTCTTCCTGGTGCAGGTGATGACCGGGATCCTGCTGATGCTCTACTACCGGCCGTCGGCCGAGGAGGCGTTCGAGTCGGTGGAGTTCATCATGACCACGGTGCCGTTCGGCTGGCTGATTCGCTCGATCCACTCCTGGTCCGCGAACCTGATGGTGTTCTTCGCCTTCGTCCACCTGGCCACGGTGTTCTTCACCCGCGCCTATCGCAAGCCACGGGAGATGACCTGGATCAGCGGCTGCTTGCTGCTGTTCCTCACCTTGGGCTTCGGCTTCTCCGGCTACCTGCTGCCGTGGAACCAGCTGGCGTACTTCGCCACCCGCGTGGGCACCGACGTCTCCGGGACCGTGCCGGTCGTCGGCGAGTGGATCCTGCGCTTTCTGCGCGGCGGCGACCACGTCAGCGGCGGGACGCTGTCGCGCTTCTACGGCTGGCACGTGGCGATTCTCCCGGCCATCACCAGCCTGCTGATAGCCCTGCACGTCATCCTCGTCCAGATCCAGGGGATGAGCGTGCCGGCCTCCGAAGTGGAGATCGCCAGGCGCCGCCGGCCGATGAAGTTCTTCCCCAACTTCATGCTGCGCGATCTGTTCGGCTGGACGCTGGCCCTGGGGGTCCTCGCCGCCGCCGCCGCCCTCTTCCCGTGGGAGCTGGGCGAAAAGGCGAACCCGTTCGCGCCCGCCTACGCCGACATCCGCCCGGAGTGGTACTTCATGTTCATGTTCGAGACGCTGAAGCTGGTCCCCGGGGGCGAGATCTTCGGGCTCGAATACGAGGCCATCCCGGTCTTGTTGTTCGGCCTGGGCGGCATGCTGATGGTCCTGGTGCCGTTCCTCGATCGCTCGGGCCGCAGCTCGCTCATGCCATGGGTCGGCGCCGCCGTCGTCCTCTACATGGTGGGCATGACTGCCTGGGGTTATCGCTCCTGGGCGCCGGTGCTGGTCGTCGCCGGCACGGGGCTGTTTTCATGGATCTTGACCCTCGGCACCCGCCGAGCCGGAGGCGACAAGACATGAGAGCGGCGGCGGGCAGTGCCATGCTGCTCTTCGCCGGCGCGGCGATCATCGCCGCGGTCGCCGCGGTCGATGCCGTCGCCTTCTCGCCGGCAGCCGCATACGGGCGGCCGGCTGCCGGCGGCGGCGCGCCGCAAGCCGCCGCCGCGCGCTCCGCCCAGGAGGCCGCCGCGCAGGCGAGCCCCGGGGCGGCCGCGCAGGGGCTCACGCGCACCTCTTGCACCGCCTGCCACCTCGACGAAGAGCTTTGGGAGCCGGAAGAGATCACCGTCGTCGCCGGCTTCCACGATGACGTGCACGCCGCCGTGGGCCTCTCCTGCCACGATTGCCACGGCGGCAACCCGGACCCGGCGCTGGCCGAGGACTACCTCGCCGCCATGGACGACGAGTTCGCCCCCAACCCCTACCGCGGCCCGCCCGAGCGCACCGAAGTTCCGGCCTTTTGCGGAACCTGCCACTCGGACGCCACCTACATGCGCCGCTTCGCGCCCTCGCTGCGGATCGATCAGGAGGCCGAGTACCGCACGAGCCGGCACGGGCAACTGCTGGCGGAAGGCGACACCAACGTCGCGACCTGCATCGACTGCCACGGAACCCACGGGATCCGCCGGCCCGCCAACGCGGCGTCGGGCGTCTACCCGACCCGGGTCGCCGAGACCTGCAGTGGCTGTCACGCCGACGTCGAGCGCATGGCGGGATACACGCGGGCGAACGGTGCTCCCCTGCCCGTCGACCAGTACGCGCGCTGGCGGGAGAGCGTGCACGCTACGGCGATGTTCGAGCGCGAGGACCTGTCGGCGCCGACCTGCAACGATTGCCACGGCAACCACGGCGCCAGCCCCCCGGGGCTCGATTCGGTACCCTTCGTGTGCGGGCAGTGTCACGGTCGCGAGGCCGAGATCTTTCGCGCCAGTCCCAAGCACGCCGGCTTCGAGGACCACAACCAGTACCTGCTGGACGCCGAAGGCGAGGGCTGCATCGCCTGCCACGATCTGCCCGAGCCGGCGGCATCGCTCAGCGGCTTCAACTCGTTCGGCGAGTGCACCGCGTGCCACGGCAACCACGGCGTCGTGCGCCCGACGTTGAGCTTCCTGTCGCCGCTGCCCGACACGCCGTGCGCCTTTTGTCACGCCGCGGGCGACGGTGACGACGCCCGCTTCGGCGCGCCCGAAGAGGACATGTTGCTGTTCCTCGAGGTCCGCGACGGCCTTCGCGCGGAGGCCGCCGAGCTGGGCCTCGAGGGCACGGAGCGCTTCGATTGGCTGGTCGATCACGCCGAGACCCTCCCGTACCACACCGTGCCCGTGGCAGCCGACGCGGAGCCCAGGCGGCGGCCCGAGTTCGACACCCTGTACACCAAGTTCCGCATCGGCAAGACGTCGTATACGTTCGAGGATCCGGTCAGCGGCCAGACCACCCGCGTTCCCATCCTGAGATGCGCGAGCTGCCATGCCGATTCCGAAACGCTCGGCGACGACGCCGTCGGGATCCGGGTGGCCGGGGAGATGCTCAACGCCATGCGCGACTTGACGGCGCGCGTCGCCAGCGCCGAGCGCATCCTGCTGGCCGCCCGTCGGGGCGGCGTCGAGATCGGCGGCGGCGGCCTGGAGGTGGAGCGCGCCGTCGACGCCCAGATCTCCCTCGAGGTGCTTCTGCACGGCTTCGACACCGCGCCCGACAGCGAGTTCGCCGCCGTTCACGCCGCAGGACTGACGCACGCCGAGGCCGCCTTCGCGGCCGGCCAGGCTGCCCGGGCCGAGCTCAGCTACCGGCGCCAGGGCCTGGTGGTCGCCTTGATCTTGATCGTCCTGGTCTTGATCGGCCTGGCGCTCAAGATCCGCGAGGTCTCGGGGCGCGAGGCCGGGCCCTAGGAGGCCGTGATGAGCAGAACAAACGGAATCGCGGTGGCGGGCCTCGCCGCCGCCGCCTTGCTCAGCGCTTCCGCCGGCGCATCGACCCAGTCGGCCGGCTTCCGCTTCGAGGCGCAGGATACGGAGGGGACGCGCTGGTTCAAGGGCAACACGCATACCCACACGCTGGAGAGCGACGGTGACTCGCCCCCCGAAGAGGTCGCCGCCTGGTACCGCGACAACGGCTACAACTTCCTGGTGCTCTCCGACCACAACGTTCTCACCGACCCGGCGCGCTTCGCCCATCTGTTCACCGACGACTTCATCCTGATCGCCGGCGAGGAGGTGTCGTCGAGCTTCGAGCGCCGCCCGGTGCACATCAACGGCATCAACATCAATGCGCTGGTGGTGCCGCAGACGGCCGACACCATGGTGGGAACCATCCAGAGCAACATCGACGCCATCCGCGAGGTCGAGGGGGCGCCGCACATCAATCACCCGAACTTCGGCTGGGCATTCGGCGCCGAGGAGCTGGCTCAGGTACGTAACGACCGGCTGCTGGAGATCTACAACGGCCATCCCAGCGTCCACAACGACGGCGGCGGCGGCTCGCTCGGCATGGAGGCCGTGTGGGACTACCTGCTGACCCGCGGCAAGCGCATCTACGGGATCGCCGTCGACGACGCCCACCACTTCAAGGCCGTCGGGCGCGAGAGCGCCAACCCCGGCCGCGGCTGGGTGACGGTGCGGGCGCGGGGCCTCGACCCGCTGTCGATCGTGTCCGCGCTCGAAACCGGCGCCTTCTACGCCAGCACCGGCGTCGAGCTCGACGACATCGTGGTGACCGATCGGCGCCTCGAGGTGCATATCCGCCCGCTCGGCAGCTTCAGGTACACGACCCGGTTCATCGGCGCCGGCGGCCGCGTGCTGCTCGAGACCGGCGCCAATCCGGCGGTCTTCGAGCTGCAGGCCCCCGAGGTGTACGTGCGCGCCGTGGTGCACGACTCGGGCGGCTGGCGCGCCTGGGTGCAGCCGGTGTTCGTCGCCGGCGGCTGAGACGCCTCTCAGCGGCAGTCGGTGACCTCGCGGAAGTAGCGGCTGCCGTCCAGGTAGAGCTTCTCTTCCTCGATGCTGAGCGCGTAGCTGGCCCTGCTGCCGTCGTTGTAGGCGAGCCGCAGCGCATCCGATGGCGTCGATGCCAGCCGGCCCCGCCGCCAATCCGCGGTATCGAGAGCCCTCCGCGTCGTCGCCGGCGGCGGCTTACGGCCCCGAGTACCTTCGGGTAGAGTCGGCCCATGCTGAGGCGCGTGGGACAGAGCGGCGGGACGCGAGGAGCCGCGCTCCGTATCGCCGTTCTCACTGCCTTCCTGGTCGCGGCCGCCGGCTCCCCGTCCGGCGTCTCCGACGCAGCGGCCGGGCCGCCGGCGCCCCGGCAGCTCCCCTTCCGCTCCGGCATGGTCGTCACCGAGTCGGCGACGATCGAGCCGGGGATTTACGAGGTCGCCGGCCCGGCGTCGCTCGACGAAGCGTTGATCGTCGTCCGCGGCACGGGGATCACGCTCGATCTGGCCGGCGTCTACCTGCGGGGCCTGCCGGTTGAGTCGGACCCCGACCGCGCCGCCGGCGTCGCGATCCGCATCGACGGCGGCGCCGACGTGACGATCCGCAACGCCCATGTCCGCGGCCATCGCTTCGCCGTTCTCGCCCGCGGCACCCGCAACCTGCGCCTGATCGACAACGAGCTGAGCTACGGCTGGAAGCCGCGCCTCTACAGCCTGGTCGGCCACGAGAGCCTGGTCGACTGGCTCTCCTTCCACGACAACGAGGACCGCCAGTGGATGCGCTTCGGCGCCGCGATCTACCTGGAGGACGTCGAGGGCGGGGAGATCGCCGGCAACCGCGCCGTCCAGGGAATGAACGGGTTGTTGATGACGCGTAGCGACGAGATCACCGTCCGCGACAACGAGCTGACGTTCAACTCGGGCCTCGGGATCGGCCTGTACCGCTCCAACCGCAACACGATCGTCGGCAATCGGCTCGACTACAACGTCCGTGGCTACAGCCACGGCTTCTACCAGCGCGGCCAGGACTCCGCCGCCATCCTGCTGTACGAGCAGAGCAGCAACAACGTCATCGCCTACAACTCGGCGACCCACTCGGGCGACGGGCTGTTCCTCTGGGCGGGGCAATCGACGATGAATACCGGCGCGGGCGGCGCCAACGACAACCTGATCCTCGCCAACGACTTCTCCTTCGCCCCCACGAACGGCATCGAGGTGACCTTCTCGCGCAACACGATCGTGGGCAACCGGATCGAGGGGAGCCGTTACGGCGTTTGGGGCGGCTACAGCTGGGAGACCGTGATCACCGGCAACTGCTTCGCCGGCAACGAGGTGGGCGTGGCGATCGAGCACGGGCAGGACAACATCATCGACCGCAACGTCTTCGCCGGCGATGCCACCGCGATCGAGCTGTGGGCCAACCCGGTGGAGCCATCGGACTGGGGCTATCCGCGGCATCGTGACACCCGCAGCCGCGATCACCGCGTCACCCGCAACGTCTTCGCCGCCCACGAGCAGTTGTGGCGCCTGGACGACACCACCGGCCTCGACATCAGCGGCAACGAGATCGTCGAGGCGATTCCGGAGACGCCCTGCGTGGCCGGCAGGTTGAGCGAGCAGGAGCTCGCGTCGCTGGTCCCCGACCCGGCCCCGGAGATGCGCGAGGCCCCGGTCTCGGCGCTGGCGCGGCTCCACCGGTCGGCGATCGTCGTCGACGAATGGGGCCCCTACGACTGGCGCTCGCCCAAGCTCTGGCCGCTGGATACGGAACGCAGCCCGGTGCGGCTGCGCGTTCTCGGACCGCCCGGCGACTGGCGCCTGCGCGACCGCCGCGGCGTCGCCGGCGTGTCGGCGGAATCCGGCCGCACCGGCGATACGCTGATCGTGACGCCGGCCGCCGGCTCGACCGGCGATTGGGCGGTGCATCTGGAGTACATCGGCGCCGCCACCGTCTCGCCGCGGGGAACGGAGCGGCCGGCGGGCGAGCCCGTGCCGTTCTCGTTCGAGCGCTTCGAGCCGACGGCCGAGTGGAGCGTCCGGTTCTTCGCCTGGACCGATCCCGCCGCCGATCCGGTCCCGGGCCCGGCGACCGGCCCCGCGCACGACCCGGGCGCCTTCGCCCGGCTCCTCGAGAGCGACCCGATCCTGACCCGCACCGAGCCGCGCCTCGACTACCAATGGTACCGGCCGGCGATCGCCGGGCTGCCGCAGGAGCGCTGGGCGCTCGAGGCCACCGCGACGTTGGACCTACCTCCCGGCGAGTACACCTTGCGCGCCATCAGCGACGACGGCGTGCGCGTATGGGTTGACGATTCGCTGCTCATCGACAACTGGGACGAGCCACACGGCTCGGTCGTCGACCAGGCGCCGATCGCCGGCGGCGCCCACCGCCTGCGAGTCCGCTACTATCAGCTCGGGGGCTGGTCGGAGCTGCGACTCGAGGTCGTCCGCAACTAGCGTCGTTCCTCGACCGGCGGCCCGCAACGACGACAGCCCCATCCTGACCAATGTTCAAGCTCGAGCGGCGGCTTTTTATCGGCATCGTCATCTTCGCGGTGGTCATCATCTCGCGGGGCCCGCAATCCTTGCGCGGAGATGCGCTCCACTACGTGGCGACTAGCGAATCGCTCGCCCACGACTTCGACCTCGACCTCAGCAACCAGTACGGCGCCGCCGTCGAAGGGCGCCCATATACCCCCGCCGACGACGCGCCGCTGCGACGGAGCCGGAACGGAAGTCTGTATCCACCGCCCCACATCGGCTTGCCGCTGGCCTTGACCCCTGTCTACCTGGCCGCCGAGGCCGCCGCGAGCGCGCTTCCCGACGGCTTGCTCCAGGCGTTGCGCTGGAACCGCGCCAACGCCTTCCGCGACATCCTGTCCTTGGCGATGGTTCTGCTCTACGCCTGGACGGCCGTGTTGACCCTGCGGATCGCCAAGCGGCTGCGCCCGGACGGACGCGCGGCAACGGCGGCGACGATCGTGGCCTTCATGACGCCGCCGCTGCTGACGATGTCGTTTCTCGTCTTCCCCGAGGTCCCCGCCGCCTTCCTGGGCGTCTGGTTCCTCGGCGAGCAGCTTCGCCGGCAGCCGCGTCCTCTTGTTCGTTTCGTTCCCCTGGCGCTGCTGCCCTGGCTGCACCCTGACTACGTCGCGATCTCGGCCCTCGGCATCGGCTGGATCTTGTGGAGGGATCGCCGCGCTCCCGGCGGCTGGCGCGCCCTGGCGCCCGGCGCCGCCATCCCGCTAGCCTCCGCGCTCGCCTATGCTTTGCTGAGCTGGTGGACGTCGGCCGCCAACGAGGGGCCGCCCGTGCCCAGCTGGGGGCTGGCGCTCGTCGTAACCGGCGCCGCCCGTGGCTTCGCGGGGCTGCTGATGGATCATGACTTCGGGTTGCTCACCATCGCCCCCTTTTGGGCCTTCGCGTTCGTGGGGGCGGCCAGGCTGCGCCACACCGTTGCCGGCTACGTCGCCTTCGCCTCCACGGTCTTCTTCTCCTTGTCGTGTCTGGCGGCCTTCAGCGGCGAATGGTGGGGCGGCTACAGTCCTCCCGCCCGTTTGCTCGTCCCGGCCCTGCCGTTGCTGGTCCCGATGCTGGCGGAGGGATTCGGCAGCGTCGCCAGGGGGCCGCGCCGCTGGCTGTTGTACGCGGCCGTCGGCTGGGCTGCGACACTGACCGTTGTGTTTGTCGACAAACCGATCAATCTGTGGACGGACCCGCGCGCCTCCCGGGGCCTGATGGCGGCGGCGTTCGACCGTTTCGGCGAGTCGCCCACCGAAGCCCCGGTGCTCGACGTCGAGGCGTTCATGCGAGCGGTCCGCGAGGGCGACCTGGAGTCCGTCGTTGCCGCAGTCGATCGCGGCATCGACCCGGCACGCGGCCTCGACGAGGCGGCGCGCAACAACCGGCCCGAGGTCCTGAGCTTCCTGCTCGACAAGGGGGCAGGCGGCCTTGATGCGGCGCGGGCGTTGGCCTGGACGCGGGCGCGACATGATCCTGTCGGGACCGGGATCCTCGAGGCCGCCGGCGTCGACGTCAACGCGGCCAACGAGTTCGGCGAGACCGCCCTGATCTTCGCGTTGAAAAGCGGCGCGCTCGCACAGGCCGAGTTGCTGCTCGACAACGGCGCCGACCCGAACGCCGCCACCCGGACCGGCACCACACCGCTGCTGGCAGCGGTCACCTCCCGGAACGAGGACATGGTGGCCGCCGTCGTCGCTGCCGGAGCGGCGATCGACGCCGTCGACCGCGACGGGTGGACGACGCTGCTGGCTGCGGCGTCCGACGGCTCGACGGAGATCGTGGCCCTGCTGATCGACGCCGGCGCCGACGTCGACAGGGCGAGCGAGTTGGGATGGACGCCGTTGCTCTCGGCCTCCTACGCGGGCAACACCGGCGTCGTCGAGCTGCTGTTGGGCGCCGACGCCGACGTCGACTTCCGTAGCCAGGTCGGCAAGACGCCGCTGATCCGCGCCGCGCAACGGGGGCACCTGGAGATCGTGGCGATCCTCTTGCGAGCGGGCGCCGACCCGACGCTGCGCAGCGAGGGGCTCGACGCGCTCGCCTGGGCGCGGCTCGGCGGTCACGACGAAGCGGCGGCGGTACTGGAAGGAGCGCTCGCAGATGGCTGAGCAACCGGAAGCTTCCGCGGCGCCGGGGGCGCTGGAAACACGCTCCGCGCCGGGATTGCTCGCGAACCTCGTGCTGGTGGTGGTGTCGACGGTGCTGGCCCTCGCCCTTGTCGAGGGCCTGTTGGTCATCGTCGGCTATGAGCACTCACCACTGGCGATCGTCGCGGGGCCCGGCAATGACGCCCGTGAGTACAACGTCTTCGAAGATAGCCACTTCATCTATGACCCCGACCTGATCTGGCGACCGAAGCGGAGCTTTTCGGTTTTCAACTCCCAGGGTTTCCGCGGCCCGGAGCTGGCCACGCCCAAGGACCCCGGTTCCCTGCGCATTTTCGCGGTCGGCGACTCGAACACTCTGGGCTGGAGAGGCGCCGGGGGAGCCAACTGGCCGGCATATCTCGGCGAGCGGCTCGTTGACGCCGCCCCGGCGGCAGTGGTGGTCAACGCCGGCGTCTGGGGCTACTCGTCGTACCAGGGGCTGATCCGGCTGCGGGAGGTCCTGGCCTTCGAGCCCGATATCGTGCTGATCAGCTTCGGCGCCAACGACGCCCACCCGGTGACCGTGCCCGACCGCGAGTTCGTCGAGACTTCCGTCGGGGGGCTCCGCCTGATGCGGGCCCTGCAGAGGTCCCGGCTCGGGCAACTGCTCATCGCCATCTTCGATCGGGGCGGCGATGAGGGTGACGAGCTGACGGCCCGGGTCAGCCTCGAGGAGTACCGGCGCAACCTCGCCGAGATGATCGCGGCGTGCGCCGAACAAGGGGTCGAGGTCGTATTGCTGACCCGGCCCTACATGGGCAGCCTGAACGATGAGGTGCGATGGAAGACCCACGCGCCGGCGTACAATGCCGCCACCGTCGAGGTGGCGCGCCGCGAGGGCGTCGCGGCCATCGACCTCTACTCGGTGTTCAAGGGCAAGGACGAGCTCTTCGCCGACGAATCGCACTTCACAGAGGAAGGGCACCGCATCGCCGCCGAGATCGTGTTCGAAGACCTGCGCCCGCTGCTGCGGCGCTGAGCGGTCTCGTGCCCAACCCGGGTGAGGCAGGCAATCCGGATAGCAGCCCGACCGCGGGCAGTGTCACGCCGAGCGGCTCGCGCCCACCCCGGGTGAGGGGCGCGATCCGGACGTTATCCGGACCGGAGGGCGTGTCGCGCCGAGCGGCTCGCGCCCACCTCGGGGGAAGGCATCGGCGACTGGTAGAATGGGGCCCTCATTGGGTATGTGGCGGGCGGCGACCCCCCTGGGATCGGCCCACGTCGCCCGGAAGCGGGCAGGACGTGGGGTAGGCCCCACCCTTTCCGAGGGGGAATGCGCGAAGAGATCGCCGGTCACGAACTAGGATGACCTCCATGAAAGAGGACCGCTTGACGACGGAACAGTGCCGCGACACGGCGTTGGTCGCCGTGCTGGCGCTGCTGGTCCTCGCCCATTACGGCGGACGGCCCGGGCTGGTCCTGCCGGCGATCGTCGTGCTGCTGCTGGCGATGCTGGTGCCGGCGTGGTTTCGGCCCCTGGCGATCGTCTGGTGGGGGCTCGCCGGGGTCCTGGCGGTGGTCGGCTCCAACGTCGTGCTGGCCCTCATTTTTGCTCTCGTGGTGACGCCGATCGGCCTGCTACGCCGCTTGTGGGGCGCCGACCCGATGCTACGGCGCGCCTGGGGCGGCCAGGGCAGCGTCTTCGTCGCCCGTGACGCGAGGTTCTCCGCCGAGGACCTCGAGGCCCCCTTCTGAAGGAGGACGGCGGTGGACTTCCTCCTCGATCTCTGGGGCTTCCTGAGGACCCGCAAGAAGTACTGGCTGCTGCCGGTCATCATCGTGCTGCTGCTGGCCGCGGTGCTGATCGCCTTCACGACCGGGTCGGCGCTGGCTCCGTTCATCTACACACTCTTTTGAAGACCGCCATCCTCGGCCTGTCGGCCTATTACCACGACAGCGCCGCGGCGCTGCTGGTCGACGGCGATATCGTGGCGGCCGCCCACGAGGAACGGTTCAGCCGCCGCAAGCACGACGCCCGCTTTCCGACCCATGCCACCCGGTACGTGCTGGGCGAGGCCGGCCTCCGCCTCGCCGACCTCACCGCGATCGCCTTCTACGACAAGCCCTACCTGAAGTTCGAGCGCCTGCTCGAGACCTACCACGCCTTCGCCCCCCGCGGCTTCGCCAGCTTTCGGCAGGCCATGCCGGTGTGGCTGAAGGAAAAGCTCTTCCTGCGACGGCTGCTGTGGCGCGAGCTGGAGAACTGCGACCACGGCGGCACCGGCATGCCGCCGCCGCTGACGCGTAGCTTTCCCGCGACGTCGCGCCCGGCCACGGGTGGCGGCGTCGAGCGTCGGTCGTGGCTGGCCGCTGGGCGCCGCTTGCGCGACCGTCGCGAGCGCCCGCCGCTATTGTTTCCCGAGCACCACCTCTCGCACGCCGCCAGCGCCTTCTACCCGGGGCCCTTCGAGCGGGCGGCGATCTTGACCATGGACGGCGTCGGAGAGT
The DNA here is from genome assembly GCA_036398215.1 of Acidobacteriota bacterium. Taxonomy (GTDB): domain Bacteria; phylum Acidobacteriota; class UBA890; order UBA890; family UBA890; genus DASWHK01. The sequence goes on along the minus strand of DASWHK010000353.1, from coordinate 779 downwards.
GGGCGACCACGACGATCGGTGCCGGCGACGCGAGCGGCATCCGCATCCTGCGGGAGCTGCACTTTCCGCATTCGATTGGCCTGCTGTACTCGGCCTTCACCTACTACTGCGGCTTCCGCGTCAACAGCGGCGAGTACAAGCTGATGGGGCTGGCGCCCTACGGCGCCGCCGGCTCCGACCGGGTGTCGAGGTTTCGGAAGCTCATCCTCGATCACCTCGTCGACCTGCGCAGCGACGGCTCGCTGTTGCTCGACATGAGCTACTTCGACTACGCGACAGGTTTACGGATGTGCAACGACGAGCAGTGGGAGCGGCTTTTCGGTATCCCCAAGCGCGCTCCCGAGAGCGAGCTCACGCAGCCCTACATGGACATGGCGCTGGCGATCCAGCAGGTGACCGAGGAGATCGTCCTGCGCCTGGCGCGCACGGCGCGCCAGCTCACCGGCTGCAACAACCTGGTGATGGCCGGCGGCGTGGCGCTCAACTGCGTGGCCAACGGCAAGCTCCTGCGCGAGGGGATCTTCGACGAGGTCTGGATCCAACCCGCCGCCGGCGACGCGGGCGGCGCCTTGGGAGCCGCCTACGCGGCGCTCCACCTGTGGAAGGGGGAGCGGCGGCGGCGGCCGGCGTCCGTTACCGCGGGCGGCAAACCCAACCATGCGCTCGACGCGATGAAAGGCGCCCTCCTGGGCCCCAGCTTCACCGACGCCGACGTCGTCCGCCTGCAGCGCCGCTATGGCGCTCCGGGGCGCCGCATCGACGATTTCGACGAGCTGTGC
>DASWHK010000352.1:0-5658 GCA_036398215.1 Acidobacteriota bacterium | reverse complement strand
CTCGCGGATCAGGCCCGCCGTGTGGCTGGCCAGCATCCGGAAGGTGATCGGGTCCATGCCCTCCGGACCCTCGGGATCCTCGGGGCTTTCAGGGCCGCCGGCGAGGCCGGCGACCGCGGGGAAGTAGTCGACCACCGGATCATCGATGTCGAGCACGCCGCGCTCGGCGAGCTGCATCAGCAGGACGGCGGTGAACGACTTCGAGATCGATCCCGTGCGGCCGATGGTGTCGGGGGTCGCGGCGATGCGGTTCTCGATGTCGGCCCAGCCGTAGCCCTTCGCCCAGATCACCTCATCGCCGATGAACACGGCGACCGAGACGCAGCCGCCGGCATCTTCGGCGACGCCGACCGCAACCTCGGCATCGAACGCCGCGATGGCCGCCTGGAGCTCGGTGAACTGCGCCGCCGGCGCCGCCGGCATCGACGCCATCAGGAAAACGAGGCCCAGCAGCCGCTTCGTCGGTATCATCGGATTCACGTTTGCCTCCCGGTCCAGACGCGGCCGACGAGCGCCGAGTACCGCCGCCACGACCCTCGGCGGGACGTCGACGCGCGCTCGGCCACGCCCTCTCATCGCCGACAACGCCAGCACGTTACACGAAAGGCGGGGCTCGATCCGCCGGCGGACCTGCATTGATGTTCCTGACACGCTGATCGCCGCCACGGCGCTGGTTCACGACATGACCGTCGTGACGCGCAATGCGGCGGACTTCGCACCGACCGGGGCCAAGGTTCTCGATCCTTGGCGTTGATCTCCAGGCTGGACCATCATGGCTGCCGGTGCGCCAGCCACCAGGCCCGCGCTTCTTCCTGGGTCCACCCGGCAGCCAGGCCGGTCGCCAGCAGTTCGGCGGCAAGCTCGTCGGCGCTCTGCGGTCGCGCCGCCGGATCCTTCTCGAGACAGCGCAGGATGAGGGCCTCGAGGCCGGCCGGTATCGCTCCCCCGCCGCGTTGCGAGGGCGGCGTGACCGGCGCGCTCTGATGCCGTTGCAGAACCTCGCCCGGGGACGCTCCCTCGAAGACCTGCTCGCCGGTGAGCAGCCAGTAACCGACGCCACCGAGCGAGTAGATGTCGGCGCGGCCATCGATGCTCCCCGAGCCCGTGGCGACCTCCGGGGCCATGTACGCGGGGGTGCCGATGATCCGCCGGTCGTGAGATCCGGCCATTCTCTCGTCTCCATGGCGCCACCCGCCGGCCCGTCGCTCCGCCCCATCGTCAGACCGTGGCTCCGCCCCACCGTCAGGCCGTCGCTCCACCTCGCCGGCGGATTGTCGCACCGCCTTCCCATCGAAGCCCCGGTCCACCGCGCTGCCCCCGGCCGCCGCCGCGCTCGCCGGCTTCACCAGCCCGAAGTCCAGCACCTTGACGAAGTCGTGGCGGCGGCCCATCCGGCAGACCTGGATGTTGGCGGGCTTGATGTCGCCGTGAACCAGACCGTTGGCGTGAGCGTCGGCGAGCGAGTCGCAGACCTGCTCGAGCAGGTAGGCGACGCGCGCCGGCGGCAACGGCCCGTAGCGCTTCACCATCGTCTCGAGGTCGAGCCCGTCGAGCAGCTCCATGACGTAATAGAAGGTCGAGTCGGCGGTGATACCGAAGTCGTAGAGCTCGACCGTATGGATCGAGCGCAGGCTGGCGGTGGCCTGCGCCTCGCGCTCGAACGATGCCGCGAAGTCCTGCGCCAGCGCCGCGTCGCGGATCCCGGCGAGATCGGCCTTGATGAGCTTGATCGCCGCGGGGCGGACCAGCAGGCTGTGCTCGGCCTTCCACACCTCGCCCATGCCGCCGGCGCCGAGTCGCTCGGTGAGCACGTACTGGCCCAGCCGTTTGGCCTCGAAGGCCTCGATGCGCAGCGTGTGGATACGATGCGCGCCCCAGGCGGCGATCATCACGCCGATCGCCATCATCAAGGCCATGCTGGTGAGCATCGGCACGGTGCCGGCGTCGATCAGGAACGCCCGGGCACGGGCATCGCGCCAGGCGATCAGCGCCGGCACCACCAGCGGCGCCACGGCCAGCGGCGCGGTCATCTCGAGCGCCCGCCGCCAGGTGTTGGGCACCAGGAAGCCGTAGGCGCTCAGGAAGGCGAAGTAGGTGATCGCCGCGAAGGCCAGCGCCCAGACGGTCTCGACGGCGCTGCCGCGGGCGATGGCCTCCCGGGTGTAGACGTAACGATCGAACGCGAACCACAGCGCCACGATCCAGAGCAGCGGGACCTCGAGCTGTCGCAGGCGCGCCAGCGACAGGGCGTGCGGGCCGCTCAGCAGGGCGATGGCGCCGGCATACAACGCCAGCACGCCGAACCGCGGCAGGTACGCCCACCACCACTCCGCCGAGCCGACCGCGCCGAGATCGAGCACCAGCATGTCGCGGACGATGAACAGCAGCACGCCGATGAAGATGACCAGCGCCCCCACCCTCGACCGGTCGCGCAGCAACGACTCGGTCTCGGTGGAGATCTGCGGGGCGCGACCGGCGGTGACGGTGGTCGCGAGACCGGCGGTGACGGTGGTCGCGAGGCCCAGCCCGAACAGGCATTGCGGGCAAAGCTCCCCCAGGGCGGCGCCGGGAGGACGGCGCGATCCGCATTTCGGGCATCGCTCGGACACCGGCGCAGTCTACAACGGGTCGCGATGTCGTTGTCCGCCCTCGCCCTCGCGACTACGCTACTGGCGTCGCACCGTGCCCATCACCGCAAGGAGCACCATCATGCGCCGCAGCTTCCTGATCGTCGCGATCGCCCTCTTCATCTCTACGCCGCCGGCCACCCCCGCGACGGCCGTTCAGTCCACAGCCGCGCTCGGCTACTACCGGTTCCCCGCCATCCACGGCGACACGATCGTCTTCGCCGCCGAGGGCGATCTGTGGAGAACGACGGTCGAAGGCGGCGTCGCCCAGCGCCTGACCACGCACCTCTCGGAAGAAACCGACCCGACCATCTCGCCCGACGGCGTCACCCTCGCCTTCACCGCCCGCTACGAGGGTCCCGCTGAGCTCTACACGATGCCGCTGGCCGGCGGCGTGCCGACGCGGCGCACCTACGAGGCCGACACCTCCAGCGCCACCACCTGGACGCCCGACGGCAGGCTGATCTACACGACCGGCCACTACGCCACCTTGCCGGTGCCGCAGCTCGTCGCCATCGACCTGTCCGACGACACCCGCGAGCGCATCCCGCTGTCGACCGCCAGCGAGGCGACCTACGATGGCAGCGGCCGCACGCTGTTCTTCGTGCGCCCGGCCTTCCACGGCAACGTCACCAAGCGCTACGTCGGAGGGACGGCGCGCGATGTCTGGAAGTTCGCCGCCGGCTCCCGCGAGGCGGTCGAGCTGACCGGCGACTACGAGGGCGAGAGCCACTCGCCGATGTGGTGGGACGGCCGCGTGTACTTCGTCAGCGACCGCGACGGGACGATGAACATCTGGTCGATGGACGAGGACGGCGGCGACGTCCGCCGGCACACCACGCACAGCGGCTGGGACGTCCGCGATCCGGACCTGTCGGAAGGGCGCATCGTCTACCAGTTGGGCGCCGACCTCTGGCTCTACGACGTCGCCGCCGACACGGCCCGCATGGTCCCGATCGCGCTGGCCTCCGACTTCGACCAGCTCCGCGAGAAGTGGGAGACCGAGCCGCTGCAGTACCTGACCTCGGCGCGCCTCCACCCCTCGGGGAGGTCCGTCGTGCTGACCGCACGGGGCCGCGTGTTCGTGGCGCCGGCCGGCAGCGGCCGGCTGGTGCGCGCCAGCCGCGACGAGGGTGTCCGCTACCGCGACGTCATGTTCCTGCCCGACGGTGAATCGCTCGCCGGCCTGTCGGACGCCAGCGGCGAGTTCGAGTGGGTCCGCCTCCCGGCCGACGGCATCGGCGAGACGGAGCCGATCAGCGACGACGGCACCGTGCTGCGCTTCGCGGGCACCCCCTCGCCCAACGGCAAGTGGATCGCCTTCACCGACATGAACCGCGACCTCACGCTGCTGGACGTCGAGAGCGGAGAGACCCGGATCATCTCCGAGAACCGCGAGGGGATCGGCGACCGCGCCTGGTCGCCCGACAGCCGCTGGCTCGCCTACACCATGACGGCGATCAACAGCTTCCGGCAGATCAAGCTCTACAACGTCGAGACCGGCGTCACGACCGCGGTGACCTCGGATCGAACCAACAGCGGCAACGTCGCCTGGGCCTCGAGCGGGCAGCTCCTCTACTTCGTCTCCGACCGCAACCTGCAGTCGGCGGTCGGCAGCCCCTGGGGCGCGCGGGCGCCCGAGCCCTACTTCGCCCGTCCCGACAGAATCTACGAGGTGACGCTACGCCGCGGCGTGCGCTCGCCGTTCCGGTTCGACGACGAGCTGCATCCCGGCGCTCCGGCCGGTGGCGAGGCGCAGGCGGGGGCGGGGGCGGCGGACGCCGCTCCCCGCGTCGAGATCGACCTCGACGGCATCGAGCTGCGGGTGCGCGAGGTGCCGGTCGAGCCCGGCAATTACAGCGGGCTCGCCGCCAACGACGACGCCCTGTTCTACCTCTCCCGCGAGGGCGCCGGCAGCGGCGACGGCACCGACCTGATGGCGCTGCCCTTCGACAACGACGACCCCGAGGCGGTGACCGTGGTCGAGAACGTGCGCTCCGCCGAGCTGTCGATGGACGGCGCCAAGATCCTGGTGCGGCGGGGCGACGATTTCTTCGTCATCGACGCCCGCGCTCAGGAGGCCGGCAACCGACTCGACGACGCCCGCGTCGACCTGCGCGGCTGGAGCTTCCCGATCGACGTCCGCGAGGACTGGCGGCAGATCATCGTCGACGCCTGGCGCATGGAGCGCGACTACTTCTACGACCCCGGCATGCACGGCATCGATTGGCAGGGGGCGCTGGACAAGTACCTGCCGCTGGTCGACCGGATCACCACCCGCGACGAGCTCTCCGACCTGATCGGCGGCTTCGTCGGCGAGCTGTCGGCGCTGCACACCAGCGTGCGGGGCGGCGACCTCCGCAGCGGTGACGACGACGTCAGCGTGCCGAGCCTCGGCGCCCGGCTGCTGCGCGACCCGGACGCCGGCGGCTACCGCGTCGATTACATCTACCGCTCCGATCCCGACTACCCCGACGAGAGGTCGCCGCTCGCCGATCCCTACCTGGCCATCGAGGAGGGCGACGTCATCGAGGCGATCAACGGGGTCTCGACGCTCGACGTCCCGGCCGTCGGAGCGCTGCTCCGCAACCAGGGCGGCCGCCAGGTGCTCATGAGGGTTCGCGACGCCAGCGGGGCGGCAACCGCCGGCGCGGCGGGCCCCGGCCCCGGCGGCGGCGGCGACGCCGCCGAAGCGGGCGGCGCCCGCGACGTCATCGTCGTCCCCACCACAAGCGAGCGCGACCTCCGCTACACCGACTGGGAGTACACCCGCCGCCTCATCGTCGAGGAGAAGAGCGACGACCGCATCGGCTATGTCCACCTCCGGGCGATGGGAGGCGGCGACCTCACCGCCTGGTACCGCCAGTTCTACCCGGTGTTCAACCGTGAGGGGCTGATCATCGACGTGCGCCGCAACAACGGCGGCAACATCGACTCGATCCTCCTCGAGAAGCTGCTGCGCAAGGCGTGGATGTACTGGCAGGAGCGCGTCGGCCAGCCGACCTGGAACATGCAGTACGCCTTCCGCGGC
>DASWHK010000351.1:0-11438 GCA_036398215.1 Acidobacteriota bacterium | reverse complement strand
GCGCTCGACGACCGAGAACTTGCCGGTCTGGAAGAGCTGGGTCACCAGCTCGTCGGCGGCCGCCTCGCCGAGTCGGTTGCCCCACCAGTGCCACTGGCTGTTGTTCTCGAAGTTCATCACCGCGATGCGGACTTTTTCCTGCGACGGAGCCGGCGTGCCGGCGGCCGGCGCCATGCCCGCCACGGCGGCCAGCACGACGCAAGCGACGGCGGCGGCGAGCCGGCGGATTCGATCGCTCATGGACAGCCTCCCCTTCGAACGACTGGATTTTGGGCCCTTGGAACGGGTAGTCTCAGCAACGGTACCGAAACCACGACGTTGCTCGCAATCATCTCGCGGGTTTTTTCGCGCTTGCCGCGCGATCCGAAGGCCCCGGCGGCGGTCATACGAGCCCATCATGACGCAGATGGATTTCAGCGGTAGAAGCCTCGGCGGTTTCCGCGTCCTGCGCAAGCTCGGACAGGGCGGGATGGCGGTCGTCTACAAGGCCCACGAGGAGTCGCTCAACCGCGTCGTCGCGCTCAAGGTGATCGCCCAGCACCTCGCCGAGCAGCCGCAGTTCATCGAGCGCTTCCGGCGCGAGGCGCAGGCGGCGGCGCAGCTCAGCCATCCCAACATCGTGCAGATCTACGCCATCGGCGAGGACCAGGGCGTCCATTACTTCTCGATGGAGTACGTCAAGGGGCGCTCGCTGGCCGACCTGGTCGAGAAGGAAGGCTTCCTGACCTCGGGCCGGGCGCTGCCGATCATCGCGCAGGCGGCGGAGGCGCTCGCCGTCGCCCACGACGCCGGCATCGTGCACCGCGATATCAAGCCGGCCAACATCATGATCGACGAGGCCGGGCGGGTGCGGGTGGCCGACTTCGGCATCGCCCAGATGGCCACGGCGACGCGCATGACCCAATCGGGGATGCTGGTCGGCACGCCCGAGTACATCTCGCCGGAGCAGTGCCGGGGGGAGAAGCTCGACGGCCGCAGCGACATCTACGCGCTCGGCGTGACCCTCTATCAGATGCTCAGCGGCCGCACGCCGTTCGACGCCGATACCCCCGCGGGGTTGGTGTTGCAAATCGTCGAGGGACGGCGGCCGGAGCTCGGCGCGCTCAACCCGACGGTGCCGGCCAGCGTGCAACGGCTGGTCGAGAAGATGATGGACACCGACCGGAGCCAGCGCTTCCAGAGCGCCGAGGATCTGATCCACGCGATCCGCCAGGTCGATACCCAGCCGGCGACCCGGATACCGACGCCGGCCCCCACGCCGGCCGCGACCCTGCCCTCCAGCGAGTCGACCGGCGCCATGGCGCCCCCGGGTCCGACCGAGGCGATGCCGCAATCGGGTCCGACCGAGGCGATGCCTCCGCCGAGCTCGACCGAGGCGATTCGGGCCGCCGCAGCCACCGTGGCCTTGCCGCCCAAGCCCGCAGCGGCGGCGCCGAACCGCGCGGCGCGCCCACAGCCGGCCGCGCCGGCCGCATCCACGGCCGCTCACCCGGCCGCCAAGGCGCACTTCGCGAGCGGCGGCCGGCGCAACTCGGCCCTCGTCTTCGCGGCGCTCCTGATCGCCGTTCTGGGGCTGGCGTTCTTCGCCTGGCTGCTGCTGCCCTGGGCGAGCGCGCCGGCCGATTCGCTCGCCGTCGCCGACATGACGGGAGGCGGAGACGCGGGCGCCCCGGCAGAAGACAGCGGTGACGCCCTCGGTTCAGGTGGTACAGGCGGCGCGGAGGGTACGAGCGGCGACGCGCGAGCGTCCGGGTCCGGCAACGACGAGGGCGCCGGCGGCGGCGAGGATACCGACGCGGCCGCTGCGAGCGACGCTCCAGCAGGGGCCCTGACAGGCGGCGCCACCACGACTGCGGCAACTTCGGCCGCCGGCGAGGCCACACCGCCAACCGCCGGCACACCGTCATCCGGCGCCCCGCCCGCCGGCGGCAACGCTGCAACGTCCGTCGAAGTACCGGCGGCCGGCGCCACGACAGGGGTGTCGGGCGGAGCCCCGTCACAGCCCGCCGCCGGCAACCCCGCACAGCCCGCCGCCGGCGACCCCGCACAGGTTACCGGTGGCGGCGAGCCCGCCTTCCAGCCGCCGCCGCTGAGCTCCATCGTCGCCGAGACTTCGGGCGAGTACGAGTACGTCGACCTCGTCAATACCTGGGTCGAGGCCGCGCTCGGCGGACAGAGCTTCGAGGTGATCGACTACCTCTCGTCGCCTTACGGCAGCCTGCAGGAGGCGGCGCGCTTCCACGTGATCACCACCGCGCGGCTGATCGACAGCCGCCAGCTCGAGTACTTCGGCCGCACCCAGACGCAGTACACCGTGGCGCTGACGATGCGGGCCACCGACCTGACCAACGGCGTTACGGTGGTCGGTCCGCTCAACACGACGGTGCAGTACACGTCGATCAACCTGCGCCAGAACCTCGAGAAGGGCGCCACCGACCTGGCCCGCCAGCTCGCCCGCGACCTCCGGCGGCTGATCCAGTAACGCCTAAGAGGCCACCGAACACCATCCGGGCGAGCCCGCCATGACCACCAGCCGCACCGTTTCTCCCACCAGGACGCCGATCGTCACCCGCCCCAACCAGATCGTCACGATCGACCGCTACATCCTCGATCAGGAGAAGCTGCACCCGGGCGCGACCGGCGACCTCTCGGGGCTCCTCTACGACGTCGCCCTCACCGGCAAGATGATCGCCCGCGAGACCAGCAAGGCGGGGCTCGTCGACATCCTCGGGCGGACCGGCGACGTCAACGTCCAGGGCGAGGAGGTCCAGAAGCTCGACGAGTACGCCAACGAGTGCTTCATCAAGAACTTCGACCACAGCGGCCTCCTGTGCGTCATGGCCAGCGAAGAAGAAGAAGGCCTCATCCCGATCCCCGAGAAGTTCGACTGCGGCGATTACGTGCTGTTGTTCGACCCGCTCGACGGCTCGTCCAATATCGACGCCAACGTGTCGATCGGCTCGATCTTCTCGATCTACAAACGGGTCACGCAGGGCGGCGGCGGCGGCTCGATACAGGACGTCCTGCGCAAGGGCTGCGACCAGGTGGCCGCCGGCTACGTGCTCTACGGCTCCAGCACCATGCTCGTGTACACCACCCGCGGCGGCCCGGTCGCCGGCTTCACGCTTGATCCGAGCATCGGCGAGTTCCTCCTCTGCCACACCGACATCCGCATCCCCGACAAGGGCAAGATCTACAGCTGCAACGAGGGCTACCGGAACCTGATGTTCGACAGCACCCGCCGTCTCCTCAATTACCTGCAGGAGGACGACAGGGCGACCGGCCGCCCGTACTCGGGCCGCTACATCGGCTCGATGGTGGCCGACGTTCACCGCACACTTCTGTACGGCGGGCTCTTCATGTATCCCGGCACCGAGAAGGCCCCCGGCGGCAAGCTCCGCCTCCTCTACGAGGCCAACCCGATGGGCCTGCTGATCGAGGAGGCCGGCGGCATCGCCACAACCGGCAAGGAGCCGATCCTGCAGATCCAGGCCATCGAGCTGCACCAGCGCGTGCCGCTGTTCATGGGCAGCCCGCGCGACGTCGAGCTGGCGATGGAGTTCGAAACCGGCGGGCGCGCTTGAGCTCTCGAGCCAGGCGGACACGGGACTCGGTGGACGCGATCCTCGACAGGCTCGCGCAACAAGGTCAAGTGACGCGTGCCGGCCAATCCAAGAGGGGATGGTCGTGGTCGCCGCGCGCTCTCGGGCTGCCGAGCGGCACCGTCGCCCGATTGCTGGACGACCTCCAGCATGACAAGTAGTTGACAACGGCCGGCGAAGAGCACCGGCTGCGCATCAAAACGGCTCGACCAGCCGGTACTGGGCGACCATTCCCTATGGCGGCTGCACCCGGAATGGAATTCGGAACAGCCGGTGCTGGCCGGCGGCGGCGTCGGTGACGGCGACCTGCAGGGCGTAGTCGCCGGCCGGGATGCCGGTCATGCGCAGGGCGCCGCGGAAGATCCCGTCCGCGGATTGCTGCATGGCGAGCGGCGGAAGCTCGGCGATCCGTTCGGTGCCTGCGGCGTTGAACAGGTCGCCGCTCACCACCGGGTTGCGGCCGAAGATCACCTCGACGTAGGCGGCGACGACCTGGTCTTCGGCGATCGTGTCGCCGATCGCCGGGATCGGCCGTCCGGCGGCGTCGGGAACCACCAGGACCACATCGCTGGTGGCCCATTCGCTCGTCGCCGGCAGCACCTCGACCGGCAGCGCCGTCGCGCTGAGCTCTCGGTGCAGCGGGTTGCGCAGGACAAGGTGCAGATCGTAGGCGCCGGCCGGCAGATCCCACTCGTGCACGTATACCTGCGAGCCCGCGCCGCCCGGCCTCTCGCGAACGAGCTGCTCCAGCCTGCTCTCGATCCTCCCGTCGCCCCGCACGGCGAGGCCGTGCAGCTCGAACTCCGGCGCGTCCGCCGCCAGGCCCTGCGGCTTCGCGACGGCGATCTGCAGGATCGGATCGCCCGCCGCCGACCACTTGCGCATCACCCGCGCCGCCAGCGGCGGACCGCCGACCGTTCCCGGGAGGTTCAGAGCGCCGGAGAGCAAACGGTCTTCCAGCTCGTCGCTCGGGTAGTCGGTATAGCCGCTGCGCTCGCGAACGGCCACGTCCCGATCCTTCACGTCGACGCGGATCTCGTGGTAGCGACCGTCGCCGATTGGCGGCGGGTTGGCGTAGGTGAGCAGATAGAAGCGAGAGGCGTCGCTCTCGATGGCGGTCAACGCCTCGGCGGGGTCGATCCAGTGGATGAACGACTTGCCGCCGGTCTCGGCCGAAGCGCTCTTGAGGGCGTCGCGGAGGCCGGCGAAGGCAAACTGGACGAGCGGCGACTCGAACAGCAACGCTTCGCCGGCCGTTCGGGTCTGCACGTCGAAACCGATGCCTTGCAGCTCGTACGCCGGTGTGGGATCCAGCGTGTAGATGCTGACGTTGGCGCTGTTGGCGGCGCGATGCAGCTCGGTCTGCAGCCGCGAGATCGCCATGTCGATCATGAAGGGCCCAAAGGTCGATGCTCCGGTCATGCCCGGCGGCGGCCCGGTCCTGACCTCGCCGCCGCCAATGCCGCCGTCGCTCCTGGCCGCGATGAGGGCCATGCCAGGACCCTGCTCGGTGATCTGCACCTCCGACGTGATCCACACCAACGCCGTGCGGCTCCCCCGGGCCGCCAGCGCCTTGCAGAACTGCGTCAGTAGCTCGAGCGTGGCGCGGGTGCGGGCGCGCTCCTGGATCGACTGGGCAGTGGGGCCCCCCGTCACTCCTCCACCCACCAGAATCTCTTGTTGAGACTGGCGGACCAATGGCTCCGCGATGACGCGGGCCGCCGCCGCTCGCAGCCGCTCGGCGTCGAAACTCAGCGGCGCGAGCTCGTGTAGCCTCCCGACCTGGTCGATCATGTAGACGGCGCGGGCCATGCCGAGCTCGTCGGAGTTCGCCAGAAGCTGCTCCCAGGCGCTCGCGAAGCGGAACTTGTTGCGCCAGTCCATGCCGGGGAGGTCGACGAGGAAGACGAGCGCCGTGGCGTCGGCCCCGGCGGCGGCTGCGGCCTCGCCCGCGCCGGCGACGGCCGGTGCAACGTCGGACGGTCGCGGGGCGGCTCGGCCTGCAGCGGGCCGGGCGCCTGCGCCGGTTGCCGATGCGGAGGCTTCAGAGGACATCGACCGGCCTGCGCCGGCGCCCACTTCGACGAGCTCGACGCCAAGGATCTCTTGCGACACACCGTCCTCGAACAGCAGGAAGTCATCGGCGCCGAGGCCCTCGACGAACTTGCCGCTCTCGTCGGTGACGATCACGTCGACACGGATGCGCGCGACGGTCGTTTCGAAGGCCGGCCTTTGCTGCGGCGCGAGGGTGAGCACGGCGAGCCCCGCGCAACCGATCAGCAGGGAGCTGCGACCGCTACCGTTCATTCCGCCTCCCGGGTCGGCGAGCAGGCCGGGGTGGACGGCGCCCCGCATATGCGTCACGAAAGGGGACAGCCGCTTACACGGAACCTGCCGGCCGACGTTGCCAGCGAGTTCCAGCCTAGCAGTCGCCCCTCCCCTGGCGCACCTGAATGGGTGGAAGCGAGCACCGGAACCCTTCTCTTGGTTGCCTTCCTCTTGGTCACCTTCTTCTTGGCGCACCAGAGTGGATGAGAGGCGAGAGACTGGGACGGTCCGGCCGCGCCGCGCGGGGCAGCTTGCGGGTTCTCTGCTCTGCTCATAACCTTTTTCGAGAGATTACCGCTGAGCTTTCGAGCGATTACCGCTCAACTTTTGAGAGATTACCGCTCCGCGGCCCATCGACGCCGCTGACACCAGCCTCGCGACCCGTTCCAGCACCTTTTTTCGGAGGAAGCACCCGTGACCGACCGCGCCGCCGAAGTGGCCGCCACCGCCCGCGCCATCGTCGCCCCCGGCAAGGGCGTTCTCGCCGCCGACGAGAGCTCGCCCACCATCAAGAAGCGCTTCGACACGATCGGCGTCGAGTCCACCGAGGACAGCCGCCGCTCCTACCGCGAGCTGCTGTTCACCACCGCGGGCATCGACGAGTTCATCGGCGGCGTGATCCTCTTCGACGAGACGCTGCGGCAGTCGACCGCCGGCGGCGCGTCGTTCGCCAAGGTGCTGGCCGATCAGGGCATCGTTCCCGGCATCAAGGTCGACAAGGGCGCCAAGGCGCTGCCCTTCGCGCCCGGCGAGAAGGTCACCGAGGGGCTCGACGGCCTGCGTGAGCGGCTCGTCGAGTACCACGAGCTCGGCGCCCGCTTCACCAAGTGGCGGGCGGTGATCGCCATCGGCGACGGCATTCCCTCGGACTACTGCATCCAGGCCAACGCCTGGGCGCTGGGCCGCTACGCGGCGCTGTCGGTGGAGCAGGGCTTCGTGCCGATCGTCGAGCCCGAGGTGTTGATGGACGGCGGCCACGACATCGACCGCTGCTTCGAGGTCACCGAGCGGACCCTCCACCAGGTCTACCGGGCGCTGCACGACCAGCGCGTGCCGCTCGAGCAGACCCTCTTGAAGCCCAACATGGTGCTGTCCGGCAAGGACTGCCCCACCCAGGCCGGGCCCCGGGAGGTCGCCGACAAGACGATCCGGTGCCTGAAGAACACCGTGCCGGCGGCGGTGCCGGGGATCGTGTTCCTCTCCGGCGGCCAGACGGAGCTCGAAGCCACCGTCAACCTCAACGAGATGAACAAGTTCGGCGGCTTCCCCTGGCAGCTCTCGTTCTCCTACGGCCGCGCCCTGCAGGCGGCGACGCTCAAGGCCTGGGGCGGCAAGGCGGGCAACGTCGAGGCGGCCAAGCGGGCCTTTTACCACCGCGCCCGCATGAACGGCCTCGCCCGCTCCGGCAGCTACGAGGAGTCGATGGAGCAGGAGGCCGCGGCCTAGAGCAGTCGGAGGCGGCGGCTCGCGCTACACAGATGCCTCGCCGCTCCCTGAAAGATAGGGCTTCGGCGTGACCTCCACGGTTGTTACATTTAGCTCATGAGCATTGCGCCCGCCGGGCGCGGCTTGGCCGCCGCCCGCGGGCACGCACCGTGGTGGGAGGTATGAAAGCGCGCGCACAATCGGCCGACGAGCCGGGCGACGGCAACGTCGTCCCGATGGCGCTCCCGGCCGAGAACGGCAAGCGCGCCCCCATCTATCCGGAGTGGTCGAGCGCCTCCGGCGACGCCTCCGACTCTTTCGATTCCGACGTGGCCCGTCGCGGCGCCAGCCTCGCGCAGTGGCTGGTGCTGTTCGCCGTTCTCGGCGGCCTGATCGGCGGCGCCAAGTGGTACGTGGGCGCCACCCCCGCCGACGCCGGCGCGCCGGCGCCCGGCAAGATCGTGATCACGGGACGCGCCATGGCGGCTACCGCCGAAGCCGTTCCCGGAACCATCGCAGCGGAGGCCGGTACCGACCCACAAGCCGCGGCCATCGCCGACCCGACCGCCGATCGGCTTCCGGCCGCATCCAGCGGCGCCAACGGCGCGACGGCTGCCAACGATCCTCGTATCGAGAGCCTCCCGCCCGGCACCGCCGCGACGACGGTCGCCGGCACCACCAACGGCGCCGGCGCAGGCACTCCGGCCAGGCCCGCCAGGACCGTCCGCACTCCGGGCGACGTCCCCTACCCGCGCCGCCTCCACGACGTGCAGCCGATCATCCCCGACGACGCCGCCGTCCAGCGCGGGGTCGCCGTGTTGTCGCTGCTGATCGACGCTTCCGGCAACGTCGTCGAGATCGACGTCTTGCGGGGCATCGACGCCTACGTCGATCGCTCGGTGATCGCGGCGGTCCGCCAGTGGAAGTTCGCGCCCAGCGCCCGCAACGGCGAGCCGGTCGCGGTGCGCGGCAACTTCACCGTCAAGCTCGGCTACTAAGTCCGCCACGGGCGTTCGGCACACCCTGATCGAGGAAACGGTGACAGGTCTGCGGTGTTTCTTCGTAGAAGCTTCAGGCGGCCGCGGCTTCATCCACCAGGGTCGGCGGCGGCCGATGGGCAACGACTGAAGTTCAGCCGTTCCCGCGCAGCCGGCCGGCGAACTTGGCGCGGAACTTCGCCATCTTGGGATCGATCACCACCCGGCAGTAGCCCTGCGCAGGATTCCGGCTGTAGTACTCCTGGTGGTAGTCCTCGGCCGGGTAGAAGGTCTCGAGCGGGACGACCTCGGTGACGATCGGATCGTCGAACAGGCCTTCGGCCTCGAGCTCCGCGATCACCTCCTCGGCCACCGCCCGTTGCTCGTCGGAGCCGTAGAGGATCACCGAGCGGTACTGGGTGCCGATGTCGGCGCCTTGCTGGTCGGGCGTGGTCGGGTCGTGGGTAGCGAAGAAGATCTCGAGGAGCTCGCGCAACGAGATCACCTCGGGATCGAACTCGACCTGTACGACCTCGGCGTGTCCAGTGGTCCCCGAGCAGACTTCCTGATACGTCGGGTCGACGGTCTCTCCCCCGGCGTAGCCCGACTCGACGCGCTCGACGCCCTCGAGCTCCCGGAACACCGCCTCGACGCACCAGAAGCAGCCACCGCCGAGGGTGACGAGCTTCGAGCGACGCGCTTCGTTATTCTTGTTCATAGTGACTCCGGCGGCCGGCCCCAGACTGGAGCCGCGAAAGCTGACCCTCCGTATTGTGACCGAAGGACCCTGATGATGAAACTTCGACTCGTGAAACTTCGCCGCGCACTTCTCACCCGCCACGAGCCAGAATCAGCCTCCAAGGTATATCTCGCCGGCGCCGCAACCGCGCTCGCCTTCTCGCTGATCGCCGGCCCCGCCTGGGCGCAGGATGAGGAGCGTCCGCTCGGCGCCTCCAACGCCACCGAGCTCTCCTGGGTGGTCGCCAGCGGCAACTCCGAGGCCAACACCCTCGGCTTCCGCAACCTCTTCCACTATCTATGGGAAGAGGCCGACCTCTCCTGGGAATCGGGTGTGGTGCGCGCCGAGTCGCGCGGCGGCGACCGCTTCGCGGTGGGCAGCGAGGACGCCTTCACCATCGTCGACCCCGACAAGGAGCTCGATACCAGTCGCGCCTACAGCAAGCTCCGCTATGTCCGCAACCTGTCGTCGTCGCTCTTCTGGTACGCAGGCTTCGACAGCGAGCGCAACCGACCCGCGAACGTCAACCACCGCTTCACGCCGGCCGCCGGCGCCGGCAACATCTGGTCGGACACCGCCGAGCTGCAGCTGCGCACCGGATACGGGCTCAGCTACACCGCCGAGGACCTCGACGTCGACGGCAGCAACCGGTTCGCCGGCTACCAGCTCTTCTACGCGCTCGGCGCCGCGCTCACCGACACCACGGCGTTGGAGAGCAACCTGACCTTCGACGGCAGCCTCGAGGACGCCAACGACCTCCGCTTCGACTGGCTCAACGGCGTCGGCGTGGCGATCAACGACCACATCGCCCTGAAGGCGAGCCTGCGGCTGCTGCTGCGCAACCAGCCGGCGCTCGAGGTGATCAGCCTGCGCGACGGCGCCGGCTCGACGATCGGCAGCGTGGTGGTGGCGAAAGAGAAGCTCGACAGCACGTTCGCGACCTCCCTGGTGATCAACCTCTAGCGGCCCCAGCTACGCGGCGGCACGAAGCCGCCGGTCGTAGGCGGCCGCCGCCACGTAGGCGGTGAGCGCGGCGGCCAGGGAGGCCAGGAAGGGGTGCTCGAGCTGGCCGCCGTAGGCGCCGACGGAGTAGACGATCACGGCCGCGAGCATTGCGGCGATCGCCGAGCGCGAGCCGCCGAAGCGGGTGAACAGGCCGAAGACGACGGCGATGAAGATGCCGGCGGTGCCGAAGCCCGACGACTCCTGGACCAGCTCGTAGACGCCCTCGCTGGATAGCGCCAGCAGATAGGCGAGCACTCCGGCGCCGACCACCGCGACGCGGTTGACCAGCAGGCGCCGCCTCTGGCCGGACGCGCTGCCTGCCTGACTGGCTGGCTGACCCGCCGCCGGCAACATCGGCAGCACCAGGTTGTGAGCCACCAGCGAGCCGGCGACCAGCAGGGCGCTGTCGACCGTCGAGAGGATCGCCGAGACCAGCGCGCCGGCGAAGACGATGTCGAGCACGGGCGGCAGGTAGGTCGAGCCGAGGGTGACCAGGATCTGCTCCGGGTGCTCGACGTCGACGATGCCGTAGGCGGCCAGGCCGAGCGTCACCGGGATCAGCCCGACGCAGAAATACAGAGCCGCCGCCCCCACCGTCGCCGAGCGCGCCACCTGCGGGCTGCGCGAGGCCATCACCCTCGCCACCATCTCCTGGGCCAGCACCGAGCCGAGGATCGGCACCGCCCAGACCTCGGCCTTGTCCCAGATCGTCGGGGTCGCCGCGCCCAGCGACAGCCGCTCGGGCGGGATGCTCGCCAGCGCCTGCAGGCCCTCGGCGCGCAGGAAGAGAAAGCCGAGGAGCAGCAGGCCGAGGATCAGCACGCCGCCCTGCAGCAGGTCGCTCCAGGCGTCGGCGAGCAGGCCTCCCATCGACGTGTACACGATCACCACGACGGCGGCCAGCGTCACCGCCACGGTGACGTCCATGTCGGAGACGGCGGCGAGGATCTGGCCGAAGGCGCGCACCTGCGCCGCCGCCCAGAGGATCGAGGTCGGCACCATCATGATCACCGACAGCTTTTCGGCGCCGCGGCCGAAGCGCTGCCGGAAGAGGTCGGCGAGCGTCATCAGTTGCAGGCGCCACAGGGGGACGGCGAACACCAGCCCCATGAGCAGCAGGCAGGCGGCGTAACCGATCGGCTCGGCGGTGGTCTCCGCCAGGCCGCCCTCGAAGGCCCGCCCGGCGGCCGCCAGACAGGTCTCGGCGCCGAACCAGGTGGCGAAGATCGTGAACAGGGCGACCGTTGGCCCCAGGCGGCGGCCGGCGACCAGGTAGTCCTCCTCGGTGGAGATCCGCCGGGCGACGATGACGCCGAAGGCCATCTGCAGCGCCACGTACACCAGCACCCCCACCAGCATGGG
>DASWHK010000350.1:0-27828 GCA_036398215.1 Acidobacteriota bacterium | reverse complement strand
GCATGGCGAATAGCACGCACCCGGGTCCTCTGCAACAATACCGCCATGCTCAAGAAGCCCCGCCTGTTCACCGCCGGCCCGACGCCGCTGCATCCCGACGCCATCCGGGCCGCCGCCGGCGGCGTGCCGTACCATCGCTCGCCGGCCTTCGCCGGGCGCTTCGAGCGCGTGCAGGCAGGCCTCCGGGCCGCCTTCCGCACCGAGTCGCCGCTGGCCGTGCTGGCCACCTCGGGGACCGGCGCCATGGAGGCGTCGGTCGCCAGCCTGTTCGCCGCCGGCGATCGCGTCGTGGTGGTCGCCGCCGGCAAGTTCGGCGAGCGTTGGGGCGAGATCGCGGCCGCCTACGGGCTCGATGCCGTGCTCCTGAAGCTGGCGCCGGGGCAGCCGCTGGAGCCGGAGGCGGTCGCCGAGCGGATCGAGGCCGCGGCGCCCGTCCGCGGCCTGCTGCTGACTGCCAGCGAGACCTCGACCGGCACCGCCTTCGACGTCCGCGCCCTCACCGAGGCGGCCCGCCGGGCGGCCCCGGAGATCGTCGTCGCCGTCGACGCCATCACCGCCGTGGGGGCGATGCCGATCGAAACCGACGCCTGGGGCCTGGACGCGGTCGCCGGCGGCAGCCAGAAGGCCTTCATGGTCCCGCCCGGACTCGCCTTCGTGGCCTGCTCGCCGCGCGGCTGGGAGCTGGTCGACAACCGCTCCTCGACGCCGCGCTACTACCTGGACCTGCGCCGCTACGCCGCCTCCGCCGCCAGGTCGCAGACGCCGTTCACCCCGGCGATCGGCTTGCTGCTGGCGCTCGAGGCCGCCCTCGACGCCATCGACGAGAGCGGCGGCATCGCCGCCCTCGAGGACAACGCCGCCCGCCTGGCGGCGGCCTGCCGCGCCGCGGCGCCGGCGCTCGGGCTCGAGTTGCTGGCCCCCGCCGCTCCGAGCCCGGCGGTGACCGCCATCCGCGCCCCGGTTCCCGGCAGCGCCCCGGAGATCGTCGCCGCCATGCGCGACCGCTTCGGCGCCCAGCTATCCGGCGGCCAGGGCGACCTCAAGCCCGATATCTTCCGCATCGGCCACATCGGCTACGTCGACGACCTCGACCTGCTCGGCCTGCTCGCCGGTCTCGAAAGCGTGCTGATCGACCGCGGCCACGGCCTGCAGCGCGGCGCCGGCGTCGCCGCGGCCGCCGCCAGCCTCGCCGGCGAGGCGCCGCCGGCCGCCGTCCCGACGGGCCCGGAATGAGCGGGGGCAGCCCCCGGGTCCTGGTCTGCGGGACGCTCAAAGGCCGCGGATTGGAGATCCTCGAGTCCGGCGGCTGCGAGGTCGACCACCGGCCCGACCACCCGTCGGGGTCGCTGGCCGACGTCATCGCCCCGTTCGCCGCGGTCATCGTCCACTCCGGCCACCTGGTCGACGCCGCCACGATCGCCGCCGGCAAGAGCTTGCGGGTGGTCGGCCGCGCCGGGGTCGGCGTCGACAACATCGACCTGGAGGCGGCGACGGCGGCCGGGGTCCTGGTCATGAACCTCCCCTGGGGCAACACGGTCACCGCCGCCGAGCACACCGTGGCGCTGATGCTGGCGCTGGCCCGCAACGTCCCCCAGGCCGCCGCGGCGCTGCGCGCCGGCGTCTGGGACCGCAAGCCCTACCTGGGGGTCGAGCTGGAGGGCAAGAAGCTCGGCATCGTCGGCTTCGGCCGCATCGGCCGCGAGGTGGCGCGCCGCGCCCAGGCCCTGGAGATGCAGGTCGTCGCCTTCGACCCGTACATGTCGGCGCGGGTCGCCGCCGACCTGGGCATCGAGCTGGTCGAGCTCGACGAGCTGCTGCCGATCGTTGACGTGCTCACCCTCCACGTGCCGCTCAGCGCGGAGACCCGCCACCTGATCGACGCCGAGGCGCTGGCGAAGATGAAGCCGGGCGCCCGTCTCATCAACTGCGCCCGCGGCGGCCTGGTCGATGAAGGGGCGCTGCTGGCGGCGCTGGAGTCGGGGCACATCGCCGGGGCGGCGTTCGACGTCTTCGAGAACGAGCCCGAGCCGGACCCCTCGCTGCTCGCCCACCCGCGCTTCATCGGCACGCCGCACCTCGGCGGCGCGACGCTCGAGGCGCAGGAAAAGGTCGGCGAGGGGATCGCCCGGCAGGTCGTCGAGTTTCTACGCGACGGCGCCATCCACCACGCCATCAACGTGCAGGCGCTGCCGCCGGAGGAGCAGCGGCCGATGCTGCCCTACATGGACCTGGCGCGGCGGCTCGGCTCGATGCTGTCGCAGTGCTTCACCGGCATCGAGACGCTGCGCATCGAGTACTTCGGCGAGCTCACCCGCTACACCACCAGGCCGGTCAGCGCCGCCGCCCTGGTCGGCTTCTTCGAGCCCCACCTCGCCGAGCAGGTCAACCCGGTCAACGTCTGGAACGTCGCCCGTGACCGCGGCATCGAGGTGGAGGAGGCGAGCAGCAGCGCGGCGAGCGGCTACGCCAGCCTGCTGCGGGTGGTGGGCAAGGGGCAGGGCGGCGAGCATGCGCTCGCCGGCACCGTCTTCGACGCGGAGCGCCCGCGGGTGGTCGAGCTCGACGGGCTGCCGATCGAGCTCACCCCGGAGGGCCACCTGCTGCTGTTTGCCAACGACGACCGGCCGGGGGTGGTCGGGGCCGTCGGCGCCTTTCTCGGCGACCGTGGCGTCAACATCGCCGAGGTGCGGCTGGCGCGGGCCCCCGGCGCGGAGACGGCGATCGCCGTGATGACGCTGGACTCGGCGCTCGACGCGGAGACGCTGGAGGCGTTCGAGGAGCTCGAGGTGATCAAGTGGGCGCGCTTCGTGACCTTGTAGGGAGGGTGGAGAGAGAGGCGGGAAACGGGCCGGCGGCAAGCGGGCAGGGCACGGGCTGGGCGTTTCTTGCTCGCGGGGAGGTCGCGTGTAAGAATCGCGCTCGCCGCCGTGCGGGCCGCGAAAACTACGGGATCGAGCACAATGGCTGTCGCGAGCATCACCCCGCCCGCCGAGGGCGCCAAGATCACGGTCGAGAACGGCAAGCTGGTCGTCCCCAACAACCCGATCATCCCCTACATCGAAGGCGACGGGATCGGCGCCGACCTGTGGGTCGCCGCCCACACGGTCTTCGACGGCGCCGTCGCCCACGCCTACGGCGGCGAGCGCAAGATCGCCTGGATGGAGATCCCGGTGGGGGAGAAGGCCTACGCCGAGCTCGGCGAGCACCTGCCGCAGCTGTCGCTCGACGCCATCAGCGACTACAAGGTCGCCATCAAGGGGCCGCTCACCACGCCGGTCGGCGGCGGCATCCGCTCGCTGAACGTCGCCATGCGCCAGCGCCTCGACCTGTACGCCTGCGTGCGCCCGGTCAAGTACTACAAGGGCACGCCGTCCCCTGTAAAAGGCCCCGAGAAGCTCGACATCGTCATCTTCCGTGAGAACACCGAAGACGTCTACGCCGGCATCGAGTGGGCCGAGGGCACGCCCGAGTGCAAGAAGGTGATCGACTTCCTGACTTCTGAGATGGGCGTCACGATTCGCCCCGACAGCGGCATCGGCATCAAGCCGATGTCGATCACCGGCACCAAGCAGCTGGTGCGCAAGGCGATCCGCTACGCGATCGACGAGAAGCGCGAAAGTGTCACCCTGGTGCACAAGGGCAACATCATGAAGTACACGGAGGGCGCCTTCCGGGTGTGGGGTTACGAGCTGGCAAAAGAAGAGTTCGGCGACGCCACGATCACCGAGGACGAGGTCTGGGACAAGCACGGCGGCAAGGTGCCGGCCGGCAAGATCCTGATCAAGGACCGCATCGCGGACGCCATGTTCCAGCAGCTGCTCACCCGCCCGGATGAGTACGATGTCGTGGCGACGCCCAACCTCACCGGCGACTACATGTCCGACGCCGCCGCCGCCCAGATCGGCGGCCTGGGGATCGCCCCGGGAGCCAACATCGGCGACGAGGTGGCGCTCTTCGAGCCGACCCACGGCTCGGCGCCCAAGTATACCGGCCAGGACAAGGTCAACCCGAGCTCGCTGATCCTTTCCGGCGTGATGATGTTCAAGTACATGGGCTGGCCCGAAGCCGGGCTGGCGATCGAGGACGCTCTCGAGCGCACCATCCAGGCCAAGACGGTCACCTACGACCTCGAGCGGCTGATGGAGGGCGCGACGACGCTCAAGTGCTCGGAGTTCGGCGAAGCGATCGTCTCCAACATGGAGTGAACGCCATGGCGCGCAAAAAAGTAACCGTAGTCGGCGCCGGCCACGTCGGCGCCACCACGGCGCTGGCCATTGTCAACAGGGGGCTGGCCGACGTCGTGCTGACCGACATCATCGAGGGCATGCCCCAGGGCAAGGCGCTCGACATGATGGAGGCGACGCCGCTCATCGGCCACGACGCCGAGATCACCGGCTCCAACAACTACGTCGACACCCAGGGGTCCGACATCGTGGTGATCACCGCCGGCCTGGCTCGCAAGCCGGGGATGAGCCGCGACGACCTGCTGTTCAAGAACGCCGAGATCATCGGCGGCGTCGTCGGCGAGGTGGCGAAGTACTCGCCCGACTCGATCATCATCATGGTCACCAACCCGCTCGACGCCATGGCGTACCTCGCCTACAAGAAGTCGGGCTTCCCGCGGCAGCGGGTCATCGGCATGGCGGGGGTGCTGGACTCGGCGCGCTTCCGGACCTTCATCGCCATGGAGCTCGGCGTCTCGGTGGCCAACACCCACGCCTTCGTCCTCGGCGGCCACGGCGATTCGATGGTGCCGCTGCCGCGTTACTCGACGGTGGCCGGCGTGCCGCTCACCGACCTGATGGGCGAGGAGCAGATCGACCGCCTCGTGCAGCGTACCCGCCAGGGCGGCGGCGAGATCGTCAAGCTGCTGGGCACCGGCAGCGCCTACTTCGCGCCCGCCTGGTCGGTGACGCAGATGGTCGAGGCGATCCTGATGGACAGGAAAGAGATCCTACCGTGCGCCGCCTGGCTGGAGGGCGAGTACGGCGTCCAGGGCGCCTTCGTCGGCGTGCCGGTGGTTCTCGGCGCCGGCGGCATGGAGAAGGTCTTCGAGATCGAGCTCTCCGATGCCGAGCGCGCCGCCTTCGAGGAGTCGGTCGCCGAGGTCAAGGAGCTGATCGCCAAGCTGGACGTCTAGGGGCGCCGCGAGAGACGGCGCGGCTGCAGGCCTGCCGGGTGAAACACCCTCCGCCGAAAGGTGGCGGCGGGCCCCAGGCGATGTTTTCGAGCTCATCCTGAAGGAAGGTCACGATGGCGGTAGAGAGGACCCTGGCGCTGATCAAGCCGGATGCCACCCGCCGCAACCTGATCGGCAAGATCATCGCCCGTTACGAACAAGAGGGGTTCGAGGTCCTGGGCCTGAAGCGGCTGCGGCTGAGCCGCGACGACGCCCGCGCCTTCTATGCCGTCCACGCCGAGCGTCCCTTCTACGACAGCCTCACCGAGTTCATGAGCTCGGGCCCGATTGTGGCGCTCGTCCTGCGGCGCGACAACGCCGTCAAGCACCTGCGCGAGGTGATGGGCGCCACCAACCCGGCGGAGGCCGCCGAGGGCACCATCCGCGCCCTCTACGCCGAGAGCCTCGAGGCCAACAGCGTCCATGGCTCGGACGCTCCCGAGACCGCGGCCGTCGAGATCGCGTTTTTCTTCACAGAGCGTGAGCTGCTGTAGCAGCGGCTAACGCGACGGCACGATCCGAAAGCGCTTCTTCGCGCCGATCCGATAGGTCTCGAAGTCGTCGTGGTCGACGGTCAGGATCGTCGTCAGCGCCTCGCGCTCGGCGAGCCGCACCAGGGTTGCGTCGGCAAAGTCCATGGGGCGATCCGCGTAACGTCTCATCAGGCGTTCCAGCTCCCCGGAGTCGGAATCCGTGATCGGCAAGATGCGAATCGCGCCCGAGCGAAGGAACGCCCAGGCAGCCGCGGCGTCGCGTCGTTCCCGGAAGAGCAGATGGAAGAGCTCGGCCAGCGCGGCGGCGGTCGTCGCCAACGGTAGCCGGATGTCCTCGAAAGCATGGCGGCAGCGGTCGTGCCACTCATCTCGGTCGTCGAGGAGGGCGAGTATGGCGCCGCTGTCGATGATGCCCTTGACCGTCACGCCAGCTTACCGTCCATACTTCTTGCGCAGCTCAACGCGTACGAGCTCGCGCACCCGGGTAGAGCGCGTCGGATCGTCGCCGTGAATCGTCCCGATCGTCTTCGCCGCGGCCGCGTGGAGTCGCCGTTGCTCGGCCGCGTCCTCGTCGGCGCCGTGCTCGTCGAGCCAGCCGCCCACGATGTCATCCAAGAGCTTTGCCATCGTCTTCCCCTCGACGCGCGCATGCTCCTCGAGCGCCTCCTTCATCTCGCGGCTCACGCGCCAGCTGTAGACCTCGGTCTTCACCATGCACTACAGCGTAGTTCATGAGTTTCGCTTCCGCAACGAGCTTCTTCCGAGCTCTAGAGATGCGCCTCTGAGTCCATGAGACGGCCACGGGTCCGGCGCTTCCCCGAAGTCATCGCGGAACCGCAGCGTTCGGTGCGCACCGAGAGGCAGGAAGCTCGTTGATCCGGCGTCGGCTTGCAAAACGAGGATTGACGGCGTTCCGGCGCGGGCGGATCATCTGGCCGTGTGATATCGGGCTCGGGAGACCGCCGCCGGCGGCCGGGCTCGTCAGGGGTGGATCGGGATGGCTTGCTTCGCTGCGGTTCTCGCCGTGCTGTCGGTCGTCCTCGCGGGCGGCCTGCAATACACGCTGCCGCGCGACGTGCGGGCGCGGATCATCCCAGCCGTGGTCGAGATCGTGCCGGTCGACGCCGCCGGCCAAGAGGTCGGTATCGCCGGCTCCGGGACGATCATCAGCCCCGACGGCTACATCCTCACCAACTTCCACGTCATCGGCGTGCCCGCCAGTCGCGAGCGCTACGCCGACTTCGCCATTCTCCAGACCCGACCCGGCTTCTTCGACCAGGCCCCCGAGTTCCTCTACCGGGCCAGCTACGTGGCCGGCGATCCGACCCACGACCTGGCGATCTTGCGCATCGATCGCCACGCCGACGGATCGGCGCTCGCCGGCTCGACGACGTTCGCCTCGATCACGGTCGGCAGCTCCAACGAGACGATGCCCGGGGACCCGATCACGATCATCGGCTACCCGGGGATCTCGGGGCGCACCATCACGTTCACGGCCGGCCTGTTGAGCGGCTGGGTCGGCGAGGACCTCGAGGCCGGCGGCAAGCAGTGGATCAAGACCGATGCCAAGATCGCCTACGGCAACTCCGGGGGGGCGGCGGTCAACGAGCTCGGCGAGCTGATCGGCGTGCCGACGGCCGGGCGCACCGAGCGCTACGGGGAGCTCGACGTCGAGGAGCAGGCTTACGTGCGCCCGATCGGCCTGGCGTGGTCGCTCATCGGCCCCTACGTGGCCAACGTCAGCCGCGCCGCGCCGCCGCCGGAGGCCGGGGTGCGGGTCGCCGATACGACACGGCCGGCGCCGGCGCCGGGGGCCGGTGATGGCAGCGGGCTGTACGGTGAGGTGCCCGTCGGCGGCGAGCGGACCGGGGTCATCGCCGGCTACGTCGACGCCGCCGTCTATCACACGTACACGGTCAGCGCGCCGCCGGGGCTCAGCCGACTGAGCATCGACGTCGACGGCAACGGCAAGGACATCGACTTCGCCGTCAAGGCCGGCTCTGCGATCACCAGCTTCGCGTCGATCGAGGAAGGGGGCGATGCCGACTTCATCGACCTGACCACCGCCACCTACGCGAGTCACGCCTATCTCGACCCGGCCGCGGGGGTCGTCTACGTCGACGTCATCAACTTGATCCCCGAGCCGGTTTCCTACGTGCTGCGCGTCAGCGCGGTAGGCGGTGCCCAGCCGCCGGGCGCCGGCGGGCAGCCGCCGGTGGGTGGCGGGCAGCCGCTGGTCGCCGGCACCGCGGAGTCGGGCACGATCGGGCAGCTCGCCGACGGTCAGAGCGCCTCGGGAAGATTGGCGAGCGCGGTGCTGCCCCGCTGGCACACCTACTACATCGACGCCCCGTCCTGGGCGAGCACCATGGAGATCGCCATGAGCGCCGACGCCGACCTCGATCTTGCGGCCAAGTTCGGTGCCGAGATCGAAAACTACGACAGCGTCGATTATCGCGACGAGAGCGCCAGCCACGACGCCGCGCTGTCGATCCCATCGCCGCAGACCGGGCGCTGGTACATCGACGTGTTCACCCGCTACGACATCACCGGGAGCTACAAGCTGACGGTTCGCTTCCGCTGAGCCGCCTCAGCTCGCCAGGCTCTTGAGGATGTCGAAGGTGATGACCACCAGCATCAGCGTCACCAACAGGACGACGCCGACGGTCATCATCTTCTCCTTGACCGCCATGCTCAGGTCGCGGCGGATGAGCCCTTCGAAAGCCAGCACGGCGATGTGGCCGCCGTCCAGCACCGGGATCGGCAGCAGGTTCAGGAGGCCGAGCTGGAGGCTGACGATGCCCATGAACCAGAAGAGCACGAAGGGGTCGCCGGTGCTCGCCGCCTGGCCCGAGTAGCGGGCGATCTCGATCGGTCCGGAGAGCGTCCGCATCGACATCCTGCCGGTGAACAGTCGCGAGAGGATCTCGCCGACGAGCGCCGTCTGGCGGCCGATCTCCCGCGCCGACTGGCGCAGGGCGCCGACCAAGCCGAAGCTGCGCCGCTCGATCTCGAAGACGCGGAAGACGCCGAGACCCATGCCGCCGCCCAGCTCCGCCGGCAGCGTGCCAGGGGTTGCGCTCATCCGCTGCTCGGCGCCGTCGCGCTCGATGAGCAGCTGGGTGGGCTGAGCGGGGCGCTCCTGGATGATCTCGGTGAGCTGGCTCCAGTCGCGGATCGGAATGCCTTCGACCTCGAGGAAGCGATCGTTGGGCTGCAGGCCGGCTTCCATCGCCGGGCTGTCCGGGAGCACGAAGCCGATCACCGGCTCGAAGGGCGGCACGACGCCCAGATAGCCCTGATCCGACGGCGGCTGGCGCTCCGGCGTCGCGGTGATCACTCGCTGGCCGCTGTCGTTGGCGACCGTGATGTCGATCGGCTGGCCGCCGGAGATCAGCACCCGGAGCTCGAACTCCTGCCAGCTCTGGATCGGCTCGCCATCCACGGCCAGCACCCGGTCGCCGGGCGCCAGCTCGGTCTGCGCCGCCGGCGAGCCGGCCTTAACCCAGCCGATGGTCACCGGATCGGTGCGCCAGGTCTCGGCCTCGACGCCCCGCGCGTAGACCACCGCCAGCAGCACGAACGACAGCGCCACGTTCATCAGCGGCCCGTTGATCAGCACGAAAAAGCGCTGCCACTTGGGGCGGGTCAAGAACTCGTCGTCGTCGCCGCTGAGCTCCTCGTCGGGGTTCTCCCCCTTCATCTTGACGTAGCCGCCGAGCGGCAGGGCGCAGACCCGGTAGTCGGTATCGCCGCGGCGGAAGCCGAACAGGCGCGGACCGAAGCCGAGCGCGAACACGTCGACGCGAATGCCGAAGAACTTGGCGGTGGCGAAGTGCCCGAGCTCGTGGACGAAGATCATGACGCCGAGAACGAAGATCAGCGCCAGCGTGTTGGTGAGGAGAGCGAGCATTCGGTTCGGGCTTGGTCTGGTTCGGGCTCGAGCGGGATTCGGGTCGGGCCGGTTCGGAGGCTGCGCTCGCCGGGTCGCGAGCGACTCCCGTCTAGTTTAGCAGGATCGCTCGCGCCGCCCGGCGCCCGGCCCGATCGGCCTCGAAAACATCGTCCAGGGTGTCCGCGGAGCCGATCCCGGCGCCTTCGAGGGCCTCGGCGACCACGGGGATGATCCGCCGGAAGGGCAGGGCGCCGGCGAGGAAGGCGGCGACGGCGACCTCGTCGGCGGCGTTGAGGATCGCCGGAGCGGTGCCCCCGGCCTGCATCGCCTGGCGCGCCAGCCGCAACGACGGGTAGCGGTCCGGGTCGGCGGGCTCGAAGCTCCATGGCCCGCTGGCGATCAGATCGAGCGGCTCGACCGCCGGCTCCCAGCGCTCGGGGTACGAGAGGGCGTCCTGGATCGGCAGCCGCATGTCGGTGGGGCCGGCGTGGGCGATGAGCGAGCCGTCGACCAGCTCGATCAGCGAATGGATGATGCTCTGCGGGTGGATGACGACGTCGATCTTGTCGATCGGCACGCCGAACAGCCAGCAGGTCTCGATCAGCTCGAAGCCCTTGTTCATGAGCGTCGCGGAATCGATGCTGATGCGCGGCCCCATCTGCCAGGTGGGGTGGCGCAGGGCGCTGGCCGGCGTCACGCCATCGAGCTGTTGCGCCGACCAGCCGCGGAACGGCCCGCCGCTGGCGGTCAGGACGAGGCGCCGGAGGTCGCCCGCGGCGACCCCCCGCAGGCACTGGTGCAGGGCGTTGGGCTCCGAGTCGACCGGCAGGATGGCGGCGCCGCTGCCCCGTGCCGTCTCCATGATCAGCTCGCCGGCCATCACCAGCGACTCCTTGTTGGCCAGCGCCACCGAGATGCCGCGGCGGACGGCCTCATGGGTGGCGGTGAGCCCCGCGGCGCCCACCACCGCGTTGACGACGACGTCGGCACCGGCCCCGGTGGCCGCCTGCAGCAGCCCGTCGTGCCCGTGGACGATCTCCGGCAGCGGGTCGCCGAGACGCTCGCGGAGGCGGGCCGCGGCCTCGGGCGTGGCGATCGCCACGAGCGCCGGCGCGAAGCGTCGCACCTGCGCCGCCAGCAGCTCGTCGTTGTCGCCGGCGGCGAGGGCGGCGACCGCCAGCCGGTCCGCATGGCGCTCGACCACCTGCAGCGCCTGGGTGCCCACCGATCCCGTCGACCCCAGGATCGCGACTCGCTTGACGGGCATCGGCGCCTGCCCTCAGAAGAGGCCGAAAAAGACGGCGCCGTACAGGACGCCGCCGGCGAACAGGAGGCCGTCGAGGCGGTCGAGGATGCCGCCGTGCCCGGGGAGCAGGCGCGACGAATCCTTGGCGTTGGCGGCGCGCTTGAATGCCGACTCGAACAGGTCGCCGGCCTGGCCGGCGACGCCCAGCATCAATCCGACCGCCAGCCCCGGCGACCAGCCGGCGCCCGGCAGCCAGTAGTGGGCGACCAGGGCGCCGCCGGCGCCGCTGGCGAGCAGGCCGCAGATCGTCCCCTCGATGGTCTTTTTGGGCGACAGGCCGGGGGCCAGCGGATGGCGGCCGAGCAGCGTGCCGCCGTAGTAGGCGGCGATGTCGCCGGAGCTCACGGCGGCGAACAGCAAGGCGATCAGCGTCACCCCGTCGTCGCCGAAGCGGATCGCCACGGTGAAGCCCGGCAGCAGGCCCAACCAGCAGACCCCGCCGAGGGTCGCCGCCGTCCGCCGCACCACGAGAAGAGGGTGCTTGGCCCCCGCCGCCAGGCCGCCGAGCGCCGCCAGCAGCGCCGAGGCCCCCAGCGCCACCGCCGGCGCCTGTGGATCGGGCAGCGCGAACGAAACGGCTACCGAGATCGCCAGCAGCGCGCCGAGGCCGCGGAGGGGCGCCGCCCCGGCCTCGGCGGCGAGGGCTTCGTACTCGCTCCAGCCGAGGGCGAGGAAGATCGCCAGCACCACGACGAAGGCGTACGGCGGCATCCACAAGGTGCAGGCCAACAGGGCGATCAGGACGATGGCTGTGAGGACGCGGATCAAGGTTCCCGGGGGGTTAGCAGCTAGGCGTCGACCGCCTCGACGCTGCCGTAGCGGCGCTCGCGCCGCTGGAAGTCGGCGATGGCCCGCAGGAGGTCGGCGCGGCGGAAGTCGGGCCACAGCTTGTCGGTGACCCAGATCTCGGCGTAGGCGATCTGGTAGAGGAGGAAGTTGGAGACCCGGAGCTCGCCGCTGGTGCGGATCAGCAGGTCGGGATCGGGGAGGCCGCGGGTGTAGAGAAAGTCGGCCAGCCGCTCTTCATCGAGCTCGGCAAGGCTCGTCGAGCCGGCCTGGATGGCGGCGAGGGCCGCCCCCACGGCGTCGAGGATCTCGGTGCGACCGCCGTAGTTGAGGGCGATGACGAAGCGCATGCCGGTGTTGGCGCGGGTCGCCGCCACGGCGTCGGCGATGTCCCGCTGCACGTCGGCCGGCAGGCCGTCGAGCCGGCCGATGGCGCCGAAGCGAATCGAATGCTCCAGCAGGGTGGGCAGCTCGCGGGCCAGGTACTCCTTGAGCAGCGCCATCAGGGCGTCGATCTCGCTCTGCGGCCGCTTCCAGTTCTCCACCGAGAAGGCGTATAGCGACAGGGCCTCGATGCCGGCGCGCGCCGCGGTCTCGACCACCTCGCGGACGGCGGTGATTCCGGCGCGATGCCCTTCGACCCGCGGCAGCTGCCGCTGCGCGGCCCAGCGGCCGTTGCCATCCATGATCACGGCGATGTGCCGGGGCAACCGCGACCAGTCGATCCCCTCGAGCAACGCACGGCCCTCGGCGTCGGCGTTCAGGTAACGACGGAGGCTGTCCGGCGCGGTTGCGGTGGCGGCCGGCTGGCTCATCATCGCTCGATCTCCGCGGCGCGCCGGTACCCGTGGGGGTGCGCGGCGCGCCAGCGCCAGGCGTCGGCGAGGATGGTGTCGAGGTCGGAGCTCCGCGGCTCCCAGCCCAGCTCGGCGCGGGCGCGTCGCGGGTCGGCCACCAGCGCCGGCGGATCGCCGGCGCGACGCGGGGCCACCGTCGCCGGGATCTCCCGCCCGGTGACCCGGCGGCCCGCGGCGACCACGTCCAGGACGCTGTGACCCTCGCCGGTCCCCAGGTTGAAGACGCCGCTCGGGCCGCCGCCGGCAAGATGCTCCAGAGCGGCGAGGTGGGCGGCGGCGAGGTCCATGACGTGGATGTAGTCGCGCACGCCGGTGCCGTCGGCGGTCGGATAGTCGTCGCCGTAGACGGCGATCGCCTGCCGCTGCCCGAGGGCCGCCTGCAAGACGCAGGGGATGAGATTGCCCGCCGGGGTCTTGTCCTCGCCCAGGGTGCCGTCCGGATGGGCGCCGGCGGCGTTGAAGTAGCGCAGGGCCACCGTGCCGAACCCGTGCGCCTCGCCGTAGGCGCGCAGGGCGAGGTCGACGGCGAGCTTGCTGGCGCCATACGGGTTCACCGGTCGGGGGCAGACCTGCTCGTCGATCACCGGCCGCTCGGGAGCCCCGTACACGGCGCACGTCGACGAGTGCACGACCATGCCGATTTCCCGTGCCGCCACCCAATCGAGCAGCCTCAGGCTCTCGCTCAGGTTGGCACGGTAATAAAGCGCCGGGTCGGCGACCGACTCCTCGACGGAGCACTTGGCGGCCAGGTGCATGACCGCGTCGGGGCGGGCGCCGGCGGTCAGCTCGTCGAGCGCCGCAGCGTCGCCGCAGCTGCCGACCTGCAAGGCGACGCCGTCGGGAACCGTCTCCCGGTGGCCCGACGAGAGGTCATCGAGGACGGCGACGCGGTGACCCGCGTCGCGGAGGGCCCGTACCAGGTGGCTGCCGACGTACCCCGCGCCGCCGGTTACCAGGATGTGCATGATCGCAAGGCGAGTCGGGCGGGCTTGCCCGCGGGTTTGGCGGGCCACGGTGAATGGTGACGGCCTCCTAGCGGACCGCCGCCGCAGCACGCGGAGAGAGGCACGGAAGGAAGGCAGTTTAGCACGGGTCCACCCCCCGCTTCCTTTCGGCAGCCAGTCACGAAAACGGGGATCCAGATGACCCTGGCCGGTCAGTAATCGACCCGCAGCAGGCAGAGGCCGTGGGCGGGCGCCTTGACCATCAGGGGATGATCGGCGGCGGCGGTCGCCATCGACCGCACGCTGTCGGCCGAGCGCCGCCCGTAGCCGACCTCCAGCAGGGTGCCCACCATGCCGCGCACGGCGTGGCGCAGGAAGCTGCGTCCGACGACCGTGAAGGTAACCAGCCGCGCGCCGGCGTCGACGGTGAACGACTCGATGCCGCGGAGGTCACGGTCGCCCTCGGGGCGGGAGGCGAAAGCCCGCTGATGGACGGGTCCCTGCAGGAAGGCGGCCGCCCGCGCCATCTCCTCGAAGTCGGCGATCCGCGGCCGGTGCCAGCTGAAGGGCGACAGGAACGGCGAGGCGATCGGCGCCGGGTCGACGTGATAGAGGTAGGTCTTGCGGAGGGCGCTGAAACGAGCGTGGAAGTCGGCATCGGCGGGCCGGCAATCGAGGACGCGGATGTCCTCGGGCAACAGGCGGGCGAAAGCCCGCATCCAGCGCGGCAGCGGCAGCTCGCGGGGGGCGTCGAAGTGGCAGACTTGCCCGACCGCGTGGACGCCGGCGTCGGTCCGGCTGGCGCCGGTGACGGCGACCTCCCGCCCCATCAGTCGCGAGACGACCGCCTGCAGCTCGCCCTGGATGGTGGGCGCGTCGCGCTGCACCTGCCAGCCGGCGTAGCGGCCGCCACGATAGGAAACCGTCAAGCGGATGCGCATCAGCAGGCCATGCTACCCCGGCGCCTCGCCGCCGGCCCTTCCCGGCCGTAACCAGACCTCGCCACGAGGTTGCCCCGGCGGCCGAACGGAGGGAGCCAGCGCTGCGCCGCGGGCTGCTATCCTTCGTTGATGGCCCTACGAACCCTGGTGAAGTACCCCGCTCCCGGCCTGCAAGAGCCCTCCGAGCCGGTCGAAAGTTTCGATGAGCGGCTGCGCCGGCTGGCCGACGACATGGTCGAGACGATGCGCGCCGAGGCCGGCATCGGCCTGGCCGCGCCGCAGGTGGGGGAATCGGTGCGCCTCACGGTGATCGACCTTTCCGGAGGCAGCGATCCCGAGCAGCTCATGCGCCTGGTCAACCCCAGGGTCGAGCTCGAGGAGGGGGAGGATCGCGAGGAGGAGGGCTGCCTGTCGTTCCCCGACCTGACCCTGGTCGTCCCGCGGCCGCAGCGGGTCGTGATCTCCGCCCAAGACCTGGAGGGCAAGCCGTTCTCGATCGAGGCCTCAGGCTTGCTGGCCCGCTGTCTCCACCACGAGATCGACCACCTCGACGGCGTGCTGTTCATCGACCGGGTGAGCCCGTTGAAGCGCGACCTGGCGCTCCGCAAGATCACCAAGCGGATACGCGCCGGGGACTGGTAGCCGTTGCGCGTCCTTTTCATGGGGACGCCGGCGTTCGCGCTGCCCTCGTTGCGGGCGCTCGCCGCCCGCCACCAGCTCGTCGGCGTCGTCACGCGCCCCGACAAGGCCCGCGGCCGGGGCCGCCAGCGCGGCCATTCGGCGGTCAAGGAGTGGGCGCTGGACGCCGGCGTGCCGATCGAGCAGCCGCCCAGTCTGCGCCACGGGGCCGCCCGTGAAGCCCTCGCCGGGTATCGTCCCGAAGCCATCGTGGTCGTCGCCTACGGGCTGATCCTTCCCCCCGAGGTGCTTGCCCTGCCGCCCCACGGCTGCATCAACGTCCACGCCTCGCTGCTGCCCCGGCACCGCGGCGCCGCGCCGATCGCCTGGGCGATCCTCGCCGGCGACGAGGAGACCGGGATCACCACCATGCTGATGGACGAGGGGCTCGACACCGGCGACATCCTGCGGCAACGGGCGGTTCCCATCGGTCGCCGGGAGACCTCGATAGACCTCGCCGAGCGGCTCGCCCGGGTCGGCGCCGAGCTGATCGTCGAGACCCTGGAGGGGCTCGAGGCCGGCTCGCTGGCGCCCCGGCCCCAGGACGACGAGCGGGCGACGCTGGCGCCGAGCTTCACCAAGGCCGACGGCGGCATCGACTGGCGGCGGAGCGCCGTCGACATCGACCGCCGGGTCCGGGCCCTGCAGCCCTGGCCGGGCTCGTTCACCCACTGGCGGGGAGAGCGGCTCTCCCTCTGGGAGGTCGAGCCGGACGCCACCGTGCGCGCCGGGCAGGCGCTTGCCGGCACCGTGATCGACGCCGGCGACCACGGCATCCGGGTGGCCTGCGGCGATGGCAGCGTGCTACGGATCGTCGAGCTGCAACGAGCCGGCGGCCGCCGGCAGCCCGCCGCCGAGTTCCTCCGCGGCCACGATCTCGCCGCCGGCGATCGCCTCGAGACGGCCGCGGCGTGAGCGGTCGAGACGCCCGCGACCTCGCCCTCGACGTCCTGGTGCGCGTCGCCGCCGGCGCCGCGAGCGATCGCAGCCTCGACCGGGTCTTGCGCCGCCACCAGCCGCCCGACCGCGATCGCGCCCTCGCCACCGAGCTCGTCTACGGGACGCTGCGCCGCCGGCAGAGCCTCGACCGCGAGCTTGCCCGCCACAGCCGCAGGCCGCTGGCCGGCCTCGACCCCACGGTGTTGGAGGCGCTGCGGTTGGGCACCTATCAGTGGCGCCATCTGACGAAGGTCCCCGACCACGCGGTGGTCGACAGCGTGGTGGCTGCGGTCAAGCGCCGCCAGCCGGCGGCCGCCGGCTTCGTCAATGCGGTCCTGCGGGCGCTGCTCCGCGAGGCGGTCGCCGACGTCCCGGCGCCCCCCGCCAGCGTTGCCGAGCTCGCCGACCATCTCGACGTTCCGGAGTGGTGGGCGCAGCGCTGGGCGCAGCGCTACGGCCTCGAGGTGGCGGCGGCCTGGTTCCGGCGCACCCTCGAGCCGGCGCCCCTCGCTCTCCGCCCGCACCCGCGGGTCGCGGCCCCGGAGGAGCTGGCGCGCCGGCTCGCCGCCGCGGGCGTCGAGATCGAGCAATCGTCGCTGGTACCCGGCGCCTGGCGGGTGGTGCGCGGCAACCCGTTGCGCGTCGCCTCCCCGGACGCCGCCGGCTACGCGTTGCGCGGCGAGGCCGCCCAGCTCGTCGCCGCGCTCTTGCCGGCGACGCCGGCCGACGTCGTGCTCGACGCCTGCGCCGGGCGGGGCGGCAAGGCGATCCAGATTGCCGAGGACTCGGGGGCCCGGTTGCTGGCCGCCTGCGACCTCGCCGAATGGCGGGCGCGGTCCTGTGCCGCGGCGGCGGCCGCGGCGGCGACGCCCGCGGTCCACCCGCTGGTCGCCGACCTGGCGGCGCCGGCTCCCTTTCGGCGCCGCTTTTCCGCCGTGCTCGTCGATGCCCCGTGCAGCGGCCTCGGCACCGTCCGGCGCCGGCCCGAGCTCAAGTGGCGCAACCAGCCCGAGCGGCTGCAGCGGCTCGCCGGCCTGCAGGGACGAATCCTCTCGACGAGCGCCGAGGCGCTCCGCGGCGGCGGAGCTCTGCTGTATGCGACCTGCTCGACCGAGCCGGAGGAGAACGAGGGCGTCGTCGAAGCGCTGCTCGCCGGCGCCCCGCAGCTCGAGCGCCGGCCGGTGGTCCTGCCCGCCGGCTGCGACCCGCGCCTCGTCGGCGACGACGGCTGCTTCAGAACCTACCCACTGTTCCCGGAGCTCGACGGCTTCTTCGCGGCCTTGCTGGTCAAGACGGAGTGAGCGGCGCGTGCTATAAATGAAGAATCCGTTGCCATCCTCCCGTCTGCGCATGTCCGGATTCCTCTCATCGGTCGTCTCGCTGCTGAAGATCGTCTGCGTCCTGGCGCTCTTCGGCGCGCTCTTCGTGATCAGCGGATATCTGTCCGTGCAATGGGCGCTGAGCGCCGATGAGATCGACGTCCCGGACGTCGTCGGCCGGCCGCTCGAAGAGGCCCGCGGGCTGCTCAGCGAGCACGGCCTGATCGTCGAGGTCGAGGAGCACCCGCTCACCGACGACGAGATCCCCGAGGGATACGTCGTGCGTCAGAACCCGCTCGCCGGGACCGCCATCAAGCGCCAGCGCGGCATCCGGCTGACGCTGTCCTCGGGGGCACCGGATCGCGCCCTGCCGATGACGGTCGGCGACTCGTTGCAGCGCTCGCAGATCGCCCTCGAGCAGAAGAACGTCGGCGTCGAGTACGTGGCGCGGGTCTACTCGTGGGAGTTCGCCAGGGACGGCGTCATCGCCCAGCAACCCAACACCACGGAGCTTCCGGAGGGCGCCGACGTACAAGCGCGGTTGCTGGTCTCGCTAGGGCCGCCGCCCAGGACCTGGGTGATGCCCGACCTGGTCTATCGCAACGTTGCCGAGGTCAGGCCGATTCTCGAGAGGCTCGGCCTGCGGGTGGACGTGCAGCCCTCCGGGCGCCGCTACGAGGGCCAGCCGCCGGGCACGATCCTCAGCCACCAGCCGCCGAGCGGCTTCAAGGTCAAGCAGGGAGACCCGGTCGTCCTGGTCATCAACCCGTGAGCGGCAAGCGCAACATCCAGCTGGCGCCGTCGCTGCTCGGCGCCGATTTCGCGGACCTCGGCGGCGCCGTGCGGCTGCTCGACCACGTCGTCGACACCTTCCACGTCGACGTCATGGACGGCCATTTCGTCCCCAACCTGACCATGGGGCCGATGGTCGTTCGGGCGCTGCGCTCGCACACCCGCGCGACGCTCGACGTGCACCTGATGGTGACCGACCCCGACCGCTGGATCGAGCCCTACCGGGAGGCGGGGGCCGACTGGATCAGCGTCCACTACGAGACCTGCAACCACCTCGAGCGGACCATGAGCCTCATCCGCGACAGCGGCGCCCGGGCCGGCCTGGCGCTCAACCCGGCGAGCTTCCCCGGCGGCCTCGAGTACATTCTCGCCGACGGCGACTTCGTCCTGGTGATGTCGGTGAACCCGGGCTTCGGCGGCCAGAGCTTCCTGCCCGCCAGCCTGGACAAGGCGAGGGCACTCCGCTCCCGCCTCGACGAGCACGGCCTCGAGACTGTGCAACTGGAGATCGACGGCGGCGTCGATCTGGGCAATGTCGCCGATTGTGTGCGCGCCGGCATCGACGTGCTGGTCGCCGGCTCGTCCGTGTACGGCGCCAAGGACCCCCGAGCCGCCGCCCGCAAGCTGCTCGAGAAAGCCAGGGCGGCGGCTTGAGCCGGCGGCCGTCCTCGAGAACCGCCTTGCGGCGGCGACGCAGGTGCTTATGAAGAGCCTCGTCACCGGAGCCGCCGGCTTCATCGGCTCGCATCTGGCCGAAGCGTTGATCGAGGCCGGCGACGAGGTCATCGGCGTCGATTGCTTCCTCGACAACTACGGGCGCGAGCGCAAGCAGCGGCAGGTCGGCGGCCTCGCCGGTCGGCCCGGCTTCGAGCTCGTCGAGGCGCCGATCGGAGACCTCGAACTCGCGGGGCTGCTCGGACGCGTCGACCGCGTGTTCCACCTCGCGGCGCTGCCCGGCGTCCGTCCCTCCTGGGGTAAGGCCTTCGCCGACTACCTCGCCCACAACGTGCAGGCCACCCAGTTGCTGCTCGAGGCCGCCAGGGAGGTCGGCGTCGACCGCTTCGTCTACGCCTCCTCCTCGTCGGTGTACGGCGACACCGACGTGCTGCCCATGCGCGAGGACGGCGCGACGCTGCCCCACTCCCCCTACGGGGTCACCAAGCTCGCCGGCGAGCACATGGTCCGCCTCTACCATCGCAACTTCGGCGTCCCGGCGCTGAGCCTGCGCTACTTCACCGTCTATGGGCCGCGCCAGCGTCCGGACATGGCGATCCAGAGGTTCCTGGTGGCGGCCCGCGACGGCTCCCCGATCCGCGTATTCGGCGATGGCGAGCAGGGCCGC
Source organism: Acidobacteriota bacterium (assembly GCA_036398215.1). Classification (GTDB taxonomy): domain Bacteria; phylum Acidobacteriota; class UBA890; order UBA890; family UBA890; genus DASWHK01. Next base: position 8,356 of record DASWHK010000350.1, on the reverse strand, counting down.
GACTTCACCTTCGTCGCCGACACCGTCGAGGCGACGCGGCGGGCCGCCGAGACGGGCGAGCCGGGCTCCGTATACAATGTCGGCGGCGGCAGCCGCGTGACGCTGAACCATCTGATCGAGACCATCGAGGCGATCAGCGGCCGCCGACTCGAAGTGCAGCGCGAGCCCGCCAAGCCGGGCGACGTCCGCTTCACCGAAGCGGATTGCCGCCGGGCCGAATCGGCGCTCGGATTCACTCCCCGAACATCCCTGCGAGAGGGCGTTGCCAAGCATTGGGAGTGGCTGGCCTCCGAGCCTTCAGGACCGAATTGATGAGACCACTGCAGATCCCGAGCTGGAGGATCCTCGCCTGCGGCGCCCTGCTGGTCGCCGCCGAGGCCTGCTCCTCCAGCCAGTCGCCGCTGCTGACGGCCGATCCCACCGGCACCGTGCTCTTCGAGCAGGGCCAGAACGCGCTGGTCGCCGAGGACTGGCGCGCCGCGATCGACGCCTTCGATACCCTGCTGCGCAACTACCCGTCGAGCCCCTTCCTGCCCGACTCCCGGCTCGGGATCGGGCGCGCCTACTACGAGCAGGGGCGGGTCGACAGCCTGATCCTGGCGCTCGACGCCTTCCAGAGCTTCCTGACCTATCACCCGTCGCACCCGATGGTCGATTACGCCCAGTACATGGTCGGCATGACCCATGTCGCCCAGATGCGGACGCCGGATCGTGACCAGACCGCCACCCGCCAGGCACTCAGCGCCTTTCAGATGCTGATCGACAACTACCCGGAGAGCCACCTGCGCCCCGCCGCCGTCGCCCAGCGGCAGGCCGCCGTCGATCACCTCGCCGAGCACGAGTGGCAGGTCGCCCGCTGGCAGGCCGGCCGGGAGGAGGACTGGGACGCGGCCGTCGACCGCATCAACTGGGCCCTGGAGCGCTATCCCGAAACGACGCTCAAGTGCCAGCTCTACTTCACCCTCGCCGAGGCCTACAACAAGGGGAAACAGGCGGAGGACGCGGTGCGCTACTACCGGCGGGTGCTCGACGACTACCCGGCATGCGAGCAGGTGAAGAAGGCGGAGGAGCGGCTCCGCGAGATGAATGGAGGCCGCGGCGGCTAGCCGGATTCCTCCGCGGCGCCCAGTGCGGGGCTCCGGTCGATCGTCTCGGAGACCACGTAGGGACGCTTGTCCTGGGCCTCGTGGTAGGTGCGCATCTGCATCTCGGCGAGCATCCCCATCAGCAGGAACTGGACGCCGACCACGGCGCCGAGCATCGCCAGGTAGAGGAGCGGGTTCCCGGTCATGTCGACGGGCGGCTCCAGCCGCCACTTCATGAAGACGACCGCCGCCAGCGAGCCGATCGCCAGCAGCCAGGAGACGACGCCCGCCATCCCGAAGACGCGGATCGGGTGCGAGCCGTAGCTCATCAGGAACTTTACGGTCACCAGGTCGAGCAGCACCGTGATCGTCCGGCCGATGCCGTACTTGGAGCTCCCCCGCCGGCGCGGCCGGTGGTTGACCTCGATCTCCTCGACGCGCCCCCCGGCCCAGGCGCCGAGCGCCGGGATGAAGCGGTGCATCTGGCCGTAGAGCTCGAAGCGCTCGAGCAGCTCGCGCCGGTACGCCTTCAGCGTGCAGCCGTAGTCGTGCAGGTGGACGCCGGTGATGCGCGAGATCAGGCGGTTGGCGATCCGGGAGGGCAGGGTGCGGAGCAGGAAGCCGTCCTTGCGGCTGCGGCGCCAGCCGCTGGCGATGTCGGCGCCGCCCTCGAGGACCTCGAGAAGCCTTGGGATGTCGGCGGGATCGTTCTGCAGATCGCCGTCGATGGTCACGACCACGCCGCCGCGGGCGGCGTGAAAGCCCGCCGACAGCGCCGCGGTCTGCCCGTAGTTGGCGGGGAAGCGCAGCACCCTCAGCTCCCGGTGGCGGGCGGCGGCCTCGCGCAGCTTGGCGAAGGTGGCGTCGGTGCTGCCGTCGTCGACGCAAATGACCTCGCTGGAGGCCGGCAGGCCGCCGAGCACGCCGAACAGCTCCTCGAGCATCGGCTCGACGTTCTCGGACTCGTTGTACAGCGGGATGACGACGCTCAGTTGGGCGGCGTTGTGCTCGGCGGTCGTCATCCGGGTTTCAGGCCTTTGGAAGCCGTTTTTCGGCCGTTTTGCGGGGCTGGTCGAGCAGGCGAAAGAATACTTCAGAATGGATGCCGCCACATGTTAGCCTGAACGCATGTTCAAACCGCATGCAGGACAGCGATTGGCGCTGACGTTTGTGGTTGCCACCGTGGCGTTGTTGGTACCCGGCACGGCGACCGCCGACACGATCTACCTGAAGAACGGCCGCGTCATCCAGAGCTCTCTGGTGCGCGTCGAGGGCGATCGGGTGATCTTCGTGCAGTACGCCGGAGAGGTCTCGATCCCGCTCTCCGTGGTCGATCGTATCGTCGAGGATGCGAGCGTCGAGCCGGTGGCCACGCCGCCGCAGCCGGTCGCCGAGGAGGCGGAGGAAGCGGCAGCGGCGGCGACCGAAGACGTTGCGGAGGAGCAGACGCGCGACTACTGGCAGGAGCAGGTCCGTGCCATCGCCGCCGAGCGCGTGCAGGTGGAGCTGCAGATCGAGGATCTGCGCCGGACCGAGCGTGCGTTCCTGTTCTCGCACCGCTCTACCGCCGACACGCGGCAGGCCATCGAGGACGCCCAGGCCCGGCTCACCGAGCTGGACGAGGAGATGAGCGCCCTCGAGGCCGAAGCGCGGCGGCTGCAGGTACCGCCGGGCTGGCTACGCATCGACCCGGTGGGCGGCGGCGGCGAAGCGGGCGGCAACCCGAACGGCGGCGGCCGGTAAACCGGCACCCGAACCGGGGGCCTGTTGCACCGGAAGGTCGTGGACTGTCTCCAGAATAGCCACCCTGGCCGGGGTTCCGCACTTTCCGGGGGCGACTGGGACTACGCTTTCGTCGCGACCCGTTGAGATGGCCGGCTAGGCGCGCGAGCTCAGGTAGATGGCGCGAAGCTGGCTCAGGTTGGGCGGCAGTGTGAGCGCCGCCAGCTCGACCGCCGGAATCGCCGCGAAGAAGGCATCGATCGCGTCCAGTCGTTCCCCCAGAGATTCCGCCTCCAGGCCGGCGGCCAGCCGCTCGAATCGCGGGTCGTGCGCGGCCATCGCCCGCGCCTCCCGCAGATCGGCGACGAACCAGTCGCCCGCCGGCCGGTCCCGCAGCGTGTCGGCGAGCCGCTCGCCGCGCCGCAGCGGGTCCAGACGGGCGATGCCGGAATCGCGGTCGCCCTCGCTCATTGACGCCGCGGGGCCTCGCGGAGGACCAACTCCAGCTCGATCCGCCGGCCGTCGCGCCAGACGCCGAGAACCACGTGGTCGCCGACGAAGCGCGGAATGAGGGCGAGCTGCGCCTCCTCGAAGCTGTTGACCGGCTCGCTGTCGACGTCGAGCAGCACGTCGTTGACGCGCAGGCCCGAGGCGGCGGCGATCCCCGGATCGGCGATGATCAGGCCCCGGGGCCCGACGCCCAGCCCGGCGCGAGCCGCCTCGGCGTCGGTCATTCCCGCGCTGCGCACCTGGATGTCCGAGAGATCGATGCGGCGGACGTAGCCGTAGGTGCGCAGCTCGTCCGCGGCCCGCAGGGCGCGGTCGATCGGAATCGCGAAGCCTAGCCCCTGGGAGCCGCCGCTCTCCGTGAGGATGAACGTGTTGATGCCGACGACATCGCCGGCGGCGTTGGCCAGCGGACCGCCGCTGTTGCCCGGGTTGATGGCCGCGTCGGTCTGGATCATGTCCGGATAGAACTGCTGGAGCTGGGCGACGCGCGGCCGCGAGGGCGTGAACGATCGCTCCAGCGCCGACACCACGCCGACCGTCACCGTCGGCCGGAAGCGGCTCTCGGTGGTGATGCCGCTGCCGCCCACGGGGTAGCCGACCGCCACCAACCACTCGCCGACCTGCAGGTCGCGCGAGGTCCCGAGGGTGGCCGGCCGCATGCCGTCAGGCTCGACCTCGAGCAGGGCGAGGTCGAGCTCCATGCTGATGCCGACGACCCGGGCCGGGCGGACCTCGCCGTTGGGCAGCAGCAGGGAGATGGCGTCGGCGCCGCCGACCACGTGCTGGTTGGTGAGGAACTCACCGCGCTCGGAGATCATCACCGCCGACCCCGACTGCATCTCGTAGTAGCTCTCCCGCGACGGCCCCAGCCGGTAGCCGAAGAACTCGCGCATGAACGGGTCGTCGAAGATCGGCACCCGCCGCCGGCCGCTGATGACCACCGCGGCCACCGAGGGGGCGACCCGCTGCACCGCCTCGACGATGACGCTGCGCCGCTCCTCGGCGATGCGCGCCTGCAGGCCCTGGGGCGCGGCGGGGCCCGGCGCAGTCACAGCAGAGGAAGGCTGGCGTGCGTCCTGGGGCGCGGGGGGGCCGGGTTCTACGGCGGCGCCGGCGGCGGGCGCGGCGAGCAAGGCTGCGAGGGCGAGCGTGCGAAGGGACATCGGATTCCGTGGCCTGGCCGCCCGGCGATGGGGCGGTGATCCTTCGGGGGCGCGGGGAACCGGTGGACTTGTCACAATGCATGATATGACACCCGACCTGATGCGCGTAGTCACGATCGCGGGCTCCGACTCGAGCGGCGGCGCCGGCATCCAGGCCGACCTCAAGACCTTCCAGGCCTTCGGCGTTTACGGCACCTCGGCGATCACCGCGATCACCGCGCAGAGCCGCGGCGGCGTCACCGGCGTCTGGCTGCCGCCGTGGGCCAGCATCGCCGCGCAGATCGCCGCGATCCTCGAGGACGGCCCGCTGCAGGCCGGCAAGACCGGCATGCTCGCCACCGCCGAGATCGTCGCCGCCGTCGCCGCCGCGGTGGGGAAGCACGGCCTCGTCAACCTGGTGGTCGACCCGGTAATCGTGGCCACCAGCGGCGCCCGGCTGCTGGACGCCGGCGGCCTCGACGCCCTGCGCGAGGAGCTGATTCCGCGGGCCCGTTGCATCACGCCGAACCTGCCCGAGGCCGCGGCGTTGCTCGGCCGTCCCGTCGAGTCCGTCGCCGACATGAAGGCCGCCGCCGCCGATCTTTGCGCCCTCGGTTGCGGCGCCGCCGTGATCACCGGCGGCCACCTGCCGGGCGGCGGCGACCTCGTCGACGTCCTCTTCGACGGCGCCGCCGTCCACGAGCTGCCGGTCGCCCGCCAGCCGAGCGCCGACACCCACGGCACCGGCTGCACGTTCGCCGCGGCGCTGGCCTCCGGCTTCGCCCTCGGCTGGGACCTCCTCAACAGCGTCACCACGGCGCAGGACTACGTCGCCCGTGCCCTGGCCGCCGCCCCCGGCAAAGGCGGCCCACTCTGGCACGGCATCGCGCCGCGCCGGCGCGGCAAGGGCGATCGGTGAGGCGATGCACTTGTCAACGCGACGGCGCCATGATCTGATCCCGTGCGCCCGCCGGGCCGGCGTGAGGATCGACGGATGCAGGCCAGTACCGGTGACGAGGTGTCGCGCCACGGGGGGAAGGAGCGACGAGCTTGGCCAAGATACGCCGGCGTGTGCACCAGGTGCTGTCGGTCGCGCGGCCCGGCGACATCGCCAGCCACGTCTTCGACGCCACCCTGGTGGCGCTGATTATCCTTAACGTGGTCGCCATCTCGCTCGAGACGGTTAGCAGCATCGCCGCGGGGCGCGACCGCTACTTTCGCGCCTTCGAGGCCTTCTCGGTCCTGGCGTTCTCGATCGAGTACGTCCTGCGCGTCTGGGCCGCGGTCGAGGAGCCGCGGTTTGCTCGCCCGCTTCTCGGCCGCCTGAGGTTCATGGCGACGCCAATGGCGATCGTCGACCTGCTCGCCGTCGCCCCCTTCTACATTCCGGCGCTCCTGCCGGTCGATCTCCGCGTCATCCGATCGCTGCGCCTGTTACGAATCGTGCGCCTCCTCAAGCTCGGCCGCTACTCGCGGGCCATGCAGACGATCGGCCGCGTCCTGCAGGCGAAGCACCAGGAGCTGCTGATGACCGCCTTCGTGGTCCTGATCCTGCTGCTGATCGGCTCCGCCGGCGTCTACCACGCCGAGCACGAGGCGCAGCCCGAGGCCTTCTCGAGCATTCCCGCGACCCTGTGGTGGGGCATCACCACGCTGAGCACCGTCGGTTACGGCGACGTCGTCCCGATCACCCCGATCGGCAAGCTCATCGGCGCCATGGTCGCCCTCCTCGGCATCGGCATGTTCGCCCTCCCCGCCGGCATCCTCGGCTCCGCCTTCATCGACGAGATGCGCCGCCAGCGCCAGGAGGTCAAGAAATGCCCGCATTGCGGGATGGAACTCTGAAGGCGCGACCTGGCTCCCGATGTACGACGACGTGCCGGTTTTCATCTCAGGGTTTTCTGCCGACAGTCGGCATGGTGGTCATGAACGTCACCTGCCCCCGGTCCGCGGACGAGGCCACGCGATCATCCCCGTGGACGACCGCCGGCCCAGCTCGTCATCCGGACCTGACCCCCGACCAATTGTGCCGGCACGGACCAGGAGTCCGACCCTGCCAAGGGCGCAAAACTCTGGAGCTTGGATTGGGCCTGGCGCCGAGCCTCTGATAGCTGCTGCCGACTGGGTCAGGCGACGCCCCAGGTCTTTCCGGCCCTGCGCCGGCCGGGGGCCTGAGTGTCAAGAAACCGCTTCACGATGCTTTCGGCGAGAGCAGGCGTCGAGATAAGGCGATCGTCCCTGTCGTCGCGCCACGCCCAACGGTACTCGATCGTGAAGTCAGGCTTGAAGGTCTGCTCCGCAGCCACCCGAGGATATCCAGAGCGGTAGTTTCGCCCTGTTTCCGAGGGCAGGATGAGATTGTGGTCAAACTCCAAGACTCTGAGCCGAGCGCGTTCCGTACTGTTGACAACGAGAGACACCCACCGGATCTCGATTCCGCTGGCTGCCGTCCCGACGAAGCGGTTGTCCACGGCTTCGTGGCGGATGTTTAGGTCAGGAACCTCAGTCACAATCTCGGCCATCAACGAGTCTGTCAGCCGTATCAAGGTGTTGGCTTCTTTGGTCGCCTCATCGACGCCGCGCTCGCTTTCCATGAGCGCGATTCGCTCCTGTTCAAACTTCCGCTGTTGTGCGATGGCTCTAGCCATCTCAACCGGATTCGGCCTTTTCGGTAGGGCACCCACCTCCCGAGCCCGGGTCTTGATTGCGCCGAGAGTCTGTTCCAGCCCGTAGTGACTGAAGTCGAGTGAGATGTCGGTTTCGGGAACCCATGCTGGAAGGGCCTTTCGATCTTCAAGTACGACCACGAGGAGGGTGCGCCAGCCGCGCCCGTCCTTCAGCGCTCGCTCTTTAATCGCCGTAGATTCCACCAGGGTGTAGCCTCGCTCTCCCCATCCAGGCCTGAACAGGATGACGTTCAAGCGGGACCGCGACCGAAACGCGACTCGGAACGACTCCATGCCGTCGGTGCCAGCTAGGTCTTTCTGCTTCCGCTCGTAAACGAACACCGAGAATTCTGGCTGGAGTTCGTCCGCGATCTTGAGGGCGAGGGTAAGGTCCTCAGAAAGAAACGAGATTGCGATGTCGTATTGAGGCGCGTGAGGCTGAGAGTTCGAGTCGTCGTCGGCCGGCCGAACCATCGTGGAACCTCAGTTGCAACCAACTTGGGGGCTGATCACGCTGGCGCCCGTAAGTTGCTGACCTGGTTAGATTTATATGGTGGAGCTGAGGGGGATCGAACCCCTGACCTCGTGACTGCCAGTCACGCGCTCTCCCAGCTGAGCTACAGCCCCACCCGAAGGCGTGAATCCGGGAGCGGATCGGCCGGTGTCTCGCGGGGGTCAGTATACTGCGACGCGCGCCGGATGCTCCCGTGTCGCGACGCTCGTTGCGGCGCGGCCCCGCTCGTGGCGACCCCGGCCGCTCTCGCGGCGACCCCGGCGACGCTCGGATACCTTACCCGCTTGCTGGCTCCTGGGCGACCTCTCCGGTGCCGGTGGCGTCGCCGCCGGCGGAGGGCTGGCCGGGGCCCTGCAGGCGCAGGACCTGTTGCTCGGCGGCGCGGATCTTCTCGTGCAGGGCGTCGAGGGCGGAGACGCCGCCGGCGAAGCCCGGGACCTCCGACAGCCTGGTGTCGTCGCCGCCGGCGTTGCGTGCCTCGTAGACCGCCTTGCCGAGGCGGGCCCGGACCTCGAAGACCTCGCGGCGCAAGCTTCGCAGGTCCAGCCGCAGGCGGGCGATCCTGCCGCTGCGACGGGTCTCCTGCTGGACCTGCTTGGAGATCTGCTTGATCTCCCCCCAGACCCGCTCGAGGCTCTGGGTGAACTGCCCATGCTCCTGTTGCGCGCCGGTCTCGGCTTGCTCACTCATGTGCGTTCGCTCCTGCGGGGGGCAACG
>DASWHK010000349.1:0-5646 GCA_036398215.1 Acidobacteriota bacterium | reverse complement strand
CCCGACGTGCGCGCGGCGATGATCGAGCGGGGCCAGCGGGTCGGGGTGATGGCGCAGTCGGAGATGCAGACCGACCTGCCCGAGTACCGCGACTGGAAGAAGCCGGCGATCGACGATCCGCGGCTGACGCCGCGCGAGCGGGAGCGCTACAACGAGCCCGGCGGCATCGCCAGCATGACCGACCGCGAGTACTGGAACCGCCGCGCCCGCGGCATGGGCGGCAGGTACACGACGGCCGCCGAGGAGAACATCCTCGGCTACCCCGACACGCGTTACTACGGCGAGCACATCCTCGTCCATGAGTTCAGCCACGCGGTGATGGGCGCCTTGCGCACCGCCGACCCGGAGCTGTATCGGGAGATCCAGGATGCCTACGCCGAGGCCAAGGCCGAGGGGCGCTTCAAGGGGCACTACGCCGAGAATACCGTGGCCGAGTACTGGGCCGAGGGCTCGCAGTGGTGGTTCTGGTCGAACTACGAGTGGTACGACGGCGACACGCGGCTGTGGTCGCCGGACGACCTGAAGGCCTACGACCCGCGCCTCTACGCCATCTTCGAGCGCGTCTACCCCGGCCACCGGATCCCGGCCGACATCTACCACGGCCTGAACCTGCGACCGGCCCGGCGCCGGCCCGCGCCGGATCCCGGTCGATCACGACCGCCGGGCGCAGGCCAGGGCGGGTTTCTCTCCGATCACCGCGGCGCGACAGCGACGACCGCAGGGGTTGCGGTGCGGCGCGCATCGACCCGCTCGAAGGTCTGCGGCGGAGCTGATCTCGCTATCGGTGGTGGTAAGCGAACGTACGTAGTGTAAACTATGTACGTACGCTTCATCGTCGAAGGTTGCCGGCCAGAACCCGCGGGAGTTCTCCCGCCGTGCCCGTCTAACAACCATGTGACCTGGAAACATGCGATTGACCGCGTCCCGGCTACGGCAAGACATCTACCGCATCCTCGACCAGGTCTTGGAGAGCGGCGTGCCGGTCGAGATCGAGCGCCGCGGCAAGATCCTCAAGATCGTTCCGCCGGAGGAGTGCTCCAAGCTCGGCTCGCTGCGGCCGCGCGCCTACTTGAATGTCGACCCGGAGGACATCGTCCACATCGACTGGTCGGAGACCTGGCGGCCGGGCCCCCTGTGAAGTCCGGAGCTCAGCGTTGTGAAGTCCAGAGCTCAGCCTTGCCCTTGATCACGGTTCGACACAGAGATCGTTCGACCAATCCCCACGAGGTCCGGCAGCGATGATCTACCTCGATACGCACGTGGTCGTCTGGCTGTACGGCGGCCACCTCGACCTGATCTCGACTGGCGCTCGCTCCCTGATCGAGGGGAACGATCTCATGATCTCGCCGATGGTCGGCCTGGAGCTGGAATATCTCTACGAGTCAGGGCGAACCGCCGAGCCCGCCGCCCCCGTCATCCAGGCCCTGGTTCGCGAGGTAGGGCTGAAGCGCTGCGACTTGCCGTTCGCCGACGTCGTCGACGCCGCCTTGCTCGAAAGCTGGACACGCGATCCCTTCGACCGCCTGGTGGTGGCCCAGGCCCGGTTGCGAGGCGCGTCGTTGCTGACCAAGGACAGTGCGATCCGGGAGCACTACGGCGACGCCATCTGGTAGATCGCGGAGAGCGTCCGACCTCACCGCGCCCCGACCTCGGACCGCTGCCGGCGCCTCGTAGCTTCTCGCTGCACGAGATTAACGCCGCGCGCTAGCCGCTGAAGTACAGGTACGACAGCACGATCACCGCCATCACCGCCGCCGAGGCGATGACGTCGCGGCTGTCCCAGCTGCTGCGCGAGGCGCGCCGGTTCTCCTCGGTGATGGTTGCGTAGGTCAGGCCGCTGATGGCGGCGTAGTCGGGCTCGCGGGTGGCCAGGCTCACCGCCACCATGACCGCCACGCAGACCAGGAAGATCATTAGGCTGTAGTACTGGAAGAACATGTTGTTGACGATCCACAGGAACGAGCCGTCCGGGTAGCCGCCGGCGTAGCCGGCGAGGCCGAGCTTCACCGGCGTATCGACGGCGAGGCGGAAGATGCCGAGCAGGAAGCCGACGCTGAGCGCCGCCAGCGCCCCCTGGGCGTTCATGCGCTTGAAGAAGACGCCGAGGAAGAAGACCACGAAGATCGGCGGCGCCAGGTAGGCCTGCACCCCCTGCAGGTAGTCGTAGAGGCCGCGGCCGCCCTGGATGACCGGGATCCAGGCGAGGCCGATCAGAACCATCACCGTGGTGGCGACCCGGCCGATCCACACCAGCCGGTGCTGCGAGACGCCGGGATGGAGCTTGCTGTAGAAGTCCATCGTGAACAGCGTCGCCGAGGCGTTGAAGACGCCCGCCAGCGAGCTCATCAACGCCGCCAGCAGGCCGGCAACCACGATGCCGCGGACGCCGGCCGGCAGCACCGTCGCAACCAGCAGCGGGAAGGCCTTCTGGGCCTCCTCGCGGATCATCTGGCCGTCGGCGTCGAACAGCACCTGCTGGATCTCGGGGACCTTGCCGCTCGCCGCCAGCGCGAAGCAGATCATGCCGGGGATGATGAAGATGAAGACCGGCAACAGCTTGAGGGCGCCGGCGAAGATCGAGCCACGCCGCGCCTCCTGCTCGTTGGGAGCGCCGAGCGCCCGCTGGACGATGTACTGGTCGGTGCACCAGTACCAGAGGCCGATGATCGGGGCGCAGAACAGCATCCCCAGCCACGGGTAGTTGGTGTTGAAGTACCAGGCCTCGCGCACCACCTGGCCGGCGGCGCCGATATCGCGCACCGGCGCCCAGGTGCCCTCGACGCCGGCCGGCACCAGTGGCTTCCAGAGGTTGAACATCTCCGAGCCGGCGATGGCGCGCAACTCGCTCCAGCCGCCCAGCGCCTGCAGCCCGAACAGGGTCACCAGCACCGAGCCGAGCACCAGCACCACGGTCTGCAGGGCCTCGGTGTAGGCGACGGCGCGCAGGCCGCCGAGGATCGTGTAGATGCCGGTCAGCACGATCACCAGGATCGAGCCGATCCAGAAGCTGTCGAGCGGGCCGATGCGCAGCTCGGGCAGCAGCACGGAGAAGACGATGCCGCCGGCGAAGATCCCCACCGCGATCTTGGTGAGCACGTAGGCGAACAGCGAGATCACCGACAGCACCCAGCGGTTGGCGGCCGAGAATCGCCGCTCGAGAAACTCCGGCATCGTGAAGACCTTCGAGCGCATGTAGAAGGGCACGAAGATCCAGCCGAGCACCAGCAGGCACCAGGCGTGCAGCTCGTAGTGCGCCATCGCCACGCCGTCGGTCGCCCCCGAGCCGGCGAGGCCGACCAGGTGCTCGGAGCCGATGTTGGAGGCGAAGATCGACGCCCCGACGATCCACCAGCTGAGGTTGCGGCCGGCGAGGAAGTAGTCGTCCGCGGTGTCCTTGCCCCTGCGGATGACGCGGTACGAGAGCCACACCAGGGTGCCGAAGTAGATGGCGATGACGGTCCAGTCCAACCAGTTCATGCGATCACTCCCTGTCGATCGTGGCGGGCGTAGTACGACTCGTTGCAGCGCAGCTCCTTCTTGAGCTCTCGAATGGTCGTGGCGGCGTCGATGATCAACAGCTCGACGCCCGCCATCTCGGCGAAGTCCTCGAGGTGCTCGCTCGTCAGCGCCGGGCTGAAGCTCGTGTGGTGGGGGCCGCCGGCGAGGATCCAGGCGGCGGCGGCAGTGGCGAGGCCGGGGCGGGGCGCCCAGACGGCGCGGGCCACCGGCAGCTTCGGCAACGGCTCGTCGGGAGCGACCACGTCGACCTCGTTGACCAGCATGCGGGAGCGGTGGCCGAGGGTGAGGAGCGCGGCGTTGACCGCCGGCCCCGGCGGCGTATCGAACACCAACCGCACCGGGTCTTCCTTGCCGCCGATCGACAGCGGGTGGATCTCGGCGCGCGGAGTGCCGGCGGCTATCGACGGGCAGATCTCGAGCATGTGGGCGCCGAGCACCTTCGGCGAGGCCGGATCGAGGTGGTAGGTGTAATCCTCCATGAAGGAGGTCCCGCCGGGCAGGCCGGCGGCCATCACCTTCATCGCCCGCAGCAGCGCCGCGGTCTTCCAGTCGCCCTCGGCGCCGAAGCCGAAGCCATCGGCCATCAGCCGCTGCACGGAGATGCCGGGCAACTGGCGGAGGCCGTGCAGGTCCTCGAAGGTGTCGGTGAAGGCCGAGTAGCCGCCGTCGTCGAGAAAGGCGCGCAGGCCGAGCTCGATGCGCGCCGCCTCGCGGAGGTCGGCGCGGCGCTCGCCGCCGGCGCGCAGCGGCTCGGCGACCTCGTAGGCGTCGTCGTAGGCGCCGCACAGCGCCTCGATCTCGGCGTCGGTGGCCTCCTCGACGCGGGCCACCAGATCGCCGACCCCGTAGCCGTCGACCGCGAAGCCGAAGCGGATCTGGGCGGCGACCTTGTCGCCCTCGGTCACCGCCACCTGGCGCATGTTGTCGCCGAAGCGGGCGATGCGGGCGGTACGCAGGTCGGCGCGGGCGCAGGCGGCGCGCGCCCAGACGCCGAGCCGCCGGCGCACCTCCGGCTCCTGCCAGTGGCCGACGACGACCTTGCGGGCCACCCCCAAGCGGGCGCAGACGTGGCCGAACTCACGGCCGCCGTGCGCCGACTGGTTGAGGTTCATGAAGTCCATGTCGATCGACGCCCACGGGATGTCGCGGTTGAACTGCGTGTGCAGATGGGCGAGGGGTCGATCGAGCGCCGTGAGGCCGCCGATCCACATCCTGGCGGGAGAAAAGGTGTGCATCCAGGCGATGACGCCGGCGCAAGCCGGCGAACGCGACGCCTCGCGGCAGACCTCCTCGATCGCCTCCGGCCCGGTCATGACGTCCTTGCAGACGACGCGCACCGGGATCTCGTCGCTGGCGTCGAGCGCCGCCGCGACCTGTTCGGCATGATCGGCCACCTGCCGCAAGGCCGTATCGCCGTAGAGGTGCTGGCTGCCGGTCACGAACCAGGCTTCGTACCTCCCCAGGTCGATCACCGCCGGCCAAACCGCGTTCCGGATCGTCGCATGTCGATCGTGCCCAACCAGCCTTCGTCTCGCGCCGCGTCGATCATCGCTGTCCGTAGTAGGCGGTCTTGCCGTGCTTGCGCCGGTGATGCTTCTCGAGAACGTGATCCTCGAGCGCGGCGGCGGCAGGGTCGAGCGCCAGCGTTGCCGCCGCCATCGCCGCGATCGCCTCCAGGGCGACGGCGTTCTCCAGTGACTCCTGGACCGTGCGTCCCCAGGTGAACGGAGCGTGGCCGGCCACCAGCACCGCCGGGACCTCCAGCGGATCGATGCCCTCGAAGCGCTCGGCGATCACCCGGCCGGTGTTGACCTCGTAGTCCTCCTCGACCTCCGCCGGCCGCAGCGGCCGGGTGACGGGGACCGCGCCGTGGAAGTGATCGGCGTGGGTGGTACCGAGGCAGGGGATCTCGCGGCGCGCCTGCGCGAAGGCGGTGCCGTAGCGGCTGTGGGTGTGGGTGATGCCGCCGATCCCCGGGAAATGCCGGTACAGGAGCACGTGGGTCGGCGTGTCCGACGAGGGCCGCAGGTCACCTTCGACGACGTCGCCCTCGAGGTCGACGACGACGATGTGCTCGGGCGTCAGCTCGCGGTAGGAAACGCCGCTGGGCTTGATCGCCACGTGGCG
>DASWHK010000348.1:0-2205 GCA_036398215.1 Acidobacteriota bacterium | reverse complement strand
GACAAGAACGGCTTCGACGTCTGCCGTGACCTGCGCCAGGCCGGCATGGACAAGCCGATTCTGATGCTGACCGCGCGCGGGCAGGTCGCCGACAAGGTGGTCGGGCTCAAGCTCGGCGCCGACGACTATCTGACCAAGCCGTTCGAGAACCTCGAGCTGCTGGCGCGCATCGAAGCGCTGCTGCGACGATCGGCGAAGTCGGCGGCGACCCACCGCACCGACTCGTACGAGTTCGGGGACGTCAGCGTCGACTTCCGCAAGGCCGAGGTAACCCGCGACGGCAAGCCGGTGTCGCTATCGGCGCGCGAGTTCCAATTGCTGCGCTATTTCATCGAGAACCGCGGCAACTTGCTGTCGCGCGACGAGCTCCTCAACGACGTCTGGGGCTACGACGCCATGCCGTCGACCCGCACCGTCGACGTCCACGTCGCCTGGCTGCGCCAGAAGATCGAGCCCAACCCGCGCCGGCCGCAGTACATCCACACGGTCCACGGCATGGGCTACAAGTTCGTCGGCTAGCCCGCATTTCTCACCGCCGTTCTGCTGCGGGCGCGGAGAGACGCGTGTCTACTGCGTTGCGCTGGGTCGGTCTCCTCGAAATCGTTAGATGGGCCCGATGCCCTCATGCGAGTAGGTTCTCCTGTGGGCTCGAAGCGGCGCGCGCCTTGTATCCACGCCCCTCTCCACGCCCTCGCGACGAACCGCGATGAGAAATGCGGGCTAGCGTTCGGCGATGCTGAAGAGGTGACGTATCCCGCGCAGGTACAGCTCGTCGCCGGCGATTGCCGGGGAGGCGATGAACGGCTCGCCCAACCGGTTGACGGCGAGGAGCTCGGGGTCGGGCCCGCGGCGGATGACCAGCACGTCGCCCTCTTCGGTGGGCAGGTAGATCCGGCCGGCCGCCCCCACCGGCGAGGCCTTGATGCTGTAGCCGCCGATGCTCTCCTCGAGATATGCGGGCTCCCCGGTGCGGACGTCGAGCAACGACAGGCGGCTGCTGCCGACGTTGAGGCCGCCGTCGCGCACCAGGTACAGCTCGTCGTCCCACAGCAGCGGCGAGGGGTTATAGGGGGCGCCGCGGTCGAGGGACCAGGCAATGGCGTCGGTGCGGGTGAGGTTCCCCTGGCGTCCGAGACGGATGGCGAGAGCCCGCCGCTCGCGGGAGCCGCTGACCGCGATCAGCAGGCCCTCGCCGGCGACCGGAGTCGGAATCGGATGCGGCGTCATGCCGCGGGCCCGCCAAACGACCTCGCCGCTGCCGAGGTCATAGGCGGTGACGAAGTTGCCGCCGCTGGCCACCGCCAGCGTTCGGCCGCCGTGCTCGACGATCAACGGGGTCGTCCACGAGGTGTCCTCCTCGCGCAGGCGCTTCCAGCGGCTGCGCCCGTCGAGGACGTCCACCGCCTCGATGAACGACTGCCCTTCGTGGTCGAACAGCACGACGATCGTGTCGCCGTGCAACGCCGGGCCGGAGGCCTCGCCGAAGCTACCGTAGCTCTCCATCTCGACGTCGAAGTCACGCGACCATACCGGCTCGCCGTGAAGGTCGTAGGCGTAGAGGCCGCGGGAGCCAAAAAACGCATAGACCCGCTCACCGTCGGTCACCGGTGAAGCGTTGGCGTAGCTGGAAAAGGTTCGGTGATAGCCCTCGTGGGGCTCGGCGGTGATCGCCGTGCGGCTCCAGCGGACCTCGCCGCTGCCCCGATCGAGGGCAATCAGCCGGAACTCGTGGGGAACGAGCAGCAGCCGGCGGCGGCGGGGGCGCTCGGACGGACGCACCTCCGGCTCGGTCGGGACCGCCGTGGTGACGAAGACCAGGTCGCCCCAGACGATCGGCGACGACTGCCCCCGGCCGGGGATCTCGGTCTTCCACATGACCCCCGCGGCGGCGCCGAAGCGCGCCGGCGGGTCGCTCGAGGGCGCCACCCCGGTCGCCAGAGGCCCGCGCCATTGCGGCCAGTTGGCCTCGTAGGCGGCCGCCGCCGGGAAGCCACGGCGGCCGGCGGGCACGGGCTCCAGCGCAGCGACGCCGCGGGCGACGGGCTCGGGCTCACCGGGCGCCTGGCCGACGCCGGCGAAAAGCGCACCGGCAGCGACCAAGATCGCTGCGATGCGGCCGGTGCGGACCGGGGCACACGACGACGGTGGGGAGAGCGGCGAAAACACGTGATGGTCCCCTTGGCAGGCCGTGGTGGAAGTGTGATC
>DASWHK010000347.1:0-3593 GCA_036398215.1 Acidobacteriota bacterium | reverse complement strand
ATCGGAAAGGATGACACCCGGCGGTGACGCCTCCGAACCACAATCGTCGCGGCGCGGCTAACGAATCCCCTCGAGGATCCAGATGCCGCCGGTGCGCTCCTCGACCGGGACGATGATCCGCTCGGCGCCGACCGCGAACTTGGTGTACAGGGCGGCCTCGGGCAGGCCGTTCTTCAGGTCGCGGAAGCGGGTCACCGGGAAGGGCTCGCCGCCGGCCGTCGCCTGCCCCCAGATGTTGAAGGCGCCGCTGCGGTCGGAGGCGAAGTAGAAGAACCTCTCGTCCGTCGACCACGCCGACCAGCCCTCCTGGGCGTCGTCCTCGATGAGGGGCGCCTGGCCGGTGCCGGCGGCGTCCATCACCCAGATGTCGCCGCCGCCGTCGTTGCGGTTGGTCCAGTAGGCGATCTGGCGGCCGCTGGGCGAGAAGACCGGGTACATCTCGTGGCTGATGTCGCGGGTCAGGCTGCGGGGCTCGGCGCCGTCGCCGAGCTCGAGCGACCAGATGTCCCAGTTGCCAGCGCGGTTGGAGTAGAAGGCCACCCGCCTGCCATCGCCCGCCACCGACGGAGACACGTCGCGCACGGGGTGCTCGGCGCGGGTCAGGGGGGTCGGCACGCAATCCACGATACAGCCGGCGCGCCAGAGCTCGTAGGCCCCGCGCTTGGTGGAGGTGAACAGGATGCCGTCGCCCGCCGGCGAGAAAACGCCGCCGATCTCGCGCACCGCCGCCTCCCAGACCGTGGTCACCTTGCGCTCGGTGAAGTCGCCGTCGAGCCGCATGGTGTAGAGGAGGCCCTGCACCGAGGTCCGGTGGGCGGTCCAGACGATCTCCAGGCCGTCGGCGGACAGCGATGGGTAGTAGTTGCTGTCGGCGGCGCGGGTCAACTGGTTGTCGACGCCGGTCGCCTGGCCGGTCTGCGGATCGATCTGCATCGACCACAGCTGACGGATGACGTGGCGGGCGGCGAAGGCGAGCCGCGAGCCGTCGGGCGACAGCGCCGGGTCGACATCGTCGGTCGTCGGCCAGGTCAGGCGCGCCCGCGCCCCGCTGGGACGGCCTCGAGCATCGAGGTCGATCCGCCAGAGGTCCTTGTTGCCCCCGTACGGGCCGCGGCTGACGACCAGGAAGCGGCCGGCGGAATCGACCGCCAGCCCGGCGGCCTCCTGGCCGGTGGGCACCAGGCCGAGCGGCTCGTGGAGGTCGCCGTCGGCGCCCACCATGTAGACGTCGGCGAGCGAGCGGTTCCAGTAATAGATGCTGCGGCCATCGCGGGACCAGACGGCGTGGGGGACGCCGGCGGTGTCCTCCACCACGACGCTGGGGGCCGCGTCGTGGCGGGCGGCAGTCACGTAGAGGTCGCCCCGCCAGTCGAAGACGATGCGCGTCGAGTCCGGCGACCAGCGCGGCCGGGCGCCGAAGCCGGTCACGCTCGTCGGCTGGCCGCCATGCGGCGAGATGATCGCGATACCGCCGTTGCCGAAGTCGCGGGTGTAGGCGACCGAGGAGCCGTCGGGGGCCCAGTCGGGGTCGGTCTCCTCGCCGGGGAAGTGGGTGATCTGATCGATGCGGCCGTCCCGCTCCCGGTGCCAGAGATCCATGCCGCCGGCGACGTCGGAGGCGTAGACGATGTCGCTGCCATCCGGCGACCAGGACGGTGACCCGGCCAGTCCGGCCTGGCTGGTCATCCGCTGCAGGTCGCGGCTGCCCGGCTCCGGGCCGCCATCGCCGCCCGCTGGCGCCAGGCCCCGGCCCAGCACCCAGCCGGCGGCCAGCGCCACGAGGACCAGGGCGAGCCAGCCGAAGGCCCGCGCCGGGTGCGGCCGCGGAGCCGCCACCGGGCCCTCGATGAGTGGGGCCGCAGGCTCGAGGTGCTCGAACTCGCCCGACTGCACCTCGCCCTTGAGGTCGTCGAGAGCGTTGCGCAGGTCGATGGCGCTCTGGTAGCGGCGCACCGGGTCCTTGGCCAGACAGGTGCGGATGATACGGGCCAGGTGCGGCGGCACCCCGGCACGCAGCTCGGTCACCAGGCTGGGCGTGTCCTTGATGATCGACGACATCACCGAGATCGGCGTCTCGCCGATGAACGGCGCCTCTCCGGTCGCCATCTCGAACATCAGCACGCCGAGCGAGAAGATGTCGGAGCGATGATCCGCCGGCCGTCCCTCCGCCTGCTCCGGCGACATGTACGCCACGGTGCCGACGATCTGCCCCTCGAGGGTCAACCCGTCGATGGTGTCGCCCGACAGCGACTGCAGGTGCGACGTCTCGCTGCGCAGCTTGGCGAGGCCGAAGTCCAGCACCTTCAGCCGCCCGTCGTCGGTGACCATGACGTTCCGCGGCTTCGGGTCGCGGTGCACGATGCCCTTCTGGTGGGCGGCGGCGACGGCCTCCACGAGCCGCAGGGCGATGGCGAGCAAGGCATCGAGCGGCAGCCCTTGCTCGGGGACAACCTGGTCGAGGGTCTTGCCCTCGACCAGTTGCATGGTGATGAAGTGGGCGCCGTCCGCCTCCTCGACCGAGTAGATGGTGACGATGTTCGGGTGATCGAGCGCCGCGATCGCCTTGGCCTCCCGCTCGAAGCGCTCGCGCCGCTGAAAGTCCTCGGCGAACTGCGGGCGCAGCACTTTGAGGGCCACCTCGCGGTCGAGGCGCTCGTCGTACGCCGCGTACACCTCGCCCATGGCGCCCGAGCCGAGCGCCCGAACGATCTCGTAGCGGCCCAGTTGTTCGCCGACCAAGGGAACCCTCATTGCCGCCTCACGATACCAGATGCCCGGCAGGCCGGCGGCTCTCCTCGGCCTGTCATGTTGCGGGCAGCGCCATGTCGCGAGGATGGATGCATGGGCGACGCCGTGGGGAAGGTATTCAGGGACGAACGGGCAGTTGCCCCGTATTGCCGCCGCAGATGACCGCCGCCACCCGCTCGCCCGGCGCCGGCCGGTAGGCTCCGCAGACCAGGGCCGCCAGCGACGCCGCGCC
Source organism: Acidobacteriota bacterium (assembly GCA_036398215.1). GTDB lineage: Bacteria > Acidobacteriota > UBA890 > UBA890 > UBA890 > DASWHK01. The sequence goes on along the minus strand of DASWHK010000347.1, from coordinate 613 downwards.
GCCGGGCTCGGAGAGGACACGGACGCCGTCCCAGAGGCGCCATTGGGCGTCGAGGATCGCGGTATCAGGGATCAGAACGGCCTCCTCGACGTGGTCGCGGGCGATCGCGAACGGCACCTCGCCGATGCGCCGGGCGCCGAGCGAGTCGGAGGCGACGCCGCCGACGCCGACCTCGACCGGCCGCCCCGCCGCCATCGCCGCGGCGAGCGCCGGGCATCCCTCCGGCTCGACGCCCACCACCTTCACCGCGCCGCGAAACCAGGCGGCGACGCCGGCGACGAGACCTCCGCCGCCCACCGCCACCAGCACCGTATCGAGGTCGGGTAGCTGCTCGGCGAGCTCCATGCCCAGGGTCCCCTGGCCGGCCACCACCGCCGGGTCGTCGTAAGGGTGCACGAGCAGTGCCCCGGTCTCGGCGGCGCGCCGCAGGCACGCCTCCATGGCGTCGTCGTAGTACTGGCCGGTGACCGTAACCTCGGCGCCGCTGGCGCGGATCCGCTCGGCCTTGAGGGGCGGCGACCCGGACGGCACGAAGATCTCGGCCCGCAGGCCGAGCTGCCGGGCCACGTGGGCCACCGCCTGCCCGTGGTTGCCGCCGGAGGCGGTGATCACG
>DASWHK010000346.1:0-2835 GCA_036398215.1 Acidobacteriota bacterium | reverse complement strand
CGGCCGCCCTCGAGGGCCCGGTTCATCGCCGCCTGGACCCGGTCGCCCGGCCCCAGGGGGTTCTCGTTGTTGTGCAGCAGCATCGGCCGCTCGTCCTGCGGCAGCGACATCGACCACGCCCTGGCGATCGAGCGCGGGCCGTCGTACGCCATGATGGCCGCCGCCGACAGGCCGATACCGGTGGTCTTCATGAACGACCGGCGCGAGACCTGCGTGGGATGGTTCTGCGGGAACGGCATGTTCTTTCTCGTCTCGCGCATCGTTACCTCCCGCCGCCGGCGTTGGCGGTGACGCCCAGAGCTGCAGCAAAGACCGGAATCGCCCGTTGCATCTCGTCCATCGTGCCGATCGAGATCCGCGCGTGGGTCTGCTCCATCGGCCGGAAATCGCGGCCGATATGGACGTTCTGTTCCGCGCAGGCGCTGCGGAACTCGCGCGCCGGCCTGCGGATGTTGACGAAGATGAAGTTCGTCTGCGAATCCATCACCTCGAAGCCGGCGCGCTTGAAGAAGTCCACCGTCACCTTCTTGGCGGCGGTGTTGCGCTCGCGCTCGCGGGCCTCGAAGCCCCGCTCCTCGAGGGCAGCGAAGGCGCCGCCGACCCCCGGCGTATTGGTGTTGAAGGTCAGCGCGTAGCGGCTGAGGGTCCGCATCGTGTCGCGGTGCCCGACGCCGTACCCGATCCGCATGCCCGCCATCCCGAAGCACTTCGAGAAGGTGCGGGTCACGAAGACGTTGGGGGTGTCGAGCGCCAGCTCCAGCGCCGACTCGTAGTCGAGATCGGTGACGTACTCGTGGTAGGCCTCGTCGAAGTGAATCACCGTGTCGGGGGATGTGCGCCGCACGGTGGCGACGAACGCGCGGATGTCGCTCCCCTTGTGCACGGTTGCGGTGGGGTTGTTGGGGTTGCACACGAAGATCAGCCCGGCCCCCGGCGCCGCCGCCGCCATGCCGTCGAGGTCGAGCATGCCGGAGGCATTGACCGGGACCGAGGTGACCTCGGCGCCCACGAAGCGGGCGACGCCCGCCGGCTGGTTATAGGTCGGGGAGGCCGTCACCAGGTGCCTGTCCTTGTTGGTGAAGGCGTGGGCGGCGTTCTTGAGGAGCTCCCCGGAGCCGGCGCCGAGCACCACGTTGGCCGTCTCGGTCCCGTGCTTGGCCGCCAGCGCCGCCCTCAGGTCAGCGGTGCTGGGCTGGGCGTTGGTCGGGTAGCGACCGGCGACGTCGAAGGCGCGGCGGATAGCGGCGAGCGCGGGATCGCTGGGGCCGAACGGGTTCTCGTTGCTCGAGATGCGGATCTCGCCGTCCTGCGGTGGCGGGATCACGCTGTTTTCGCCGGCGAGCGGCCCGAGCTCGGCAACCAGCGCCTCGCGACCGCGGGCGGCGATCAGCGCGACGTCAGAAGCGCTCGAACCCGCTCCGATGCCGCCGAAAAGCGCGCGACGGGAGAGCGACATGTCTTCCTCCTCTACTGGGGATTCGAGGCGCAACAGGCGCCTCGCTCATGGTGACCTGATCGTTGCGGGTCAGATCCGATGTAGCTGGACGCATTGGTGTGGGCATTCTCTCGCGAAGCCGCTCGATCGGCAAGGGGGAACCTCGTCCGATCCCTTCAGCAGGCCGCGTCGGGCCTTGGGGAACCTCGTCCGATCCCGTCAGCAGGCCACGTCGGGCCTTCAGGTCCACGATGGCGTAAGATTTCAGGGGTACGGCTCCGGCGGCGGCAATTACGATCGGGGCCATCCCCCGGCGGCCGGCGACCGGGCCGTCGTTCGAGACCCAGACCGCCGATCGGTGCGTTGTCCGAGCCACAGACCGGCGATCGGGGCGTCGTCCGAGCCGCAGGCCGAGGGCTGTCCCATGAAAAGCGTGCAAGCGAGATGATCGGTCGTTCGCTGGGACCCTACTGCTTTCTCGAGCGGCTCGGCGCCGGAGGCATGGGCGAGGTGTATCTCGCCGAGGACACCCGTCTGGCGCGCAAGGTGGCGATTAAGGTGCTGCCGCCCAAGTTCGCCCAGGACGCCGAGCGGCTGGCGCGCTTCGAGCAAGAGGCCCGGGCGGCGGCGGCGCTCAACCATCCCCACATCGCCACCGTCTACGACGTCGGCTCGGGGATCGTCGGCGGCGGCGACGGGTCCGGGGCCCCCGATGCCGGCCCCGCGGGCGGCGAGCCGGAGGCCCCGGAGGTCACCCATTTCATCGTCCAGGAGTACCTCGAGGGCGAGCCGCTGCGGGCCGTCCTCGACCGCAATCCGCTGCCACTGGACCGGGCCCTCGAGCTCGGGGCGGAGATTGGAGAGGGTCTTGCGGCCGCCCATCGGGCCGGCATCGTGCACCGCGACCTGAAGCCCGAAAACGTCTTCGTCGCCCCCGATGGCCACGTCAAGATCCTCGATTTCGGCCTTGCCAAGCTGTTCGAGGCCGAGGCGGCGCCGGAGGACGGCGACCCCGTCGATCCGTCGGCGGGCTTGCGCACCGCGTCGCCGACGATGCTCGGACCGGCCTGGGGAGAGGTCGTCGGGACCGTGGGCTACATGGCGCCGGAGCAGGTCGAGGGCCGCAAGGTCGATCGCCGGGCCGACATCTTCGCCTTCGGCTGCATGCTCTACGAGATGGTCACCGGCGTGCGGCCCTTCGAGGGCGCCAGCTTCCACGAGACCTTGCACAGGATCGGCCACGCCGAGGCCGAGCCGTTGCAGCGCGTTGATCCCGAGCTGCCGGCCCAGCTCCAGTGGATCGTCGCCAAGTGCCTGGCGAAACGGCCGGACCGCCGCTATCAGAACGCCGGCGATCTCGTCGTCGACCTCCGCAACCTGGCCCGCGACGTCGAGGCCGG
>DASWHK010000345.1:0-13043 GCA_036398215.1 Acidobacteriota bacterium | reverse complement strand
GGTGATCAGCCACGACCTGTGGCGCGATCGATTCGGCTCCGATCCGAACGCGATCGGCCGCCCGCTCCGCCTCAACCAGGCGGCCTTCGAGGTGATCGGCGTCACCCCCGAGGGCTTCGAGGGGCTGCACGTCGGCGGCGGGACCGACGTCTACATCCCGCTGCTGTCGGGGCCCGCCCTGGCCGCCGGCTTCCTGATCGACGACTCCCGCTTCGCGGAGCGGGGATCGCGTTGGATCCGGCAACTGATCGGCCGCCTGGAGCCCGGGGCGACGATCGAGCAGGCCCGCGCCGAGATGCTGGCGATCTCCGACCAGCTCGCCCTCGAGGATCCCGACGCCCGCGGTCCCCGCCGCGTCACCGTCGATGCCGCGGAGCACCTGATCCTGCCCACCGGCAGCGAGCAGGAGCTGCTCGGATTCGTGGCGGTGCTGGGCGGTGTCGTCGCGCTGACGCTGCTTCTGGCGTGCGCCAACCTCGCCAACCTGCTGCTGGCGAGAGCCACGGCGCGGCGGCGGGAGATCGGCGTGCGGCTGGCGATGGGGGCCAGCAAGGCCCGGCTCATCCGACAGCTGTTGACCGAAAGCACGCTGCTGGCCCTGCTCGGCGGCATCGCCGGCCTGCTGATCGGCCGCTGGGTGGTGGGCCTGTTGTCCGGTTACCGGCTGCCTGGCGGCGTCTCGATCGCCTCGTTGGCCGCGGCGCTCGACGCCCGCGTCCTGCTGTTCACCTTCGCCCTCTCGCTGGCCACCGGCCTGGTGTTCGGCCTGGCGCCGGCGCTGCAGGCGGCGCGCACCGAGCTCGGCACCAGCCTGCGCGCCGGCGGCCGCGGCGGCACGACGGCCTCCGCTCGCACCCGCAGCGCCCTGGTCGCCGCCCAGATCGCCCTTTGCCTGCTGCTGGTCACCGGCTCCGGCCTGTTCCTGCAGGCGATGCGCAACGGCCTTCACACCGACCTCGGCTTCCCGACGGAAAGGCTGGCGGTCGCCACCCTCGACCTCTCGCTGCTCCGCTACGATGAGCCGCAGGGCCGCGTCTTCTTCGACGCGCTGATCGAGCGGCTGGAGTCGCGGCCCGGCGTGACCGCGGCCGGCGTCGGCAGCCGCGCGCCGCTGCTGCCCGGCGGCGCCGCGACCCTGCTCGATGCGGTCGACGGCTATCAGCCCGCCGCCGATGAGGAGCTGCGCCTCGAGTTCGCCTTCGTGGACGAGGGCTACCTGCGCGCCCTCGGCCTGCCGATCATCGACGGCAGCCCCTTCACCCGTGCCGAAGCCGCCGCCCGGCCGCTGATCGTGATCAACCGGGACATGGCGGAGCGCTGGTGGCCGCGGCGCAGCGCCGTCGGTGGCCGCGTGGTGTTCAACGCAGAAACGGCGCGCGTCGCCGACGTTGTCGCCGTCACCGCCAACACCAAGTGGGACGACGGCATCGCCGCCGACGATTACCCGTTCGCCTTCATGCCGCTGTCGATGTCCCGCGGCGGCTGGGTCGGTGGCCGCATCGCGGTCCTGGTGCGGACGCGGGGCGACGCCACGACCCTGCTGCCGGTGCTCCGCGATGAAATCCATGCCCTCGAGCCCGACGCCTCGCTGATCGAGCTGGCGACGATGGAGACGTTGCTCGCCGATGTCCTGATGCCCCAGCGGCTGGGGGCCTCACTGTTGACCTGGTTCGGCCTGCTGGCGGTGCTCCTCGCTGGGGTCGGCATCTACAGCGTCATCGGCTACACCGTCGCCCAGCGGCGCCGGGAGATCGGAGTGCGCATGGCGCTGGGCGCCGAGCGCTCGCGGGTCCTGCTGCTGGTGCTACGCGGCATCCTGGTGCCGCTCGGCATCGGCCTGGCCGCCGGCATCGCGGGCGCCTTGCTCCTCGGCCGGACGATCGCCGGCTTCATGTACGGCGTCCAGCCCGACGACCCGGCGACGATCGGGGCCGTGGCAATCGGCATCGTAGTTCTCGCCGCCGTCGCCGGCCTGGTCCCGGCGCGGCGGGCGACGCGCGTCGATCCGACCGTGGCCCTCAGCGCCGATTGAAGCGGATGTTGGTGACCCGGCCGGCGTCGACTGTGAAGGCGGTCACCTCTCCGGTCGAGTCGCGCTCGAAGCGGAACGTCCAGCGGCCGCGGAAGGCGTCGTCGCCCAGCGGTTGCAGGCGCATGTCGGGGGTGTTGCGCAGCCCGACGATCAGGTTGCCGTCGGCGACCGACAGGTCGTAGACAGCGTCGAGCTCGGCGCTGTAGTAGGTGCCGGCGAAGGCTTCGAGCTCCGCGGCGGTGAGGGATACCGAAGGTCGCTCGCCCCCGAAAGCACCGGGTCCGCCGGCCCTCCCTTCCCCGCTCACCGGCGGCTCGACGGGAGCCAGCCGGCCATCCAGATAGATGTCGGCGACCCGGCGCGCCAGCCCCATGGGCTCGATGCTGCCCAGATTACAGGCCACCAGGACGGAGAAGCGCTCCCCGGGAAGCTGTAGGAAGGCGGCCTTGAATCCCATCATGGACCCACTGTGGCTGACCGATTTGACGCCGCGATACTCATCGACGGTCAGGCCGAACGCGTAGGTGATCGGCTCGCCGTCCTCGAGCACCCCCGGCGTGTGGATCAGGTCGAGAAGCGGCTGGCCGCCGACGTCGCCGGTGTAGAAGTTGCGGTCCCAGAGCAGCAGGTCCTGCACCGTCGTGTACAGGCCGCCGGCGCCGACCTTGTCGAAGTTGCCCAGGTAGCTCACCCGGAACTCACCGTCGCGGTCGCTGCCCCGCCCCGGACCGGCAGGACCCCCCGTGTAGCTCATCGCCCGCCGCTTGACGACGTGGTCGGGGATGTCGTGGAAATGGGTGTTCGACATCCCCAGCGGCTCGAAGATGCGAGACGCCGCAAACTCGCGCAGGGATTGGCCGCTGACGCGCTCGATGAGCTGGGAGAGCAGGAAGTAGCCCGAGTTGCTGTACAGATGCTCGTCGCCAGTCGGGAAGTTGGTCTGCCGCTGGCGGGCGATCAGCGCGATGGCCTCCTCGTCGGGAAATACGTCCTCCAGCCGGATCCCGGCCAGCGCCATGAGCGTGTAGATGTCGCGGATGCCGCTGGTGTGGTGAACGAGCTGACGAATCGTGATCGGGCGCTCGTAGACGGGCATCTCCGGGAAGTACTCGCGGATGTCGTCGTCGAGCCCGATGCGGCCGTCGAGGGCGAGCAGCGCCACCGCGGCGGCGGTGAACTGCTTGGAGACCGAGCCGACATAGAACACCGTGTCGGTGGCGATCGGGATGCCCCAATCGAGGTTGGCCATCCCATAGCCGCGCTCGTAGGTGAGCTCGCCGGCCTGCACGACCCCGAGAGCGCAGCCGGGCGAGTCCGGCCGGTCCCACGCCGCGAAGATCGCGTCGACGGCGGCGTTGGCCTGAACGCCGGCCGCGGCCGATCCGGAAGGCGCACCGGCGTGCGTCGCGGAAAGAGACGACGGGGCTTCGGGGCCGGCCCCGCCGGCGGCAAGCGCCACTCTCGGTAACACTCGGCCAACCCCGCCAAGACGTCCGCCGCCAGCGCTCAGCGCCACGAACGCGGTCACGATCGCCACGGCGGCGGGGCCTCGCAAGTCCCGGAAGCGCGCTGCAGCGCTGCCGGCGAGCTTTGCACCGCGGGACGGGCGTCGCCGGTCCCATTCGTGGCGGTCGTCGATCATCATCGGTAACCGGACAGTGATTCGCGGAGCTGCGCTTCCAGGTGCGGCGGCGCCACGAAGATGTTGTCTGGATAGGTGCGGTACGAAGTCATCTCCCCGAAGATCGCCCGGGCGTCGTTGTTGTCCATCGCCAGCCCGGCAAGGTACTGGAGCCGCAGGCTGCGGTCACGGTTGAGCTGGGCGTCCCGCAGCCAGGGCTCCAGATCCGAGCCCTGCCCGACGTATGAGCCGAGGATATCGAGCGCCGAGGGGAAGTCCACCCCGGCGAGCGAATCGCGCAGCCGCGGGTTACCCGCCATCGCCGCCTCGAGGCCCACCACGTCGATCCTCATCGGCTCGACCTGGCCGATCATCACCACGTCGTAGCCGTCGCCGAAGATGTCGCTGTTCCACACGGTGCCGTTCGGGAAGGCCCGCATGAAGGTCGCCAGGCTGCTCTTGACCGCCTCCTCGCTGGTCTCGTAGAGCGGTAGCCACTGGGCGACGACGCCGCCGGGGTTGAGGCGCTGCTTGACCAGCTCGTAGTACTCCACCGAGTAGAGCGCCGCCGAGCCGTTGACCCAGGGATGGATCGGATCCGACGTGATGAGGTCGAACTTCGCTTCGCTGGTGGCGATGAAGTGGCGGGCATCGTCGAAGATCAGCTCGGTGCGCGGGTCGTCGACCACGTGGTAGTTCTCCCGGCCGAAGTAACGGGCCGCCGCCTCCGGCACCAGCGGCTCGATCTCGCAAATGACCAGGCGCTCGACCTCATCGTGGACGACGAACGACCCGGCGGTGACGCCGGCGCCGAAGCCAACCACCAGGACCGACTCGGGCCGCCCGTGGAACAGCGCCGGCAGGTGCCCGAGCATTCGCTGCAGCCGCATGTCGACGACGCGCGTCGAGGCCACCACCTTGCCGCCGACGTGGAAGCTGCGGACGTTGTCCTCGGGCCAGTCGCTCACCGCGACCGACGCGTTCATGCCCTCGCCGACGTAGTGGTAGGTCTCGACGACGTCCCAGTCCTCGACGAAGCGGCCGTAGGCGATCAGGCCGTCCGGCATCGGCGGCGTCAGCCCGACCATGACGGCGGTCAGCGCCAGGACCAGCGCCGCCGCCGCCCCCAGCTTCGCCGCCCCCGGCCAGCCCCCGAGCCTCTCGAGCGGCGCCCCCTCGCCGATGAAGCGCTCGGAAGCGAACATCGACAGGGCGGCGAGGGCCGCCAGCAGGGTGAGCCGTTGATGGGACTGATGGGTGCCGAAGGCGGGAATCATGTACATGCTGAACAGCAGCGAGCCGAGGATCGCCCCGACCGTGTTGGCGGCGTAGACGCGCCCGACCAGGTGCCCGGCGTCCTCGCCCGGCCGGGACACGGCCGCGAGCGCCAGCGGAAAGCCTGCCCCCCACAGCGTCGAGGCGGCCAGCAGCGCGACGCCGGCGCGCAGCAGGTCGTGGAAGTAGCGCGCCGCGATGCCGTCGTAGAAGTCGGGGTTCACGTACCAGAAGGGGACCTCCTTGCCGATCAGGAAGGCGGCCGCCGGGATCGCCGCCACCAGCAGCAGCTGGCACCAGGCGAGCGCCGAGGCCGGCCGCCGCACGTGTGCCGCCAGGAACGAGCCGACGGCGCTACCCAGGGCCAGGCCGATCAGAAACACCGCGAGGATGAGGGCGAACGTATACACGGTGCCGCCGAACAGCAGCGACAGCAGCCGCGTCCAGACCACCTGGGCGCCCAGCGCGGTGAACCCCGACAAGCCGATGACCACGTAGACCCAGGGATTGCGCGCTCGCGGTGGCCGCGGCGACTCGGCCTCGACGCGCGGCACCCAGGCGGCGCCGCGCGCCGCCAGCAGGAGCGAGACCCCGGCGACCAGCGTGTTGAGCGCCGCGGCGAAGAGCGTCGCCACGACGATGTCATGGACCCGCAACAGGTAGAAGCCGGCGAGCAGACAGCCGCAGACGGCTCCGGCGATATTCGCGGTGTACAGCAACCCGACGCGCGACATGCCGATGCGGGTGGACTCCATCCAGCGGGCGACGGCGGGCAGCGTCGCTCCCATCATTACGGTCGGCGGTAACAAGCACACCAGGCAGATGAGGGCCCGCAACGCCATGCCGGCGACGCCGTAGCCCACGACACCCAGATAGATGAGTCGCACCAGCGGCAGTAGCGCCAGCATGGCGATGCCGAAGACGCCGATGCCCAGCTCCAGGACCGCATAGACCTTCAGGGGATGGCGCCGGGCCGACACCAGCCCGGGAAACGCCAGGCTGCCCAGGAACATCCCCCCCATGAAGCTGCTCAGCAGGATGCCGAGCGAGATCGCCGAGGCGCCGATGACCTGGCGCAGAAGCTGGAACCAGACGATCTCGTAGATCAGCGCCGCGCAGCCGCTGCCGACAAACATCAGCAGCAGGGCGGGCAGATGGCGGTTGCTCGAGCGGGCGTGAGCCATGACCCGCGGACAATACCCTACGGGTGCGGCGGCTTCTACGCGGCTTCTATGCGGGCGCCGCTAGCCGCGGCGCATCGGAGTGTCCGCCAGGCCGCACATCATATGGTATCTTCGAGTCGCGAAACAAAGCGCCCCTCCCCCCGTAAGAAAATCGAAAGAGGCACCCCTGCGCCTCGATCGGGAGACGGCCATGTCTTTTCTCAAGAAGATCCTCGGGAGCAAGAGCGCGGAGCGGCGCCAGCGAGTGAGGGTGTGCAGCCAGTGCGGCATGCCTGTCAACGAGCACAAGGAGTGGTGCTCGATCCTCAACGGCCAGAAGGGCTCGACGCCGGCCTCCGCCTCCGGCACCGACTAGAGCCCGCCGACGAGCATCGTTTGGCCGCTTGTGCATATCAGTGGCTAGGGATAGTGCGTAGAGCTTATTCATAGTCTTCAAAGTTATGTGTTGATCTGATCCAGCTTGAAAACCTAAACTGGAGCTCGTTCTCCGTTCCGGCTGGCGCGACTGGCCCGAACGATCGTCGTCAACCACGATCACGACGCCCGCAATGAGCAGCGCCAAGGCCACCGCCACGCCAACGACGCCCGCGATCGCCGCCGAGGAGGCTTTTCCCCGCGGCATCGTGACCAGCCGCTGGCTGCTGGTGCTGGCGATCATCTCGCTGCTCGTCTTCGGCAGCCAGGGGCAGGCCCGGCTGGTGCCGCACTACGCTCTGGCTGCCGCGATGGTGCTCTCCAACGCGCTGCTCGCCTGGCTGCGCACGGGCGGCCCTCGCTGGGCAAGGGCGCTCGAGGTCATCACCGTCGCCGACGTGCTGGCCCTGACGCTGGTGATCGGCTGGGTGGACCCCTCGCCGCACACCTACCTGGCGGTGTTTGCCGCCCTGGTCCTCGCCTCGGCCCTCGGTCGCGTCGGGCTCGTCATGTCGATGATGCTGCTGGTGTGCGGCGCCTACGCCGGCTACCTCTATACCGAGATCGGCGCCGATTTCTGGCGGCGCGTCGAGCTCATCGTGCGGGTGCCGTTCCTGTTCGCGATCGGCCTGCATTTCGCGACCATCGCCGCCTACATGAAGACCGAGAAGGCGGAGAGGGAGAGCCTGGTCCTGGAAGCGCGCCAATACGCCGAGCGGGCCCAGCACCTCTCCCAGGAGCAGGACCGATTGCGGGCCCTGTCGCAGATCGGGCGCCTGGGCCTGACGGCCGCCAACGCCCACCCGGTGAAGATCCTGCTCGAGATCGCCCACCGCGCCCAACGGGCGCTCGAGGTCGACCGCTGCACGGTGGTCATCTTCGCGCGCGAAAACCAGGCACAAGCGTGGAACGGCCACTCCAAGGACAACAGCGTCGAGGTGCGCACGCTGGCTTGCGCGCCGGACGCTCTCGACGCCATCCTGCTGAACAGCGCCCTCACCGAGCTGCACCCGGGCGAATCGAAAGACCTGCTCGCCAACGTCAAGGTCTTCTTCCCCGATTCGAACCCCTTCGGCAGCCTGCTGGTCGCCCCCGTGAACGCCGACGACAAGTTGGTGGGGGCGCTCTTCCTGATCGACAAGGACCACCAGCGCAAGTTCAACGACGGCGAGCGGGATTTCTTCTGGACGGCGTCGCTGATGAGCGGCGCGTTCATCGGCGCCCGCGAGCGGCTGGAGAGCGAGACCCGCCTGCGAACGCTGATCACCAACGCGCCGCTGATCATGTTCGCTCTCGGCACCGACGGCGTCATCCAGCTGTTCGAGGGCAAGGGCTCGGCGATGCTGCGGAAGCGGCCGTCCGAGTTCGTCGGCAAGTCGCTTTTCGAGGTCGCAGGAAACCGCGACGCGACCGAGAAGGCCTTCGCGGCGGCGGCGAGCGGCCGCATGGTCACCGGCACGCTGGAGCTCTGCAACGTGCTCTTCGAGACCCAGTACTCGCCGCTGCGCGGCGTCGACGGGGAGATCTCCGGGGTCATGGGCGTGACGACGGCGATCCTCGACGCCCCGCAACCCGCCGCCAGGCCGGCGGCGCCCGCCGGCGCCAATCAGGCGCCATCCGACCCGATGGCCCCCAAGCGGCCCCTGGAGCCGAAGATCCCCCTCGCCGATGAGCCCCCGGTCCGCAAGCCGAAGATCCCCCTCGCCGACGAAGCCCCCGCCCGCCAGCCGAAGATCCCCCTCGCCGACGAGGCTCCCGCCCGCCAGCCGGGCATCCCGCTCGCCGACGAGCTTCCCGCCCGCCAGCCGGTCATCCCGCTGGCCGACGAGGCTCCCGCCGGCGAGGCCGACGAAGCTCCCGACGCGACCGACGCCCCGCTCCCCGACGAGGCTTCCAACCACGCACCCGACGCCTCGCTTGCACGTGAGGATCCCGCCCGGGGCCACGACGCCCCGCTCCCCGGCGAGGCTTCCGAGCCTCAACCGGCCGCCACCTCCGACGACGCCACCGACGCCACCGGCGAGCTCGAGAAGGTGTTCCCCGAGTGGTGGACGGACCGCGTCCAGTAGCGACCCCTACCTCGCATTCCCCGCCGGCTGGCCTTCGACGCTCCGCTGCGCGATCATTCGCGTGACGAAGGAGCGACGATGAGTCCGGAGCCAACCCGATACGTTCGCTATCGCCGCGGCGGCCCCACCGCCTACGGCATCCTCGAGGGCGAGACGATCCACGAGCTCGAGGGCGGCCCGTTCGCGTCGCCCCGGCGCTCCGGCAACCGCGTTGGCCTCGCCGACGTCGAGCTCCTCGCCCCGTGCGAGCCTTCCAAGGTAGTGGCCGTCGGCCTCAATTACCGCAGCCACATCGGCAAGCGAGCGGTACCCGAATACATGGGCCTCTTCGCCAAGTTTCCGACCTCGATCATCGGCCCGGAGGCCGACATCGTGATCCCGCCGGACGCGGAAAACGTCCACTACGAGGGAGAGCTGGTCGTGGTGATCGGCCGGCCGGCGAAGAACGTCGCCGTCGAGGATGCTCCCGACTACATCTTCGGGGTCACCGCCGGCAACGACGTCTCCGAGCGCGGCTGGCAACGCGGCGATCTCCAGTGGCTGCGCGCCAAGGCGGCGGACACCTTCGGGCCGATCGGGCCGGCGATCGTCACCGGCCTCAACTACGACGACCTGCTGGTGCAGACGCGCCTCAACGGCGAGGTGCGGCAGTCCGAGAGCAGCAAGGACCTCCTCTTCGGCGTCGACCAGATCGTCAGCTACGTCAGCCGGTACGTGACCCTCTATCCGGGCGACGTCATCTTCACCGGGACGCCGGGAAGCACGCAGGCGATGAAGCCCGGCGACGTGGTCGAGATCGAGGTCGAGGGCGTCGGCGTCCTCCGCAACCCCGTCGTCGCCGGCCGCTAGCCCGACCTTCTCAACGGGTCACGGCGGCGCGCGCGCAAGGGTCAGGCTAATCGGGCAAGGCCAGCGCCACCAGCCCGGCGGGGAATCCGCGGCCGCCCACCGCCATGACGATGTACTGCCGGCCGCCGTGCATGTAGGTCATCGGGACCCCGCTCTGGGTGGCCGGCAACTCGATCTCGGCGACGATCTCGCCGCTGGCCTTGTCGTGGGCGCGGAAGACCGCGTCGCCGCTGAGGCCCTCGCCGGCGAACAGCAGCGTCTTGGTGACCAGCAATCCCGCCCGCGACGGCTTTCCGGTGCGCGGTAGCTGCACGCCGGCCAACGCCGGGTGCTCGGCGATCTGCTCGGGCGTATCGCCGTTGGCGAGCATCCAGACGTGCTCGCCGGTGTTCAGGTCGATCGCCGTGATCCTGCCCCATGGTGGCTTGACCACCGGGAGGCCGCGGGCCATTCGCGGCGCCCGGCCGCCGGCCCAGTAGTCGACGTCGCTGCGCTCCGGATCGGCGGGGCGTAGGCCGAGGACGCCCGGCGAGGTGTGCGAGCCCACGTACAGGATGCCGGTCTCGGGGTCGACCGCGCCTCCCTCCCAGTTCGCCCCGCCGATCGCGTTGGGCAGCATGAGCGTGCCGCTGGCGCCGTCGGGGCCGCCGATCAGCGACGGCGGCGTGAAGATCGGACCCATCCGGTACTCGGCGACCAGCTCGAGCGCCTGGGCGCGCAGCTCCGGCGTGAAATCGATCAGGTCGTCCTCCGCGAACCCTTGCCTGTCGAAGGGCGCCGGCCGCGTCGGGTGCGGCTGGGTCGGGGAGGTCCTCTCGCCGGGGACGTCGGACGGCGGCACCGGACGCTCCTCGATCGGCCACAGCGGCTCGCCGGTCACCCGGTCGAACACGTAGGCCCAGGCCTGCTTGGTCACCTGGACCACCGCCTTGACCGGACGGCCGCCGGCGACGACGTCGACGAGGATCGGCGGCGCCGGGGTGTCCCAGTCCCAGATGTCGTGGTGGATGAGCTGGTAATGCCAGATCCTCTCGCCAGTGCGCGCATCCAGGCACACCAGGCTGCTCGAGAACAGGTTGTCGCCCGGCCGGTGGCCCCCGTACATGTCGCTGGTGGCGGCCTCCACCGGCAGGTAGACGTAGCCGAGCTCGGGATCGGCCGAGAACGGCGCCCAGACGCCGGCGTTGCCGGTGTACTCCGCAGAGCCGTCCTCCCAGGTCTCGTGGCCGGGCTCGCCCGGCAACGGCACGGTATGGAACGTCCACACCAGCTCGCCGGTGCGGGCGTCGAAGCCGCGCACGTCGCCCTTGATGTTGCGGCGCGAGTCCGGGAGCATGCCGACCTCCTGCGCCGAGCCGACGATCACCACGTCGCCGACGATCACCGGCGGCGAGCTGGAGCCGATGCGGCCGACCGGTGATATGTCGCCGCGAACGCCCACCATCAGGTCGAGGACGCCGTCCTCGCCGAACTCCTGGACCGGATGGCCGCTGGCCGCATCCAGCGCCACCAGGTGGAACCCGGGCGTCACCACGAAGATGCGCGCGCCAAGCGGGCCTTCGCCGGGGGTCCAGTAGGCCACTCCCCGCCCCGAGTTGGGTCGCGGCGCCTCGGCGCCGCGCTCGCCCTCGTCGAGCCGGTACATCCACAGGGTTTCGCCGGTCCCCGGGTCGATGGCCACGACGCTGCGGCGGCTGCCGGCGGTGGCATAGAGGACCCCGTCGATCATCAGCGGGGTGGTCTCGCTGCGCAGCTCGGGTCGCGGACCGAAGTTCTGCGCCGTCCACGTCCAGGCGATCCGCAGCTCGGCGACGTTGTGGCGGTCGATCTGAGCGAGCGGCGAGTACTGCGTCGCCGCCATGTCGCCGCGATGGAAGCGCCACTCACCGCCGGCGGCGCCATGCTGGGGGGTGGTCGCTGCCGGCGTCCCGGGAACGGCCTGCGCTCCGCCGGTCTGTCCCAGGGCCGCGCCGATCAGCAGGGTCACGGCCGCCAGGCTCGCGTCCAGCCCCGTGGGGCGCTTCCGCCCCCGGGCGCCAAACCGGCCTCTCACCGGTCTATCTCGCGGAGCGAAGCCGCGCCTCACCCTCCCCCTTCCACTCGTAGGGGCCGTCGATGCGGATCTCCTTGAGGGCGTCGCTGCCCGCCACCAGCGCCTGGTCGCCCGGCTTGGCGCCGTTGAGGCTGAAGATGTAGGTGAGCACGTCCAGGTACTCGGCGTCCTTGAGCGCCCCCGGGCTCTCGTAGGGCATCGTCCCCTGCACCTGCACGAACAGCTCATCGACGGTGGCGCCGGTCCAGCCGCCCATGAAGAGCGGGCCGAAGTCCTCCTTGGGATGGCACTCGCCGCAGACGCTGTCGAACACCCGAGTGCCGCGCTCGACCTGGGCGGCGTTGAAGACCCCGTCACGAATCGTCTTGCCGCTCTGCTGCGCGGCGCGCGACAGGCCAACGCACACCGATACCGTGATGACCACCGCCGCAGCCGTCGCGGCGGCCCTCGTTCGCGTGCCCATGGTTACGCCGCTGCGGCCTCCGCGCTGACGCCGAGGACCTCAGCGAAGGCCCTGGTGGCGCGACGCATGTCGTCGATCGTGCTGATCGAGATGCGCGCCCAGCCGTCCTGATAGGGCGGGAAGTCGCGGCCGACCACGATGTTGCGCGCCGCGCAGCCCTCGCGGAACCCGCGCGCGTTCATCCCCGTGTTGGCGAAGATGAAGTTGCACTGCGAGTCGGTGGCGCCCATCCCATGGCGATTGAACCAGTCGATGGTGTAGGCGCGAGCCTCGGTGTTGCGATCGGCCTCCTCCTCGACCCGACCCTTGTCCTGGATCGAGGTCTCCGCGCCGAGCAACGACGGGATGTTGAGGCTCAGCCCGTAGTGCCAGGCGCGCATCTTGGAGATGGCGTCAGGGTGGGCCACCGCCCAGCCGATGCGCATACCCGCCATGCCGTGGGCCTTCGAGAAGGTACGGGCAACGATGACGTGGGTGTCGCTCGTGGCCCGCGGGATCTGCGTCTGGTGGCGCGGATCGGTCACGTAGTCGTGGTAGGCCTCGTCGACGACGATCATGGTGTCGGGCGACTCGCGACGCAGGCGCTCGATGAACGCCCCCACCGCATCGGCCGTGTGCAGCGTGCCGGTCGGGTTGTTGGGGTTGTTCAGAAACACCATGCCGGCGCCCCTGGAGGCGTCGGCCATGGCGTTCAGGTCGAGCATCATGTCGGCATCCAGCGGCACCTCGACGACCGGGCTGCCGATCAGTTGCGCGTACTGGGTGCACTCCTCGTACGAAGGCGCGCCGGTGACCAGCGGCTTGGTCGACGAGGTGAACACCTTCGTACAGGTGCGCAACAGCTGCGTCGAGCCGTTGCCGATCATGACGTTCTCGGCGGGGATGCCTTCGGCCCTGGCGATCGCTCCGCGGAGGTCGACACCGCCGGGGTAACGGCCGCCCCGGCCGCCCTCGAGGGCCCGGTTCATCGCCGCCTGGACCCGGTCGCCCGGCCCCAGGGGGTTCTCGTTGTTGTGCAGCAGCATCGGCCGCTCGTCCTGCGGCAGCGACATCGACCACGCCCTGGCGATCGAGCGCGGGCCG
>DASWHK010000344.1:0-21460 GCA_036398215.1 Acidobacteriota bacterium | reverse complement strand
CCGCGGAGATTCCCGAGGGTGCGCACGAACACGCCGGCGACGACGAGCAACGCCGTGCACAAAACCACCTGGCCGACGAGCAGCGTGCGGCCCAGCCGGCCGTATCCGCGCGCCCCCGCACCGGTTCTTGACCTGAGGTCGGTCTGGTCGAGACGGCCGGTGGCGCGCAGCGCCGGCACGACCGTGAAGAGCAGGCAGGTGCCGCAGGTCAGCAATGCGGCGAAGCCCAGGACGCCGGCATCGAGCGTGAAGCGTAGGTTCGGCAGCGCCCCAGCGTCGTCCGGCGGCAGGAAGGCGAGCAGGGCGCTGCTGGTCCACGCCGCGACGCCGAGCGCAAGCGCACCTCCGGACGCGGCGAGGACCAGCCCCTCGGTCACGAGCTGCCGGACCACTCGCATCCTCGAGGCGCCGATCGCCGTCCTGACGGACAGCTCGCGCTCGCGCGCCTTGGTGCCTGCCAGCATGAGATTGGCGAGATTCGCACAGGCGATCAGCAGCACGAAGCCGACGATGATGGCGACCAGCAGCAGCGGCTGCGAGAGGCGTCCGCGAAGCCTCGAGTAGCCGATCGCGCCGTCGGCGAGCTCGAACGGTCGGCCGAGGATCGTCGACACCTCGGCGGCCGCCCGCGCGGGCGTGGTGCCGGGTGCCAGCCGACCCATCACGTGCATCAAGCGGCCGCGCGCACGGTCCTCGTCCGCCCGCGCCACCAGCTGATCCACCAGCATCCAGATGTCGGTCGGCACGTCGACGTCGGTGCCGCGGAATCCCGGCTGGGCGACACCGACGATGGTGTATTCGCGATTCCCGACGTGGAATCGAGCGCCGATCGCATCGGTGCTCGAGGCATACTCCGTTCGCCAGTAGTCCGCGCTGATCACGGCCACGAGCGGATCGGAGAGGCCGGCGCCAGGCTCGTGAAAGGCACGGCCCCGCTGCGCGCCGACGCCGAGCACGTCGAAGTAGTTGTCCGACACGAGCTGCCGGCTCGCCAGCCTACGTTGCCCGTCGACGGTGATCTCGCGGGGACCGAAGCTCCTGCTGCTACCGATGACCCCCGAGAGCGTTCGGCTCGCCTCGCGCAGCCGGTCGTGCGTGGCGATGGTGAACTCTTCGAGGGTGCGCGACAGGTCGGGCCGCGGTTCGATGAGACGGACGAGCTCGTCGGGCCTCTCGACCGGCAGGTGACGCACGAGCAACGCCTGGTTGAGGCTGAAGACGGCGGTCCCGCCGCCGATGCCCAGGGCCAGCGTGAGGATGGCCGCGATCGTGAACGCCGGTCGTCGCCGGAACAGGCGCGCCGCGTAGCGTACGTCCTGGGCCGCGTGCTCGAGCCATGCCCAGCCCCATGCGTCGCGGATGCTTTCCTGCAGCGCAACCGGGTTGCCGAGATCGAGGCGCGCCGCCCGCCGCGCTTCGCTCTCGCTCAGGCCGTCGGCTCGGGCTTCCTCCGCCTCCTCCTCGAGGTGGAACTCGAGCTCGGCGCGGATCTCGGCCTCGCGTCGGCGCCGACGGGACAGCCACCACAACCGGTTCAGCAATCGTCTCACGACCCCTCTCCTTCAGCCGGTTTCAGGACCAAGTCGACAGCGCGGGCGAACGTCTCCCACTTCGTCCGGGCTGCGTCGAGCTGCCGCCGCCCTTCAGCGGTCAGCCGGTAGTACTTGGCCCGCTTGCCCTTCTCCGACGTCCCCCACGACCCCTCGATCCAGCCCTGCGCCTCGAGGCGGTGCAGCGCCGGGTAGAGGGAGCCCGTCTCGATCTGCAGGAGGTCCTCCGACGTCCGCTGGATGTGCTTCGCGATGGCGTGTCCGTGGCTGGCGCCAAAGCGCAAGGTACGTAGGATGAGCAGATCGAGCGTGCCCTGGAGCAGCCCGACGCGGTCGGTTTTCATGGTGTAGACAGTCTACTTTATTTTGTGTAGACCGTCTACGCACGGCGGGTAGCGTGCGCTCGAGCCCCGGCGTGATCGAGCTATCTCCACGTGCCGAGATCGAAGCGCGCGCCTCCGCCCGCGCTCAACCTTCTGTCTTCAGCACCTCGTTGGGATCGATCCTGAGCGCGCGCAGCGTCGGCGCCGTGCAAGCGAGCGCGGCAATCAGCACGAGCACCGCGAGCCCGGGCAACAGGGCGCTGACGACCATGGCGGGGCCCGTCAGCTCGATCCCCGCGTACCCCCGCATGCGGAAGAACAGCCAGACGACGCCCGGCGTGCCGAGGAGCACGCCGAGGCCAATCTGCCAGAGCGCCCTCCTGCCAACCGCCAGCGCGACCGCCCCGCGGCCCGCTCCGAGCGCCGTGCGGATGCCGATCTCGCGCGCCCGCTCCGCGACGGCGAAGGACATGATGGCGTAGAGGCTGGAGACCGCCAGCGAGGTGAGGATCAGGGTGAGGGCGGCGAGCCCCGACTGCACCACGAGATCGAGCCACCAGTCGACGGGTACGAACCAGCTGAGCGCCCTCGGCTCTCTCCACTCGTCGATCGTGGCCAAGGGGTCCACCTCGCCCACGATCTCCCGCAGCCTGGGCGTGAACTCCTCGGGCGCCGCGCCAACATGGATGGCGAGGCGGAGGGGGCGGATCTGTCCGGGAGCGGCGGGTAGGTAGACCGCCTCACCGCCGTTCGGGCTGAGGATGTTCACCCCCAGGGGCCCGACGACGCCGACGATCCGATACCAACGCGGCGGTTGGGTCTCGTCTTCCGATTCGGTCTCGTCCTCCGAAACGAAGCGGATGCGGCGCCCGATCGGGTTGCGACCGCCGAGCGTCTGCTCCGCGAACGCGGTGTTGACGATTACGGCCGTGCCGTCCGCACCCTCGGGCAACACGGAGATGGGGGAGACGTCGCTGCGCACGAAGCCGCGCCCGCTCAGAATCGGTTGCTCCAGCGCCTCGAAGAACCCGGGATCGACGCGGATCGTATGCACGGGCCGACGCAGAGTGTCGCTCTGCCCGGGCACCTCGATCTCGATCTCTCGCATAGGGGGCTCCATGCGAGGCAGCACGCTCGCCGCCGCGACAGCCCGCACTCGCGGCTCGGCCTCGAGTCGCTCGATCAGCGACTGCTGCGTGCGGGCCAGGCGCCCTTCGAGCTGGTCCTCCGGAAGATCGGCCACGAGGTCGTCCACGAGATCGACCGTGACGGCGAGATACTCCTCGGCCGCAATGCCCACGAGGTCGGCGCGCCGTCCCGGCTCCAGCAGGCGGTTCGTCATCAGCGTGCCGAAGCCGACCGCCACCACCGTGAGCGCGACGTCGAGCACGATCAGCGCGCTCGTCGCGCCGCCGAACCGCACGCCCGACCGCCCCGCCGAGAGGCGCTGGATGCTCTGCTGCACGCCGCGCCCGGTGACCTTCAGGGCCGGCAGAACGCCCGCCAGCACCGCGCTCAGCGCCGCGAGGGCGATCCCCCACAGCACCACTTCGGCGGTCACGCCGAGGTCGAGCCAGTACGGGAAGAGCGCCCCTCCTGAATCGGGCACGAGCTGGCGAAATAGCCAGCCGTAGAGCCGGTCGGCGGCAAGGAGTCCCAGGCCCGTCGCGAGCAGCGTCAGCACCAGGGTCTCGGCGAACATCTGGGAGAGCACGCGCCATCGGCTCGCACCCAGGGCCGCTCGCACCGCCAGCTCCCGGAAGCGCGTGGCCGACCGAGCGAGCATGAGCATCGCCACGTTCGCGCAGGCGACGAACAACAGGAGAAGTCCCGCGAGCTGGACGCCATAGAACTCGGGGATCGTGACGAAGCTCTGCCGCGGCAGGGCGAACAGCGTCAATCCGAAGGGCACGACCTCGCCGCGCAGGCCGGCGCGCATTTCCGGAAAGGCCTCCGACATGCGGTCCCCGAGGGCAACCACCTCGGCGTGGGCCTCCGCCTCGCTGACGCCATCGCCGAGGCGTCCGAAGATCCACAAGGGATCTCCCTCGGCCGGGCCGTTCGTGGGCGGCTGCCGCAACGGGATCCAGAGTTGCTGCGAGTGCGGGAATCGGAAGCCCCCGGGCATCACCCCGACCACCGTGTGGGGAACCCCCGCGATCGCGACCTGCCGGCCCACGATCTCCGGGTCACCGTCGAAGCGGCCCATCCAGACATCGCGGCCGATGAGGACCACGTCGGGCGCGCCGACCGCCTCGTCGCCCTCCCCCAGCGTGCGACCCATGAGCGGCGCCACCCCCAGGATCCCGAAGGTGCTCGCGGTGACTTCCGCGCCGGAAACCCGGGGACCCGGCCCGCTTCCGGACGCGACGGAGTACGCTCCCGTGCGGTACGCCGCGAGCGCCTCGAAGCTCGTCAGCGCCTCACGCCACACGTTGAGCTCGTACAGTGACGCCCCCCGAGCCGTAGGTCCGCTCGTGCCGACGTTGTAGTAGCGAATCGCGCGGATTCGATCGCCATCCCGGACGGGTAGCGGTGCCCGAAAGGCGCTGAAGACCTGCAAGGGTGCAAGGCCCACCGGAATGGCGACGGCCAGGGCGAACACCGAGACGAGGGTGAGCCCGGGATGCTTGCGAAGCATCCTCACGCCCAGCTTCACGTCGATCCACGAGAAGCGAAGCTGGTCGACGAGCCTCAGCCCCCTCGCGGCACGTGCGTGCTCCCGGTGTGTCTCCACGTGACCGAACTCCAGATGGGCTCGCCGGGCCGCTTCTCGGGGAGGTACGCCGCGGCGAATCAGATCCTGTGTGCGGAGCTCGATGTGGTGGCGAAACTCCTCACGCGTCTCCGCTTCGACAGTGGATCGGCTACCGAGGCCACGGAGCAAGGAGTGGAAACGGGCAAGCAGGCCCCCCAGCCAATCCATGATCCACACCGCTCAGATCTCCTGCGGCGTCGCGTCGAGCACCATCGCCATGGCGTCTGCGAGGCGTGTCCAGCTCGCCGCCTGTTCTCCGAGGCGGCGCCTGCCGGCCTTCGTCAGCCGGTAGAACTTGGCGCGACGGTTATTGTCGGACCTGCCCCATTCACTCTCGATGAGCCCCTGGTGCTCGAGGCGGTAGAGGGCCGGGTAGAGGGCGCCCTGCTGGATCTCCAAGGCGCCGCCCGAGATTTGCTCGATGCGCAGCAGGACGCCGTAGCCATGAACATCGCCGAGCGATACGGCCTTCAGGATCAGTAGGTCGAGGGTGCCAGGGAGGAGGTTGGCTGAGGGGGTCACGGTCTCTCCTATGTGAGTTAGGAGAGAGTAGCAATCGTTCTCCTAATCTGTCAAGGAGACGCGCCGCCATGGCTTACGTGAAGCTGGCGCGGAAGGCCCTTCTGCCCAATCCTTCCCTTCATCGTCGCGCAGCTTGCGCGCAAACACGATCCCTTACGCCGGCCACGGGCTCCTACGGCCGAAAAGTGTTCGAAAGGCCGGCGAGAAACGCTCGAGAACGAAACGCCTCCCGGCGACGAAGCGAGTCAGGTCTTCGCGGCCAGCACCTGGGTGATCGCCGCTACGAACGTCTCGTCTTCGTCCGGGAGGATGGTGCGGACGTCGAGCACGACGCGGTCGTCGAGGATGCGGGCGATGATCGGGGGGGCGGCGGCGCGCAGGCGGGCCATGAGGTCGTCGGGGCCGGCGGGCCAGGCGAGGGCGAGGGCGAAGGAGGGGAGGTCGCAGCCGGGGGCGGCGCCGCCGCCGACCTGCGAGTCGACGGGGATGATCTCGATCGATGGGGCTGGAGGGTTGGCGCCAGAGCTGCGGCCGCCGGGGCCGGATTCGGCCTCACCCGAGCGACCGCCGGATTGGGCCTTTGGCGTAGACGCCGAAGGCGAGCCGGCGAGTCGATCCCCGATGGCGGTGGCCAGGGCACGGGCGCGGGGCTCGAGCTCCTCGGGCGTCGCCCGCAGCATTGCCAGCGTCGGGATGTCATCGAGGCGGCCGGTCAGGTAGGCGGCGAGGGTCGCCTCCAGCGCCAGGGTGGTGGCCTTGTCGATGCGCAGGGCGCGGTACAGCGGGTTGCTGCGCACCCGCCGGACGTGGTCGGGCTTGCCGACGATGAAGCCGGCCTGCGGCCCGCCCAGCAGCTTGTCGCCGGAGAAGGTCACCAGGTCGACACCGGTGCCGAGACGCTCCGCGACGCCGGGCTCGCCGGAGATGCCGAGCTCGGCGGGGTCGATCAAGCAGCCGCTTCCCAGGTCCTCGACCACCGCGACCCCGCGCTCGGCCCCCAGCGCCACCAGGTCGGCGAGATCGACCTCCTCGGTGAACCCCACGACCCTGTAGTTGCTCGGGTGCACGCTCAGCAGGGCGCCGGTGTGCGGACCGATCGCCGCCTCGAAGTCGGCCAGGCGCGTCCGGTTGGTGGTCCCCACCTCGCGGAGGATCGACTGGCTCTTGACCATCACCTCGGGGATCCGGAACGAGCCGCCGATCTCGACGAGCTGGCCGCGCGACACGACCACCTCCTTGCCTTCGGCCAGCGTGTTGAGAACGAGCAGGACGGCGGCGGCATTGTTGTTCACCACCGCTGCCGCGGCGCCGTTGAGCAGCTCGCCGACGAGCCGCTCGATGGCGACGGCGCGCTGGCCGCGGCCGCCGCCCACAAGGTCCAGCTCGAGGTTGAGGTAGCGGCCGGCGAGGGCGGCTGCCTGCACCGCGACCGCCGGCCACGGCGAGCGGCCCAGGTTGGTGTGCACGACGACACCGGTGGCATTGATCACCGGCCGCAGGTGTGGCGCCGCCAAAGCCGCGGCGGCGCGCCTGACGCCGCCCGGCAGGTCGTCGAGACGAGCCTCGAGACCTTCCGCGTCGAGCTCGCCGGCGCGCACGGCGGCGCGGATCTCGTCGAGGTGGACGGCGACGGCGCGGGCGACGAAGCCGCGTCCGTAGCCCTTGTCCGAGACCAGGGGCAGCAACTCCGGAAGCGCGCAGACCTTGTCGACCGCGGGCAACCGGCGCAGCAGCGCCGTCGCCGGTTGTTTGGCCCTTTTTTGCTTGCTAGGCTGCGCCGCCATGGTCGATGACCTCGCCCCCGAAGACGCCGCGCTCCTGGAGACCTTGAGCCCGGAGCTCGCCCGGCTGCTCTACCCCGATCGGATCGACGGACCCTTCAGGGTGACGGCCGTCTACCCGCAGCTCGAAGGTGAGATCGGCGAGTCGGCCCGTGCGCTGGCGTCCGGGGCCATCTCCCATACGGTCGCGGAGCCCGTCGGCGAAGCGCGCACCCGGCGGCACCGGACGACGTTTTCGCTGGCCCAGATCGAGGAGTTCCACGAACTCTATCACCTGCTCGAAGCGGCGGTCGGGGCCGATCGACTGACGATTCTCCTCAACGATCGCGAGGTGCCGTTGGCGCGCGAGCTGTGGCTCCCATTGCTCTGGACACTGAGAAAGTAGGGCGCCAGTAAGTACTTTTTTTTTCAATCAGATACGAGGATCGGCGAGCGCCTCGCTTGATTGACAGCCCCGGGGGCCTATGGTAGAAAACCGTTGGTTCGCCAGCATCTACTTTTGCTCCTCTCCGAGGACACGCCACTAGGTCCCTGCCATGGCCGCGTACCTCCCGCTCGCCCTGTTCGCCGTCGCCGCGGCGATCTTCGCCGTCGTCGGCCTGGTGGCCGGCAGCCTGATCCGCCCGGCGGGCCGCGACCAGGAAGGCAAGCTGGAGCCGTACGAGTGCGGCGTCGAGCCGATCCGCGACGCCCGCCAGCGCTTCTCGGTGCGCTACTACATCGTCGCCATGCTGTTCCTGATCTTCGACGTCGAGACGGTGTTCCTGTTCCCCTGGGCGGTTCAGTACCGCAGCCTGGCGCTCTTCGGCTTCATCGAGATGTTCATCTTCATCGCCATTCTGATCTTCGGCTACGCATATGCCTGGAAGCGTGGGGCGCTCGAATGGGTCTAGCCGAGAACAAGTTCGAAGAGAACATCCTGACCACCACGGTGGACGGGGTGATCAGCTGGGCGAGGAAATCGGCGATCTGGCCGATGACCTTCGGCCTCGCCTGCTGCGCCATCGAGATGATCGTCACCACCTGCTCGCGCTTCGACATGGCGCGCTACGGGGCAGAGGTATTTCGCGCCACGCCGCGCCAGGCCGACCTGATGATCGTCGCCGGCACCGTGACCCTGAAGATGGCGCCGATCATCAAGCGGCTCTACGATCAGATGCCGGACCCGAAATGGGTGATCTCGATGGGATCTTGCTCGACCTGCGGCGGCCCCTACCCGACCTACAGCGTCCTGCAGGGCGTCGACCGCATCGTACCCGTGGATGTTTCCGTGCCCGGCTGCCCGCCGCGCCCCGAGGCCTTGCTGTACGGCGTCCTGAGGCTGCAGGACAAGATCGACGAGATGCACGTCCTGCGCAAGTAGCATCCCGCCGGCCGATGCCGGCAGCAGCCCCGAGACAGATACAGAACCGATGGCCGACGAAAAGCCGGAAAACGGAGCCGAAACGCCGCCCGCGGGCGCCGCGAGCACGCCTTCGGAAAACGAGGCGGCGGCCCCGCCACCGCCCCATCCGCTGGTCAGCGCGCTGCTGGCGCGGTTCCCGTCGGCCGTGCAGGAAGAGGGCGCCGACGCCGGCGGCGACCCGATCGTCCGCGTCGGCGCCGGCGACCTGCTCGAGGTGCTCGGCTGGCTCCGCGACGACGCGGCGACGCGCTTCGACTACCTGGCGGACCTGACCGCCATCGATTGGACCGAGCGCTCGCCCCGCTTCGATGTCGTCTATCACCTCTACTCGATCGCCAAGAACCATCGCTTGACCGTCAAGGTCGGCTGCGCGGACGGCGAAGGCGTCCCCACCGTGTCGGACATCTGGGGCACCGCCAACTGGCACGAGCGCGAGGCTTATGACCTGTACGGCGTCGAGTTCCTCGGCCATCCCGAGCTCGAGCGCATCTTCCTCCCCGAGGACTGGGAAGGATTCCCGCTGCGCAAGGACTACCCGCTCGAGGGCCCCAACCTCGAGCTGCTGACCCGCCAGCAGGCGGCCTTTCGCGGCGGCCGCTTCGACCGCATCCGCGGCGACTACGAGATGACCGAGAAGGAGCGCGAGCTGGCCTCCCCCGGCATCGTTGGCGCTCTGTGGACCCCGAAGCCGCCGGCCGCCGCCGAGCCCGAGACGTCCGACGAATCGAATGAAAGCTGATAACCCGACGGCCCGCCGACGACCATGCTGAAGACGCGCGACATGGAGCTCAACATGGGACCCCAGCACCCCTCGACACACGGGGTGCTGCGCCTGGTCCTGACGCTCGACGGCGAGACCATCGTCGATTGCAAGCCGGTGATCGGCTACCTGCACCGCGGCACCGAGAAGCTCTGCGAGACCCGCAACTACTACAAGAACGTGCCGTTCACCGACCGCACCGACTACCTCGCGGCGCCCAACAACAACCTCGGCTACGTCGAGACCGTCGAGAAGATCGGCGGCTACGAGGTCTCGGAGCGGGCCCTGTACGTGCGCACCGCGATCTGCGAGCTGTCACGCATCGCCAGCCACCTGATCTGGCTCGGGACCCACGCCCTCGACATCGGCGCCCAGACGATGCTGATGTGGACGATTCGCGAGCGCGAGGTGATCCTCGACTTCTTCGAGGCGGCGCTCGGCGACCGCTTGACCACCACCGCCTTCCGCCCCGGCGGCCTGCGCCGCGACCTTCCCGACGGATGGGTCAAGGCCGTCCTCGGCTTCTGCAAGACCTTCCCCGACCGCGTCGACGAGTACGAGGCGCTGCTGACCAAGAACCGGATCTGGATCGACCGTACCGTCGGCGTCGGCGTGATCAGCGCTGAGGACGCCATCGACATGGGGCTTTCCGGCCCGCTGCTGCGCGCCTCCGGCGTCCCCTACGACATCCGCAAGGTCATGCCGTATGCCGCCTACGACAAGGTCGACTTCGAGATCGCCACCAGCAACGACTGCGACTCCTACGCCCGTTACGAGGTGCGCCTCAAGGAGATGCGCGAGTCGGTGAAGATCGTCGAGCAGTGCCTAGAGAGGTTGCCCGAGGGGCCGATCTCCGGGAAGGTCCCCAGGATGCTCAAGATCGAGGCCGGCGCCGAGGCCTATCACGTCATTGAATCGCCGCGCGGCGAGCTCGGCTACTACATCATCGCCGACGGCTCCGACACGCCCTACAAGTGCAAGATCCGGGCGCCGTCGTTCGTCAACCTGCAGGCGATCACCCAGATGGTCAAGGGCCTGCTGGTGGCCGACGTGGTGACCGTGATCGGCAGCATCGACATCGTCCTGGGAGACGTCGATCGATGAACAACACGCCGCTCTCCGACTTCGTCGTCATCCCGCTGATCCTGATCCTGGCGATCCTGCTGATCTTCCCGCTGCTGGTCGGCTACATCGTCTACGTCGAGCGCAAGGTGCTGGCCTTCATCCAGAGCCGCCTGGGGCCGATGCGGGTCGGCCCCTGGGGGCTGCTGCAGCCGATCGCCGACGCCGTCAAGCTGCTGACCAAGGAAGACATCGCGCCGCGCACCGCCGACGTGTTCATCTTCAAGATCGCGCCGATCATCCTGCTGGTCGTCGGCCTGACCGCGATGGCGTTCCTGCCCATGGGCGAAGGGTTCACCGCCTTCGGCTACGACGTCAGCCTCAGCATCGTCGACGTCAACGTCGGCGTCCTGGCGCTGCTCGCGGTGATGAGCCTGTCGACCTACTCGATCGTGCTGGGCGGCTGGGCGAGCAACTCCAAGTATCCGCTGCTCGGCGGCCTGCGCTCGGCGGCGCAGATGGTCTCCTACGAGGTCGCCCTCGCCTTCACGGTCCTGGCGACGCTGATGATCGCCGGCACCCTGTCGCTTTCCGGCATCATCGAGGCGCAGCGGCAATCCGGCCTCTGGTACGTCTTCGTGCAGCCGGTCGGCTTCGTCCTCTTCATCATCGCCATGGTGGCCGAGACCAACCGCCTGCCCTTTGACCTCCCCGAGGCCGAGAGCGAGCTGGTGGCCGGCTACTTCACCGAGTACTCGGGGTTCCGCTGGTCCTTCTTCATGCTCGGCGAGTACGCCGCCATGGTGGTGATGAGCGGGCTGCTGGTGACCCTGTACCTGGGCGGCTGGATGCGGCCCTTCCCCAACGTCGAGCTGCTGGGGTTCCTGGACCTGATCCCGGGGTTCACCTGGTTCGTCCTCAAGGTGGGATTCTTCATCTACTTCTTCATCTGGATCCGGGGCACCTATCCTCGCTATCGCTACGATCAGCTGATGGGCCTCGGCTGGAAGGTATTCATCCCGCTGGCGATCGCCAACCTGTTCGCCACCGGACTGGCGCTCTTGATCATCGATTCCGTCGCCGGCTGAGCCCGGCGGCCGACAAACGAACGAAGGAACCGAGATGTCGGCTCCGAAGAAAAGCCTGGCCGCCAATGCGCTGCTGACCGATCTGTTGACCGGGCTGTGGACGACGCTGCGCTACACCTTCAAGCCCAACGTGACGGTCCGCTATCCGCTCGAGCGCAGCGTCCTGCACCCCAACTTCCGCGGCATCCTGCGGGTCGACGACGACCTCTGCATCGCCTGCTTCCTGTGCGAGAAGGCCTGCCCGGACAACTGCATCGTCCTGGAGGGCGAAAAGGGGCTGGGCAAGGGCTCGAAGTACGCGACCTTCTTCTACATCGACCACGCCCGCTGCCTCTTCTGCGGCCTCTGCGAGGAGGTCTGCCCGGTCGACGCGATCTATCACTCCAACGAGTTCGAAGGCGCCGTCTACAATCGCGCCGACCTGGTCCACGACCTCGCGATCCTCCACAAGGGGCACGCGATCGTCCACTACGAGCGCTAATGGCCGAGCAAGCAGCCTTCTACATCATTTCGGCGATCATCCTCGGCGGCGCCGTGGCGATGGTCACCAGCCGCAGTCTGGTGCGGTCGGTCGTCTGGATGGTGACCTCCTTCATAGGCGTCGGTGCCTTGTTCATCCTCCTGGAGGCGGAGTTCATCGCCGCCGTCCAGGTGCTGGTCTACGCCGGCGGCATCGTCGTGCTCTTCCTGTTCGTCATCATGCTGGTGAACCTCGGCGACGTGCAGCACGAGGAGTACCTGCAACGCCAGTGGCTGCCGGCGCTGTTGCTGGTCGTGGTGCTGACCGCCGAGGTGGGCTTCCTGCTGTGGGCCGGCAGCCGCGAGCACGGAGAGCCTTCCCCCGAACAGATCGATGCCGTGCTGCGCGGCCTCGACGGCAACATCGAGACCATCGGCATGTCGCTCTACACCGACTACCTGCTGCCCTTCGAGGTGGTCTCCGTGCTGCTGCTGGTGGCCATGATCGGCGCGATTTACCTGGCCAAGAAACGAATCTGACATGGAAGGCATCGGCCTCAACCACTATCTGCTGCTCTCGGCGCTGCTGTTCGCCATCGGCGCCATCGGCGTGCTGGCGCGCCGCAACGTGATCCTGGTGCTGATGGCGCTCGAGCTGATGTTCAACGCCGCCAACATCAACCTGGTCGCGGTCTCCCGTTTTCATCCCGATCTGACCGGGCAGATCTTCTCGATCTTCACCATCACCATCGCCGCCGCCGAGGTGGCCATCGGCCTGGGCCTGGTGATCGCGCTGTTCCGCAATCGCGACGTGGTAAACGTCGACGAGTTCAACCTGCTGAAAGGCTGATCGATCTTGCTTGACCTCTTCTGGCTCGTGCCGCTCATCCCCCTGGCGGGCGTGGCGATCAACGGGCTTTTCGGCAGGCGCATCAAGAGCGAGAAGGTCATCGCCGGGATCGCCTGCGCGACCGTGCTGGCCTCCTTCATCATCTCGGCGGGCGCCGTGGCGGCCCTGGCGCAGCTCCCCAGCGAGGAGCGCCACGTCGAGATCGTGCTGTACGACTGGATCCCCTCCGGGGTGGCGCACCTGTCCGGCGACGCGGTGGAGGAGACGGCGACGTTCACGGTTCCCTTCGCCTTCCTGCTCGATCCGCTGTCGGCGGTGATGATCCTGGTAGTCACCGGCGTCGGCTTTCTGATCCACGTCTACGCCGCCGGCTACATGCACGGCGACGAGGGCTTCTATCGCTTCTTCACCTACCTGAACCTCTTCGTCTTCTTCATGCTGATCCTGGTGCTCGGCAGCTCCTACGGCCTGATGTTCATCGGCTGGGAGGGGGTCGGGCTGTGCTCGTACCTGCTGATCGGCTACTACATCGGCAAGCGCTCGGCGGGCGACGCCGGCAAGAAGGCGTTCATCGTCAACCGCGTCGGCGACCTCGGCTTCATCCTCGGCGTCTTCACGATCTTCTTCACCTTCGGGTCGATGCAGTATGCGCAGGTGTTCGGGGCCGCCCAGGAGATGGAGGCCGGCGCCGGGGCGATCACCGCGGCCTGCCTGTTCCTGCTGATCGGCGCCGCCGGCAAGAGCGCCCAGATCCCGCTGTACGTCTGGCTGCCCGACGCCATGGAGGGCCCGACGCCGGTCTCGGCGCTGATCCACGCGGCCACCATGGTGACCGCGGGCGTCTACATGATCGCCCGCTCCAGCGCCCTGTTCGCGCTCTCCCCGTTCGCCATGACCACGGTGGCGGTCGTCGGCGCGGCGACGGCGCTGCTCGCCGCCACCATCGCGCTGGTGCAAAACGACATCAAGCGAGTGCTCGCCTACTCGACCGTCAGCCAGCTCGGCTACATGGTGATGGCCTGCGGCGTCGGCGCCTTCTCGGTCGGCATCTTCCACCTCGTCACCCACGCCTTCTTCAAGGCGCTGCTGTTCCTGGGCGCCGGCTCGGTCATGCACGCGCTCCACGACGAGCTCGACATGTGGAAGATGGGCAACGTCAAGAAGTACATGCCCACCACCCACTGGACCTTCCTGATCGGCTGCATGGCGATCGCCGGCATCCCGGGGCTCGCCGGCTTCTTCTCCAAGGACGAGGTGCTCTGGTACGCCTGGTCGGGCCCGCACGGCCATCCGCTGTTCTGGGCGGTCGGGGCGCTGGTCGCCGGGTTGACGGCCTTCTACATGTTCCGGATGTACTTCGTGGTCTTCCACGGCGAGTCGCGGATGGACCCGCACGTCGAGGAGCACGCCCACGAGAGCTCCCGGGTGATGACCGTGCCGCTGATGGTGCTGGCGGCGCTATCGGTCGTCGGCGGCTACATCGGCATCCCCGGGGTGCTGCGGGTCGGGCCGCTGGCGGCGCTGCACGAGCGCTTCAGCCTGCTCGACTGGTTGGCGCCGGCGCTCGGCGGCGAGGAGCATCACGCCGCGCTCGCCCAGGGCCGCGACACCCTGGTCGCCTCGCTGCAGCCCGTGATGGCGATCGTGCAGAACGCCGAGCAGGCGGCGGAGGAGGCGCACGGCGCCGGCCTCGAGCTCGCCCTGATGTTGGCATCGGTGCTGATCGCGCTGGCCGGCATCGGCTTCGCCTACTTCATCTACGTCAAGATGCCGCGCCGGGCGGGCGAGCTCGCCACTCGCTTCGCCGGCCTCCATCGGACGTTGACCCACAAGTACTACGTCGACGAGGCCTACGACGCCCTGTTCGTCAACCGCGTGAAGGACGCCGGCGACGCCCTCTGGGTGGTCGACGACGGCCTCGTCGACGGCATCGTCAACGGCGCCGCACACGCCACCAAGCGCAGCGCCAGCGCCAGCGTTTCGTTCGACGACATGGTCGTCGACGGCGCCGTCAACTCGGTCGGCGACGAGCTCACCCGGTCATCGCGCCTGTTCCGTAGCTGGCAGACCGGCTACGTGCAGAACTACGCGCTGATCATCGCCCTCGGCATCTTCATCATCATCAGCGCTTATCTGTTTCTCGGAAGCATGGCCTAGGAGCCCGGACGGATGAACATTTCGATGCTCACGGTAGTCATCTTCTTGCCGTTGCTGGGGGCCCTCGGCATCGCGCTGTTCGTCAACAAGGCGAACGAGAACGCGATCAAATGGATCGCCAACGTCGTCGCCTTCGCCGACTTCGCGCTCTCGGTGGCGCTGCTGCGCGGCTTCGACGCCGCCACCACCCAGCTCCAGCACGTCACCAAGGTGTCGTGGATCCCGCAGATCGGCGTCGAGTACTTCATCGGCATCGACGGCATCTCGCTGCTGCTGATCCTGCTAACGACGGGCCTCGGCTTCATCTCGGTGCTGTCGTCGTGGACCTACATCGAGAAGCGGATCAAGGAGTACTACGTCGCCCTGCTGATCCTGCAGACCGGCATCCTCGGCGTCTTCGTCTCCTTCGACTTCTTCCTCTTCTACGTCTTCTGGGAAGTGATGCTGGTGCCGATGTACTTCCTGATCGGCATCTGGGGCGACAAGAACCGCCTCTACGCGGCGATCAAGTTCTTCCTCTACACGCTGTTCGGCTCGGTTCTGATGCTGTTGGGCATCATCGCCCTGTACCTGGAATCCGGGGCGCAGACCGGCGTTTACACCTTCAACATCCTCGAGTACTACCGCCTCGACATCCCGGCCGACATGCAGTGGTGGATCTTCCTGGCGTTCTTCCTGGGCTTCGCGATCAAGGTGCCGATGTTCCCCTTCCACACCTGGCTGCCGGACGCTCACGTGCAGGCGCCGACCGCCGGCTCGGTGATCCTGGCCGGCGTCCTGCTGAAGATGGGCGCCTACGGCTTCGTGCGCCTTTCGCTGCCCATCCTCCCCGACGCCACCCGCCAGTTCGTGCCGATGATCGCCGTGCTGTCGATCATCGCGATCATCTACGGCGGCCTGGTGGCGCTCATGCAGAAGGACTGGAAGAGCCTGGTCGCCTACTCCTCGGTCTCCCACATGGGTTTCATCACGCTCGGTATCTTCATGCTCAACCCGGTGGGCCTACAGGGAGGCATCTTCCAGATGCTGGCCCACGGTATCGCCACGGGCGGGCTCTTCCTGGTCGTCGGGCTGATCTACGAGCGCATGCACACCCGCGAGATCTCCCGCTTCTCGGGCCTTGCCCAGGTGATGCCGGTGTACGCGACGATGTTCGCGATCATCGCCTTCGCGTCGCTCGGCATGCCGACGCTCAACGGCTTCATCGGCGAGTTCCTGGTCCTCGCCGGGACCTTCCAGGAGAACCCCAACTACGCCTACTTCGCGGTCTGGGGGGTGGTGCTGGCGGCGGCCTACCTGCTGTGGCTCTACCAGCGCGTCATGCTCGGCGAGATCAAGGACGACCAGATCGCGGCGCTCCCCGACCTCAACCTCCGCGAGACGGCGACGCTGGTGCCGCTGGTGATCATGGCCATCGTCATGGGGATCTATCCGAAGCCGTTCCTGGAGATGATCGAGCAGCCGGTCGACGCGATCGTCGCCCGGGTGCGACCGGAGTACTTCGACGGCACCGGGATCACGCCGCCCCCATTGCCGGCGTCGCCGGGCGCCGCCGTCGCCGGCGAGCCCGCGGGGCGCCCCGAAGCCGGCTCGCTCGCCGAGCTGCTGGAGCGGCAGCAAGTGCTCGGAGCGCTGATCGATGCTCGATAGCCTGCCGATCGCGGCGTCCGACCTCTGGGCCCTCGCCCCGGAGCTGATCATCACCGCCGCCGCGTCGATCGTGCTGCTCTGGGGGGCCTTCGATCGGCCGCGCCGGTACCCGGTGCAGTTCGCCTGGTTCACGCTGGTGGCGCTCGCGCTCGCCATGGTCGCCGTGTTTCGCCAGACGCCGACCGCCGACACGTTCTTTTCCGGGCTCCTGGGGATGGACGCCTTCGGCGCCTTCTTCTCGGCGGTCTTCCTGCTCACCGCCGCCCTGGCGGTCGCCGCATCGATCCGCTTTCTCGACGACCAGCAGGCCCACCATCCCGAGTTCTACTTCTTCTTGCTGACCGCGCTGCTGGGAATGATGCTGATGGCGCGGTCCGTCGATTTCGTGTCGCTGTTCGTCGGCCTCGAGCTGCAGTCGCTCTCGGTTTACGTGCTGGTCGGCTACCTGAAGGCCGACCCCCAGTCCAACGAGGGCGGCATGAAGTACTTCATCCTCGGCGCCATGTCGTCGGCGATCTTCCTGTACGCGATCTCGTTGTTCTACGCGCTGACGGGGACCACGAACCTCGCCGCCGTCGCCGAGGCGATTGCCGCCGGCGGCCTGGAGACCAGCCCGCTGACCATCGCGGCGCTGGTGTTGATGGCCAGCGCCCTGGCCTTCAAGGTGGCCGCGGTGCCCTTTCACGTCTGGGCGCCCGACGCCTACTCCGGGGGGCCGACCAATGTCTCGCTGTACATCACCGTCGCCTCCAAGGCCGCAGCCTTCGCGGTGTTGATGCGGATCTTCATCGTCGCGATGGAGCCGATGCAGGACTCCTGGGCGCTGCTGCTCGCCTTCCTGGCCACCGCGACGATGTTTGTCGGCAACATCGCGGCGTTGACCCAGGACAACATCAAGCGCATGCTCGCCTACTCGAGCATCGCCCATGCCGGCAACGTGCTGATCGGGGTGGTCGCCGCCGCTACCACCGACAGCGACGCCCGCTCGTTCGCCATCGCCGCGACGCTCTATTACCTGCTCGCCTATACGTTCATGAACGTCGGCGCCTGGGCCACGGTGGCGTTGCTGCGGCGGCAGGGGCTGGCCGGCGAGCAGCTCGAGGACTTCGCCGGCCTGGCGACCCGCTCGTACTGGGCGTTCGTCGCGATGCTGATCTTCCTGCTGTCGCTCGGCGGCATCCCGCCGCTGGCCGGCTTCCTCGGCAAGTGGTACGTGTTCGCCGCGGCGATCAACTCGGGCTGGACGTGGCTGGCCGTCGTCGGCGCCATCAACGCCGCCATCTCGATCTTCTACTACTTGCGCATCGTCGTGGTGATGGCCGTGCATGAGGCCCCCGAGAACACCGTCCTGGTGCGCTCGGCGCCCCTGACCCTGACCCTGGTGGCGGCCGCCCTGATGACCGTCGTAGTCGGCGTCTGGGCGTCGCCGTTCCTCGACTGGGCCACCGGCGCCTCGCGGCTGCTGCCGTAGCTTGATTCGGCCGCCTCGGAATCGCAAGCTTGCGGTAGATGAGCGACGATTCTGGGGGGAAAGCCGGCCAACCTCGAGACCGCGGCCAGCGGAGCGCTGACTCATCGTCGTTCGCGATGTCGCGACAGGTCGCCCACTACGCCACCGTCGGCATCATGTTCCCGGTGGCTATCGGCCTGGGCTTTTTCTTCGGCTACCTGATCGACCGGCGGCTCGGCACCGTGCCGTTGTTCGCGCTGCTGGGGTTGGGTCTCGGCGTGGTCGCGGCGATCCGCAACCTGCTGCGAACGGTGGCGAGCGACAGAAATGTCTGAGCGAGCGACAGATCGAACGCCGGCACCCACCTCGGGCGCCTCCGGTGGTGACGGCCCCGCCTACGACGCCAACGCTCTCGTCGGGCGGCTGCGGCGCAACGCCGTCGGCGCCCTCGCCGGCGTCGGAGTCCTCGTCGCGGCGATCTGGAGGGAGCCGATGGCGGTGGTCGGGGCGCTGCTCGGCGGGGGCATCGTGCTGGTGAATTTCATGCTTCTCGAGGGCCTCGCGAGCCGCCTGCTCGAATCCGGTAAACCGGCGCCAAACCCGCTCCGGCTGGTGCTTCTGGCCTTTCGCTTCGTGTTGATGGGTCTGCTGCTCTATGGTATCTTCGCGCTGCCGGGAGTT
This sequence comes from Acidobacteriota bacterium, assembly GCA_036398215.1. GTDB lineage: Bacteria > Acidobacteriota > UBA890 > UBA890 > UBA890 > DASWHK01. Next base: position 2,964 of record DASWHK010000344.1, on the reverse strand, counting down.
CGTCCGATCCCCGTCGCACTGGGGCTTTCGATCGTCGTCCTGGCGGTTGCCGTCGAATCTCTCTCAGAGGTCCTTCCGGGTCGACCTCCGCGCGCCTAACCTGCAGATCGCTCCGCAGAAAGTCAATGGAACACGAGGTCTCTACGATCACCGTCTGGCTGAACGCGGCCGTCGGCAGCGTCCTGGGGCACGAAGCCCATCTGCCGGACCAGGGGGTGATGGCCTGGTTCATCGTCGTGCTCAGCGCCGTCGTCTTCATTCCGTTGTCGCGACGCTTCTCGGTCGACGAGCCGGGGGCCGTCCAGCAGATGCTCGAGATCGGCGTCGAATCGATCAACGCCATGCTCGACGGCTTCATCGGCCCGGGCGGGCGCAAGTACTTTCCGGTGATGGGCGGTTTCGCGTTCTTCATCCTGGCCTCGAACCTGATCACCAACGTCCCCGGCTTCCAGCCGCCAACCGGTGATCTCAACACCACCGTGGCCCTGGGAGTGATGTCGTTCGCCTACTACAACTTCATCGGCATCCGCGCCCAGGGCGGCGCGTACTTCAAGCAGTTCGTCGGTGATCCGCTCTACCTGGCTCCCCTGATGATCCCGATCGAGATCCTCAGCCACCTGTCGCGGCCGCTGTCGTTGTCGATCCGGCTGTTCGGCAACATCTTCGCCGAGCATACCCTCGCCGGCGTCTTCTTCATCTTGTTTCCAGTCGGCCTGCCGCTCGTGTTTGCACCGCTGGGCGTCTTCGTCGCCTTCATGCAAACGTTCGTTTTTGTCATGTTGTCCATGGTTTACATCGCCGGTGCGCTCGAGCACGGGCACTGATTCCCAAGCGCGCCCGCGGCTCGGGTTGCCTCGGGCGCTCCGAAAGGAGAACCGAATGTCGAAGAAGACGGGCCTCGTCGCCCTCTCCGCCTTGCTCCTGATCCTCGTGGCCGCGCCGGCCATGGCGGCACCGATGCAGGAGGGCGCGTCGACCAACATCGAAGATATCCGCATGTGGATCGGCATCGCCGCAGCGTTCGCCATGGGCATCGCCTCTTCGGGGTGCGGTTTGGCGCAGGGACGCGCGGTCTCGGCGGCCTGCGAGGCCATCGCCCGCAACCCGAGCGCCGGCGGCCAGATCCGCGGCGCCCTGATCATCGGTCTCGTGCTGATCGAGTCGCTGGCGATCTATTCGCTGCTCATCGGCCTGGTGCTGATCTTCCTGCGCTGGAACCCGTAGGTAGCCGACCTTTTACTGTAGAGACAGGAAAAACGACAGGCTCTCGAGCTCCAGCTTGAGGTCGACGCTCTTGCAACGGAAGCCCGCCGGGACGCGGGGCCGCACCGGCGCGAAGTTGAGGATGGCGCGGATGCCGGCGGCGACCAGGCAATCGACGACCCCCTGGGCCGCCTCGGCGGGCACGGCGACGATGCCGACGTCGATCCCGGCGGCGGCGATCCGCTCGAGATCGTCGAGGTGATGGATCGGGATCCCGCCGCGGGTCTGGCGTCCGACCTTGGCGGGATCGACGTCGAACAGCGCCACGACCCGCAGGCCGCCGCCGCTGAAGCCCGGGTAGTCGGCGAGCGCGTGCCCGAGGTTTCCGGCGCCGAGGATGACCACCCGCAGCGTGCGGTCGAGCCCCAGGATGCGCTCGATCTCGGTGCGCAGCCGCTTGACGTCGTAGCCGACGCCGCGGACCCCGAACCCGCCGAAGGATGCCAGGTCACGCCGCACCTGGGCCGAGGTCAGCCGCAGGCTCTCCCCGATGGCGCGGCTCGAAACCGTCGCCACACCCTGCTCCTCGAGCTGCGTCAGGCAGCGCAAGTACAGGGAGAGACGGCTGGCGGTGGGCTCTGAGATCTTGGCCCGCATGGCTCGTCGTCGCTCTGCCCTGGGCGCGGAGAGGTCCGGGCGACTGCCGCCCCGACTCGCCTCTCGGCGCCCCGTTTCCGCCGCAGACGCGGGGAAGTTCGTGTTCACCGCGTTTGGTCGGTCACCTCGACGCGTTGTCGACTCCCCGCAGACGATAGGAGATCGGCGGCGGCGCCGCGAGCCCGCGCGGCGCTGATTGACGCTCCGTGGAGGCGCTGATAGCGTCCGGGGCGCATGACCGACCTGATCCGGGCTCTCCGACCCTATCAGTGGAGCAAGAACGCGCTGGTGTTCGCGGCGCTGGTGTTCGCGCAACGGCTGGGCGATCCCCGACAGGTCGCCCAGGCGCTCGCCGCCTTCGCCGTCTTTTGCGCCGCCTCGTCCGCCGTCTATCTGCTCAACGATGTTGTCGACCGCGAGCGCGACCGGCGCCATCCGGAGAAATCACGGCGCCCGATCGCCTCCGGGCGGATCGGCGTGCCGGTGGCGGTGTCGACCGCCGCGCTGCTGGCAGCCGCGGCGCTGGCGGGCTCCTGGGCGGTCAACGCCCGGCTGGCCGCCGTCGTCGGCGGCTACCTGCTCCTGCAGGGCGCCTACAACGTGGCTCTCAAGAAGATCCCCATCGTCGACGCCCTCTGCGTGGCCGCCGGCTTCCTGCTGCGCGCGGTGGCCGGCGCCGTCGCCATCGACGAGCCGATGTCGTCGTGGCTGCTGATCTGCACCACCTTCGTGGCGGTCTTCATCTCGTTCGCCAAGCGGCGACACGAGTACCGAACGCTGGCCGATGGAGCGGCGCATCGCGAGAGCCTCTCCGGTTACTCGGTGACGGCGCTCGACCAGTTCTTGGTGATCTCGGCCGCCGCGACCCTGCTTTCCTACGCCCTCTACACGACCGACGAGGAGACGGTCGCCAAGTTCGGCGACAGCCGCCTGGTGCTGACCCTCCCCCTGGTCATCTACGGCCTGTTCCGTTACCTGGCGTTGGTACAGCGCGACCAGATCGCCGGCGACCCCTCGCTCGCCCTGATGGCCGACCGGCCGTTGCTGATCACCGTCGCCCTCTGGGGGCTGGTCGTCGTCGTGCTGCTGTATTTCCGTTAGGGA
>DASWHK010000343.1:0-10099 GCA_036398215.1 Acidobacteriota bacterium | reverse complement strand
TCCGCGGCGGCGACAGCGACGCCGTGTACTACGCCTGCCCTCTCGACCTTCTGCGCGACCTCTCCGGGCGCGGCGCCGAGCTGGCCGGCACCGATGCGGTCGCCCGCTGGGGCGCCCTGGGACGCCTGGTGCCCACCGAGCTCCGGGGCTCGATGGTGGCGATATGGCGGGTCAATTGAGATGGTGGAGATGGCGATTCGTCGTCCCAGGATTCGTGGGTGCTTGCAGGCAATCCTCACGCTCGCGGGCGCCCCGATCGCCTGCCTACGGGGGTTCGCGGCGAGTGAGCGGCGTGTCCAAGGCGGCCCAGCGCTCAGCCCTGGACCGCGAACCTGTAGATCGTGCGCGAGCGGTAGACCTCGCCGGGTCGCAGGATGGTCGACGGGAAGAGCGCCTGGTTGGGCGAGTCGGGGAAGTGCTGGGGCTCGAGGCAGAAGCCCGAGCGGTGCTCGTAGACCTCGCCGCGCTTGCCGGTGATCGTGCCGTCGAGGAAGTTCCCGGAGTAGAACTGCAGCCCGGGCTCGCTGGTCTCGACCTCCAGGACCCGGCCGCTGGCCGGCTCGGTCACCCGTGCCGCCAGCAGCATCGCCGACACCGAGCCGTCGGGCGTGATCGAGGCCCCGTCGTCGCCGCGCTGGAGGACGAAGTTGTGGTCGTAGCCGCCGCCGCGCCGCAGCTGCTCGTCGTCGGCGTCGATGCGGGCGCCGATCGGCGTCGGCTCCGTGAAATCGAACGGCGTGCCGGCGACCGCCGCCAGCTCGCCGGTGGGGATCAGCGTCTCGTCGACCGGCGTGTAGCGGTCGGCGTTGATCTGCAGCTCGTGACCGAGGACGTCGCCGCCGCCGGCGAGGTTGAAGTAGCTATGGTGGGTCAGGTTGATCGGCGTCGGCGCGCCGCTCGTCGCCCGGTAGTCGATCACCAGCTCGTTGTCGTCGTTGAGCATGTAGTCGACGGTGACCTCGAGGTTACCCGGGTAGCCCTCCTCGCCGGCGGGGCTCGTGTAGGTGAAGCGCACCCCGGCGCCGGCGTCGGTATCGACGATCTCGCCGTTCCACAAGACCTTGTCGAAGCCCACCTCGCCGCCGTGCAGGTGGTTGGGCCCGTTGTTGGCGGCCAGCTCGTAGGTCGCGCCGTCGAGGGTGAAGCGGGCGCCGCCGATGCGGTTGCCGTAGCGGCCGATGGTGGCGCCGAAGTAGGGGGTGGCGGCGAGGTAGCCGTCGAGGTTGTCGTAGCCGAGGACGACATCGCCGGCATTGCCGTCGCGATCGGGGGCGGTGATCGACAGGACGATGCCGCCATAGTCGATGACGCGGACCACGATGCCGCTGCCGTTGCGGAGCGTGAAGACGTCGACCTGGCGGCCGTTAGGCAGCGCCCCGAAGGCCTCGCGACTCACCGACAGCCTGGTCGCCGGCTCAGCCTCCATGCCGGCCTCGGGGTCCGATTCGGTCGCGCACGCCGAGAGAGCCAGCACGGCGGCGAGCGCCAGCCCGGCGGCGGCGGCGAGGCCGGGGGATGGCCGGCTCATCCCTCGTAAGTGAGGCCCGAGAGCTTGTAGTTGTAGGCGATGAAGTCGTTCCACTTGTCAGGGACTTCCTCGTCGATCACGATGGCGTCCACTGGGCAGACCGGCTCGCAGGCGCCGCAGTCGATGCACTCCTCCGGGTGGATGTAGAGCATCTTCTCGCGGCCCGGGTCGGCCTGGACCCCATGGACGGACGCGCCGTCGTCGTCGATCTCGTAAATGCAGTCCACCGGGCAGACGTCGACACACGCCCGGTCCCTGACGTCGATGCACGGCTCCATGATGATCCAGGTCATCACGGCGCTGGCGCCGGCCACGAGGGCGAACGTGGCAACCGCCACGGAATCCACGAGAAACGCCGCCTCCACGATCATGTTCGTCTCCTTCGATTCGGAATGGGAGCTTAACTTTTACCATAACAGGCGGAGCCGGCCTACACGTCGCAACCAGTGTGGGACGGAGCACCTGTTGCGGCAGCTCGTCACAGGCTGGGCACCGGCCGGGTACAAGGCCACGGGTCGGCGCGGCGGGGGTTGCGGGCGGGGGCCGCGTCGAGTCTCCTCAACGATCGCTCCGGCATCGCCTGCGTCGCCTCTCCTCCCTCTCCGACGAGAGCCACGCGCCAGACCCATCGAAGCTTCACCAGCGTCTCCCAGGGGCCCTTTCGAGGCTATCGTTCCAGCGGCACGACCAGCACGGTCTGGGGCTCGCCGAGCGGCGTTACGGTGCCACCCGACATCTTGCCGAGCGCCGCCGTGTAGGCGCCGGCTTCGACGATCGCGCCCTGCTGGCCGCGGCCGCCGCGCCCGCCGCCGCCTCTGCCGCCGCGCCCGCCGCCGGCGGGTTCCGGCGGGTCGCGCCGCAGGTTCCAGGTGGCGCGGTGAACGCCGTCCTCGTTCGGCAGCTCGAGACGGCGGACCTGCTCGCCGGCACGGTCGGTGATCGTCAGCACCAGGGTCTGGCCGGCGCCCAGAGGCGCCCGCAGGTGATAGGTGAAGATGGCGCCGAACGGCGGGTTCGGCTCCGCCTTGTCGCCCCACGCGGCGCGCACCTGGCCCAGCTCGTTGAACAGCGGCGCCGGGCGCAGCGGGAACAGCCAGCCCTCGGCGGCGAGCGTCTCGGTGGAGACGTCGCGCAGCGCCGAGTAATCGTCGAGGATGAAGGCGCCGCGGCCGAAGGTGCCCACCACCAGGTCGTTCCAGCGCCTCTGGATCTCCAGGTCGCGGGCCTGGATCCTCGGGATGCCGCCGCGCAGCGGCACCCAGCGGCCGCCGCCGTCGACGCTGAACCAGACGCCGAACTCCATGCCGACGAACAGCAGGTCGGGGTCGAGGTGGTCCTGGACGATCGCCCAGGCGCCGGAGCGCTCCGGCAGGTTGCTCGAGATGCTCGCCCAGGTGCGGCCGCGATCCTCGCTCTTCCAGACCTGCGGCCGGAAATCGCCGCGCTGCAAGTTGTTGAACGTCGCGAACACCGTGTCGGCGTCGCGCGGCGAGGCGAACACGTCGGCCACGTAGCTCTGTTCGGGCAGGCCGGGGATGCTCTCGATGCGCCGCCAGGTCTCGCCGCCGTCCTCGGAGACCTGCACCAGGCCGTCGTCGCTGCCGGTGTACAGCAGCCCCTCGAGCAGCGGCGACTCGGCGAGCGCCGACAGCACGCTCAACTCGGTGGTGTAGAGGTTGCGGGCCACCGCGTCCTCCGGCCAGATCCGGCCCATGATCGGGATCTCGTCGCGGTCGAGGTTGCGGGTCAGGTCGCCGCTCACCGCCACCCAGTTGCCGCCGCGATCGTCGCTCCGGTAGAGCCGGTGACCGCCGTAGTAGATGCGGCCGGCGGTGTGGGTGCTGATGATCAAGGGGCTGTCCCAGTGCCAGCGGCCGCGCTCGTCCGAGACACTCCCCGGCTGGCCGCCGGTCGGCCGGATCCCCTGGCTGTCCCCGGTGCTCAGGTCGAGCCGGCTGAGGTTGCCGTTCTGCGACTGGGTGAAGACGATGTCGGGGTCGTGGGGATCGAGGCGCGCCTGGAAGCCGTCGCCGCCGCCGACCCGGTACCAGTCGCTGGTGCGGATGCCGGCGGAGTTCAGCGTCCGCGCCGGCCCGCAGATGGTGCCGTTGTCCTGGGCGCCGCCGCACACCGTGTAGAAGGGGCGCTGGTCGCCGGCCTCGATCCGGTAGAACTGCGACAGCGGCAGGTTGGTGAAGTGGCGCCAGGTCGCGCCGCCGTCGTAGGTCTCGTAGATGCCGCCGTCGTTGCCGACCCACATGTGCATGGGGTCGGCCTCGTCGAAGACGATCTCGTGCTGATCGACGTGGATCGACGCCGGGAACTGCTCCCACGTACGGCCGGCGTCGGTGCTGCGCATCAGCCGCACCTCGATGTTCCAGATCGTGTCCGGCCGGTGCGGATCAACGAACAGCTCGCCGTAGTACTGCGGATCGCCGCCCGAGTAGTCGCTCGCCCGCGTCCACGACTCGCCGGCGTTCTCGGAGACGAAGAAGCCCCCCTCCTCGCCCCGCGCCACCACCATCGCGTAGACGCGGTCCGGGACGCGCGGATCGACGGCCAGCGCGATGCGGCCCTTGTCGACCTCCGGCAGGCCGTTCTCGATACGATCCCAGGTGGCCCCGGCGTCGGTCGACTTGAAGATCCCGGCCTCGGGGCCGCCGCCGATGAGCTGGCCGACCTGCCGGCGTCGCTGGTAGGCGGACGCGTAGATGATGTCGGGGTCGCTCGGATGCAACGCGGCGTCGGTGATCCCGGTGTCCTCGCTGACGTGCAGGACCCGCGTCCACGTGCTGCCGCCGTCGCTGGTCTTGTACAGGCCGCGGTCGCCGCCGGGGTTCCACAGCGGCCCCTGCGAGGCGACGTAGACGACGCCGGAATCGCGCGGATCGATCAGGATGCGCTGGATGTGCTGCGAGTCGGCCAGCCCGACCCGCTCCCAGGTCGCCCCGGCGTCGGTCGACTTGTAGACGCCGTCGCCGTAGCTGGCCGAGCGGGTGTTGGAGTTCTCGCCGGTGCCCAGCCAGACGACGTTGGAGTCGCGCGGGTCGACCTCGACGCAGCAGTGCGAATACGACGGGTAGTCGTCGAAGATCGGCGTCCAGGTGTTGCCGCGGTTCACGGTTTTCCAGACCCCGCCCGAGCCGACGGTCAGATACCAGACGTTGGCGTCATTGGGATCGATCTCGAGGTCCGAGACGCGGCCGGTGGTCAGGCTCGGGCCGATGCTGCGGAACTCGAGGCCGCGGAAGACCTCGGCGTCGAGTCGTTCGCCGCCGCTCTGGGCATGGAGGGAAGCGGCGGCGGGAGCGCGAAGAGAGGCCGCCGGCGGAGCGGGGAGGGAAGCGGCGGCGGGAACGTGAAGAGAGGCGGCCGACGGGGCGTGCAGGGAAGCGGCCGCCGCCAGCAGCATCGCCAGGGCCGGCCCGGGTGTCTTCATCATGGGATCCTCAGGGGTTCAGGGGAGTCTCACGCGAGCGACGATCCGATGGGGAAGAAGCAGCGAGTGCCGCCCAGGATGACGATAGACTATCGCGATGTTTCGCCGACCCACCAGTGGATCGATCGTCTGCCCGAGCTGCGGCCGCCTGGTTGGCGTCCGCGACAAGGCGTGCTTCAGTTGCGGCCGCCGCAACCCGGGGCTCTGGGGGTTCGCCCCGCTGCTGCAGAAGATCGGCCTCGATTTCGGCTTCACCGAGCTGGTCATACTCGTGTGCGGGGCGCTGTACGCGATCACCCTGTTGAGCGATCCGTCGGCGATCGGTGGCGGTGGCATCCTGGGGCTGCTGTCGCCCGGATTACGGCCCCTTTTCCTGTTCGGGGCCAGCGGCTCGATCCCGGTGTTCGGGTTCGGGCGCTGGTGGACGGTGCTGAGCGCTTCCTGGTTGCACGGCGGCCTGCTGCACATAGGGATGAACATGCTGTGGCTGCGCCAGCTGATGCCCGTGGTCCAGGAGTACTACGGCGTCGGGCGGCTGATCATCATCTACACGGCGGCGTCGGTGGCCGGCTTCGCGCTCACCTCGGTGATGGGCCTGTTCCCCTTCCTCGGGCCGTTCGCCGGCGCCGAGTTCACCGTCGGCGCCTCGGCGTCGCTGTTCGGCCTGTTCGGGGCGCTGATCGTCTACAGCAACCGCACCGGCCAGAGCGCCATGGGCCAGGAGGTGTGGCGCTGGGTGATGATCTTCGTGATCATCGGCCTGATCGTGCCGTTCATCGACAACTGGGCCCACCTCGGGGGGCTCGGCGGCGGCTACGCGGCCGCCCGTTTCCTCGACCCCCTACGGCAGGAGAGCGCCAACCACATGCTGATCGGGCTGGTCTGCCTGGCGCTCCACGCCCTGGCGATCCTCGCCTCGGTGCTGCTCGGCGTCCAGTTTGTGACCGGCTGAGGCGGAACGGTCCCCGGGAAGGGTTCACGAGGCTGCTACCGGCGCCGGGGAAGCGGGGTGCGAGTCGGTTCGTCGGTAATGAGATCGCCGGGAAGGGGTTCGCGGGGCCGCTACCGCGCCGTTAACCTGGCTGTAACCCTTGGTGAAGGGGGATGCTCTACGCTCGAATGCATATGGAGATCCGCCCCGTTTCCCCGGTTTACGAGGCGAAGGCGCCCCCTGTTCGCCGAGCCCTGATCTCGTCGAGGAGGTCGGGCGAGCCCTCCCGAGAACGAGCCAACGAGCCATGAAAGCCCTCCGAGAACGCGCCGCGCCGCTGGCGCTGCTGCTGATCGCGACGCTGCTGCCGCTGGTCGCGGTGCTGCAGTACCGCTGGCTCGGCAGCCTCTCCGAGCTCGAAGGGCAGCGGATGGAGCGGACGTTGCGGCAGGCTACCGATCGCTTCGCCGACGACTTCGACGACGACCTCACCGATATCTACCAGGAGTTTCATCTCGACCGCGGCCGTGGCGAGGAAGCCATCGCCGCCGAGTTTGCCGAGGAGTACGCCGATTGGCGCGAGTCGGCGCCGTCGCCGGAGATGGTGGCCGACATCCACTGGGTGAGCGGCTCGTCGGCCACGGGCCTGCAGGTCCGCCGCTTCAATCCGGTCGAGCTGGCGTTCGAGGAGGCCGAGTGGCCCGCCTGGCTCATCGAGCACCAGGAGGCGATGGCCCGCGACCTCGATGACTACCAGGAGGACCGCCGCCAGCCGCGCCGGCCGCGGGTCGACCCGCTGCATCCGGACATCCCGGCGCTGTTGATCTTCCAGGACGAGGTCTCGCCCGGCGCCTACACCGCCGTGCGCCTCGACCGTGACCTGCTGGTAGGGGAGATCATCCCTGCCCGGGTGCAGGGGACGATCACGCTCGAGAGCGATCCGAATCTGGCGCAATCGCTTGCCGCTGGCGGCGCCCCGGACTACGACGTCTTGATCATCGACCAACAGAATCCCGACACCGTCGTCTATGCTTCGAGGCTGGGCCTCCAGGTGGCGGACCTTGCCGAGCCCGACTGGGAAGAGGATCTGTTCGGCCTCGACACCGGCGGATCGCGGGGCCGCGACGAGCGCTGGCGGGTGCTCGTGCAGCACCGGGCGGGATCGCTGGAGGCCGCGGTCACCGCGGCGCGCCTGCGCAGCATCGGGATCAGCTTCGGCGCCCTCCTGCTGCTGGCCGGCAGCATGCTCATGCTCCTGGTCTCGACCCGCCGCGCCCAGTCGCTGGCCGTCCAGCAGATGGACTTCGTCGCCGGCGTCTCGCACGAGCTGCGCACGCCGCTGGCGGGGATCTCGTCGCTGAGCCAGAACCTCGCCGACGGGGTGGTGCGCGACGAGGGCAAGATCGAGGAGTACGGCCGCGCCATTCATCGCGAAACGGCGCGACTAAACGACATGGTCGAGACCGTGCTGCTGTTCTCCAAGGTGCAGTCGGGCGTAGCCCAGTACGAGCGCCGGCCGGTCTCGCTGGCGGCGATCGTCAACGACGTCCTCCGGGCGCTGCAGAACGTGCCTTCGCTGCATGTGGGCGACGTCGTGACCAAGCTGCCCGACGACCTGCCCGATGTCCATGTCGACGAGAGCGCCACGAAGGCGGCGGTGCGTAATGTCGTCGTCAACGCCCTGAAGTTCAACCGGGCCCGGCAGCCGGTCGTGGTGGCCGCCCGGGCGGCCCACAACGGCGAGCGGCGCTGCGTCCAGCTAGCGGTCGCCGACCGCGGCGGCGGCATCGACCCCGACGAGCTGGGGCGGGTCACGGAGCCCTTCTACCGCGGCCGCGCGGCGCGCGACCGGCAGGTCGAGGGCAGCGGCCTCGGCCTCAGCATCGTCAAGCAGGTCGTCGAGGGTCAGGGCGGCAAGTTGACCATCGAGAGCGTCGCGGGAGAGGGAACGACGGTGACGTTGTCGCTGCCGGTGACGGCCGGCCGCCGACCGCCGGTCTCCGGCGATGACGAGCGTGCGGCCAGCGGCGGGGAGGGGGCATGAGCTTTCTCGGCAACCAGGGAGTTGGCCGCCTGCTGGTGGTCGAAGACGATCCCGGCCAGTTGCTCGCCCTGACCGATCGGCTCAGCAGCGAGGGTTACGAGGTCGACCAGGCGGCCGACGGTGAAGAGGGCCTGCAGAAGGCTCTCGACGACGGCTATGACCTCATCCTTCTCGACGTGATGTTGCCGGCCAAGAGCGGCTTCGACGTCTGCAGCGAGCTGCGCGGCAAGGGCGTGCAGGCGCCGATCCTGATGCTCACCGCGCGCGACCAGATCAGCGACAAGGTGGTGGGTCTGGAGCTCGGCGCCGACGACTACGTCACCAAGCCCTACGAGTTCATCGAGCTGCTCGCCCGGGTCAAGGCGTTGCTGCGGCGCTCCGGTCCGCGCCTGACCGAGCACTTCGCCTTCGGCGACGTCGAGGTCAACTTCAGCAGCGCCGAGGTCCATCGCCGCGGCAAGCCGGTGAAGCTGGCAGCGCGCGAGTTCCAGTTGCTGCGCTATTTCATCGAGAACCGCGGAGCCGTGCTGAGCCGCAACGACTTGCTGGACGCGGTGTGGGGGGAGGACGCGATGCCGACCGGCCGAACCGTCGACGTCCACGTCGCCCGCCTGCGCCAGAAGCTCGAACGAGACGCCGCCAACCCCCGCCATATCGTCACGGTCAGGGGGTTGGGTTACCGATTCGATGATGTCGTTTGATCCCCTCCCGGAAGCGTACATTCATGAGAGCAGTCATTGTCGCCTTGACTTTGAACCTCACGTTCATCGCCGCGGCCGCGGCGAAGCCTCAGCTGCAGTCATCGCCGCAGGAGCAGACCCCGCAGGCGGAAGCGCCGCGAAAGCAGCCGGGACCGGCGGCGCCCGATTCGCGGGAGCAGCAGGCTCAGCAGCAGGAGGCCCCGGTCGTGGCGTTGCGCGTCTTCCTCGACTGCGACGACGATTGTGACTTCGACTACCTGCGCCGCGAGGTGATGTTCGTCAACTACGTGCGCGACCGGCAGGACGCCGAGGTCCACGTGTTGGTCACCACTCGTGACAGCGGCGGCGGCGAGGAGTGGACGGTCGCGTTCATCGGCCTCGAGCAATACGAAGGACGCGATGTCACGCTGGTGTACAACTCCAGCGACACCGACACCGAGGACGAGGTCCGCGCCGGCTTCGCCCAGGTGTTTCGCATCGGGCTGCTCAACTACATGGTGGGTCACCCGCTCCTCGGGCGCATAGGCATCAGCTACGAGGAGCTGGAAGCCGCCGAGGCACAGGCGGCCGCCATGGCGCAGTCGCAGGACGATCCCTGGAACTTCTGGATCTTCCGCGCCTCGCTCGACGCCGAGTTCGAGGGGGAGCAGCGGACCAGCGAGAAATCTTTCTCGGGCTCGTTCTCCGCCAACCGGACCACCGAGGCGTGGAAGATCCGCAGCGAGATCGAAGGGCGCTTCAGCGAGGAGGAGTTCGAGCTCAACGATGGCAGTCTGCTGGTCAGCGACAGCCGCAACTACCAGGTGTTCGGACAGGTGGTCAAGACCCTCGGGGAGCACTGGGGGGCGTCGATCCGCGGCGCCGCCGACGCCTCGACCTTCGACAACCAGAACCTGGCGATCAGCGCCGCGCCGGGCATCGAGTACAACGTCTTTCCCTACTCGGAGTCGTCGCGGCGGGCGCTGACCTTCACCTACGAGATCGGCTTCAGCTCCGTTGACTACGAGGAGGAGACGATCTTCGAGGTCACCTCCGAGACGTTGTTCGACCACCTGCTGCTGCTCAACTACGACGTCAACCAGCCGTGGGGGGAGAGCAACTTCTCGGTCGAGCTTAGCCAGTTCCTCGATCATCCGTCGCAGTACCGGGCCGAGGTCGGCGGGCGCCTCGAGTTTCGGGTCATCCGCGGCCTGTCGCTCGAGGTCGACGGCGAGTTCTCGTGGGTGCGCGACCAGCGCTTTATTCCCAAGGAAGACATCACCGACGAGGAAGTGCTGCTGCGCCGGCGGGCCCTGGCGACCGACTTCAACTACGAGCTCTCGATCGGCTTCAGCTACACGTTCGGCTCGATCTTCAACAACGTGGTCAACCCGCGGTTCTCGGGGCGGCGCGGCGGCGGCGGCGGCAACGGCGACGGCTTCTTCTGACATCGAGCAGGCCGACCAGGCGCAACGGG
>DASWHK010000342.1:0-6959 GCA_036398215.1 Acidobacteriota bacterium | reverse complement strand
GGTCAACGCCGAGGAGCGATGGGCACGCGTCGAGCCCGGCGTCGTGCAGGACCGTTTGCGCGCCCACGCCGGCGCCATGGGGCTGGATTTCGGGCCCGACACGGCGACCGGCAGCCGGGCCACGATCGGCGGCATGGTCGGTAACAACTCCGCCGGCTCGCACTCGATCGTCTACGGGAAGACGATCGACCACGTCATCGAGGTGCGCTGCCTGCTGGCTGACGGCAGCGAGGCGGTCTTCGGCGAGATCGACGCGGCCGGCTTCCAGGCCAAGCAGCGGCTCGACGGCGCCGAGGGGCGCGTCTATCGGACGGTGGCGGCGGTGCTGGAGCGCAACGCCGAGGCCATCGCGGCGCGCTATCCCAAGATCATGCGCCACGTCTGCGGCTACAGCCTCGACTATCTGCTGCGCCCCGGGCCGCGCAACATGGCCCACCTCGTGGTCGGCTCGGAGGGCACCTTGGCCACCGTCCTGGAGGCCAAGGTGCGGCTCGTTCCCCGGCCTGCGGCGCGCGCCCTGCTGGTGTCGCAGTTCGACGACCTGGTCGCCAGCATGGAGGCGGCCCGCGAGATCGTGCCCACCGGCCCGAGCGCCGTCGAGCTGGTCGACGCGCTGGTCATTCGCCAGGCCCGCAATCACCCGACCCTGGCCCGCCTGTGCGGGTTCGTCCAGGGCGAGCCGGGCGCCGTGCTGATCACCGAGTACAGCGGCGAGGACGCTCGCGAGGTCGCCGATCGGGTCAAGGCGCTGCGCCGCCGCCTCGAAGCCTCCGGCCTCGGCTACGGCTTCCACGAGGCGACGTCGGCGAAGGAGCAGAGCGACGTCTGGGAGGTCCGCAAGTCGGGGCTGACCTTGCTGATGTCGGTCAAGGGCGACGCCAAGCCGATCGCCTTCGTCGAGGACACCGCCGTCGAGGTCGACCGGCTGCCCGAGTACGTGCAGCGACTCCAGCAGGTCGTCGCCGATCATGACACCTGGGCCGGCTTCTACGGCCACGCCTCGGTGGGGTGCCTCCATTTTCGACCCTTGATCAACTGCAAGGACGCCGGCGACATCGCCAAGCTGCGCTCGATCGCCGACGCCATCCGCGACCTGGTCGTGGAGTTCGGCGGCTCGCTTTCCGGCGAGCACGGCGACGGCCGCACTCGCACCGAGTACCTGCCCGGCTTCTACGGCGAGCAGGTCTACGACGCCTTCCGATCGGTCAAGACCGCCTTCGATCCCGAGGGACGGCTCAACCCCGGCAATATCTGCGCGCCGTTCGGCGCCGGGGAGGCGCGCGATCGCCACCACGAGCGCCCCGCAGACGCCGCCGATCCGCTGGCCGCGGGCAGCTACCTCATCGATACGTCGCTGCGCTACGGCGCCGCCTACCGGACGGCCGACGTCGAGCGCTACCTCGACTGGTCGCGCGAGGGCGGCATGGCCCAGCACATCGAGATGTGCAACGGCAACGGCTTCTGCCGCAAGCTCGACGCCGGCACGATGTGCCCGTCGTATCAGGTCACCCGCGACGAGAAGGACTGCACGCGGGGTCGCGCCAACGCCCTGCGGGCGGTGATCTCCGGGGGCCTGCCGGACGGCGGCTTCACCAGCCCGGCGCTGTACGACGTGCTCGACCTGTGCCTGGAGTGCAAGGGCTGCCGGGCCGAGTGCCCGAGCAACGTCGACATGGCCAAGCTCAAGTACGAGTTCCTGGCCCAGTACTACGACGCCCACGGGACGCCGCGCCGGGCGCGCTTCTTCGGCGCCGTGGCCAGGACCAGCCGCCTCGGCTCCCGCCTCGCGCCGCTGTCGAGCTGGGTGGCCAACGCGCCGCCGGTGCGCTGGCTCAACGAGCGCGCGCTGGGCATCTCGAGCCGCCGCCCGGTGCCGCCGTTCGCGCGCCAGACGTTCGAAGCGTGGTTCAACCGCCGCGCCGCGGGCAACGGCGGCGCGGCGCCGCGCGGCCCGGTAGTGCTGTTTCACGACACCTTCATGAACCACAACTACCCCGAGGTGGGGCGCGCCGCCGTGAAGGTGCTGGAAGCGGCCGGCTTCGAGGTCCTGCTGGCGGACAAGGTGTGCTGCGGGCGGCCGATGCTCTCCAACGGGCTCGCCGACGAGGCCCGCCAGAACGCCCGCATCAACGTCGAGCGGCTGGCCGGTTACGCGAAGCGCGGCGTGCCGATCGTCGGCTGCGAGCCGTCGTGCCTGATGATGCTGCGCGAGGACTACCTCGACCTGCTGGCGGGCAACGACAATGCGCGGCGCGTCGCCGAGAGCACGCTGCTGATCGAGGAGCTCCTCCTGCAGGCGGCGGTCGACGCCGCGATGCCGGCGCTGGGGCTACCGTTGCGGGAGACGCCGCGCCGGCTGCTGGTGCATGGCCATTGCCACCAGAAGGCCGCCGTCGGCATGGGGCCGACCCTCGAGCTGCTGCGCTGGCTGCCCGGCTGCGACCCCGTCCCCATCGACGCCGGTTGTTGCGGCATGGCGGGCTCGTTCGGCTACAAGGCCGAGCACTACGACGTCTCGATGGCGATCGGCGAGCGGGTGCTGTTCCCGGCGTTGCGCCGCGAGCCCGAGGCCGGGGTCGTCGCCTCGGGCATCTCGTGCCGCCAGCAGATCCTGCACGGCACCGGCCGCCGCGGCCGGCATCCCATCCAGTGGCTGGCCGACGCGCTGGCCGAAGATTCGTGACCCGGCGCGCAGAAAGCCCCGGACTCCGGCACATGAAGGGCGACAAGAGCGACGCAGAGGCGCCCGCGGAGGAGCCGCGAATCGGCTCCGGCGGGGCCGCGGTCCCGCCGGGCTGGGACGCGATGGAATTTGCCGCCGAGCAACGGGCACTGGAGTTCTGCAAGCAGGGCCGCAAGGAGGCCTTCCGGCCGCTGTTCGAGGCCTATTTCGCGCGCCTGGTTCGCGTCGCCCGGGCGGTGGTCGGCGATTCCGAGGAGGCGTGCGACCTGGTGCAGGAGGCGTTCGTCGCCGCCTATCGCGCCATCGACACGTTTACCCTGGGGCGCCCGTTCTACCCATGGATGCGCGGCATCCTGCTGAACCGCTGCAAGGTCTACATGCGCACCCGCCGCCGCGACGCGGCACGGGCGCGCGCCGCCGCCGAGCGCCCGGGGCACTGGGTGGGCGGGGCGACGATGACGGCGGCGCCGGAGCGGCGTCGCACCTCCGACCTGGTGCGCCGGGCCATGGGCGGGCTCGATGAGTCCGACCGCGAGATATTGATTCTCAAGCACGTCGAGGGGCTCAGCTACGACGAGCTCGCCGAGACCCTCGGCATCGGCACCGGCACGGTGGCGTCGCGCCTGTATCGCGCCCGGGGCCGCTTGAAACAAGCTCTCGAAGAGCTCGATCCGTCGCTGATCGAGGTCGACGAGGGGAAGAAGCGATCGTTGAAGGACGGTGAGGTATGAGCAACGACGTGCGGCGACCGCCGGCTCACGGCCCCGAGGGGCGGGCCCTCCGATGTGAGGAGGCCCGGCTTCTGCTGATGGGCTACATCGACGGAGAGCTCGGCCCCGTGAAGATACGCAGGCTCGAGGACCACCTGGCCGTGTGCGTGGCATGCCGCCGCGAGGAGAGGCAGTTCCGCAAGCTCGAGGAGGTCACGGAAGAGATGCTCAACGAAGAGTTGCCGCCGCTCGACGTCGATGCCGCCTGGGAGACCGTATACCGGCGGCTCGAGCGCTCGGCCGGATGGCTGCTGCTGTCGGCTGGTCTGATCCTGCTGCTGGGCTACGGCGCCTGGCAGCTGTTGAACGGTTTCCTGCTCGACTCCGAAGCGCCGCTGATCGTGCGCCTCGGCGTCGGTGCGGCGCTAGGAGGGACGATCGTGTTGCTGGTTTCCATCGGTCGCGAGGTACTGACCAGGTTCCGCAGCGAGCGCTATCGAGAGGTGATCCGATGATCGTCACGACGACCGAGGACGTCCGCGGTTACCGCATCCTCGAAACCCACGGCCTGGCGCGCGGCAACACGCTGCGGGCACGGCACATCGGTCGGGACATCATGGCCGCCCTGCGCGGCATCGTCGGCGGCGAGATCAGCGACTACACCAAGATGCTCGCCGAGGCGCGCGAGCAGGCCCTCGACCGCATGATCGAGGAGGCCCGAGGCCTGGGCGCCAACGCCGTCGTCGGCGTCCGCTTCGGGACCGCCTACGTGATGGCCAACGTGGCGGAGATCCTCGCCTACGGCACCGCAGTGACGATCGAGCCCGAGTAAGGCACGCAGATTCGCGCATTTCCGGCGGTGTGGTACGTTGCTTGCGCGGCAGACATGGCCCGCCAGGCTGCGCTCCGCGGCCCGAACCTTCGAAGCGAGGAAGCACGATGAACAGCCCGCTCTCGCGGCGCCTTTGCGCCGCGCTTTTGCTGCTCATGATCGCCCCCGCCGTCGGCCCGGTGGTGGCAGCCCAGGGCTCCGTGCCGACCCCGGAATCGGTCCTTGGCCAGCGGGTCGGCGCCGACTTCTTCCTGGCTACCTACGACGAGTCGCTGGAGTACTTCCGCCGGCTCGATGCGGCGAGCGATCGGCTGCAGCTCGTCGAGGTCGGGCGGACCAGCTTCGGCCTGCCCTGGTATATCGCCCTGATCTCGTCCGCCGAGAACCTCCGCAACGTCGAGCGCTACCGTGAGATCGGCCAGCGGCTCGCCCATCCCGAGGGCCTGACCGACGCCGAGGCCCGCCAGCTCGCCACCGAGGGCAAGGCGATCGTCCACATCGACGGCGGCCTTCACGCCACCGAAGTGGCCCACGCCCAGCACACCATCCAGCTCGCCTACGACCTGATCACCGGCGACTCCGATCCCGAGATCGCCGCCATACTCGACAACGTGGTGCTGGTGTTGTGGTTCTCGATCAACCCCGACGGCCAGAACATGGTCGCCGAGTGGTACCGCCAGAACCTCGGGACGCCGTACGAGACGGCGGGCACGCCGGAGCTGTACCAGAAGTACATCGGCCACGACAACAACCGCGACGGCTACATGATCAACATGATCGAGTCGCGCACGGTGACCCGAATCGTGCGCCACTGGGAGCCGCAGATCCTCTACAACCATCACCAGTCGTCGCCCTTCCCGACCCGCATCTGGATCCCGCCGTTCGCCGAGCCGGTCTCCACGTACGTGCACCCGCTGATGTGGCGGACGGTGAACATGCTCGGCATGTCGATGGCGCAGGCGCTGGAGGAGCGCGGGCAGGTGGGCGCCACCCACATGGGCACCGGCTTCGACAACTGGTACCCGGGGTTCATCGACCACGCCAACAACTTCCACAATGTCGCCTCGTTCCTGACCGAGACCGCGGCGTCGGGCTGGGGGACGCCGCGCCTGTACACGCTCCAGGATTTTCCCGCCAGCCGCCGCGACCTGCGCCCCGAGTCGCTCTATTCGAGCCCCTGGAAGGGAGGCTGGTGGCGGCTCCGCGACGCGGTCGACTACATGCTGACGGCGTCGTTCTCGGTCCTGGACTTCGCCGCCAAATACAAGTACGACGTCCTCTACAATCGCTACCAGGCGGGCCGCGACGTCATCGCCGAGTTCACCCAAGAGCCTCCCTACGCCTTCTTCGTCCCTCAGGAACAGGACGATCCCGTGGCCGCCGTCGAGCTCCTGCGCCGCCTGGCCTTCAACGGCATCGAGGTCGAGCAGCTGAGCGAGGAAGTGACCCACGACGGCATCGACTATCCGGCGGGAACCTGGGTGATCCCCATGGACCAGCCGTTCGCCAACTTCGTCCGCCAGCTGTTCGCGATCCAGGAGTATCCGGACCTCCGCGATTTCCCCGAGGGCCCGCCCGACCAGCCGTACGACGTCGCCGGCTGGACGCTACCGTTTCTGATGGGAGTGCGGGTCATCGAAGCGTCGAGCCCGCTGGGCGCCGCGGTGCGTGAGGCGATGGGGCCGATCGAGGCGGACACGGTCGGCTGGGACGAGGACCGCGATGCCGCGCCGTTCGACAGCGCCCCGGGGCCGGGCTTCGACACCGACCCGGTCGCCGCCGGCATCGTGCCGCCCGCCGGCACGACCTCGGGCGGCGGCGGCGCCCTGATCCTCGATCCGGCGCAGAACTCCACCTACAAGGCGATCAACGCCGCGCTCGCCGGCGGTGGCAGCGTCCAGTTCCGGCCCGGCACCCCGGGGGCCGACGGTGAAGCCGGCACCAGCGGCCGCTACGAGATCACCGGCCTCGCCGCCGGCTCCCTGACGGGGCTCGTCGACGACCTGGCGCTGCGCGCCGCCCGCGGCGACGCCTCGGGCGCCGACATCGGCGAGCCGCGGATCGGCCTGTATCGTCCCTGGGGAGGCAACATCGACGAGGGCTGGACCCGTTGGGTGCTGGAGATGTACGGCTTCGAGCCGATCACGGTACGCCCGGCCGACGTCAGGGCCGGGCGGCTCAACCAGCGCTTCGACGTGATCATCCTGGCGGACTTCGGCGCCGGCACCCTGATCGACGGGCGGCAGCCGGGCACGGTTCCCGGGCGCTACGCGGGAGGCATCGGCCGCGAGGGCGTGCGCATCCTCGATACGTTCGTCCGCGAGGGCGGGACGTTGGTCTGCTTGAACGGCAGCAGCAACTTCGCCATCGACGAGCTCCACCTGCCGGTGGAGGATGTCGTCGACGGGCTCGACCGCGAGGAATACTTCCTCTCGGGGTCGATCCTGGAGCTCGACGTCGATCCCTATCACCCGGTGATGGCGGGGGTGCCCGCGAGAGCCAAGCTCTTCGTCGGCGGTGGCCCGGTGTTCACGGTGGCCGACGATTTCGAGGGCGCCGCGCTGGTGAAGTATCCGGCCGAGGGGTCGCCGCTGGCCTCCGGGTATCTGCTCGGCGAGGACCATCTGCATGGCTACGCCGCGGCGCTGGACGTCGTGCACGGCAACGGGCACGTGGTGTTGCTCGGCTTCCAGCCCCAGTGGCGCGGGCAGACGTTCGCCAGCTTCAAGGTCCT
>DASWHK010000341.1:0-5118 GCA_036398215.1 Acidobacteriota bacterium | reverse complement strand
CGATAGCGGTCCGCCAGCCTCTTCTCGCGCGGTTGTGTCGCCATCGTCGCCTAGCCATCCCTATGCCGGTTGCGCCGCTGGGTTGCCAGCGTAGCAGACGACGCCCGCCGGGCACCCCGACCGTGCGATGATCGCCGGGAGTCGGGCCGGAGAGGTGCCGGCCCGTTGATCCCGAACCGGCGCGGCCAGCCGGCCAACCCCCCGAGAGGCCGGATCGCGCAACGTTCGCCACCCACACCGAAGCCCCTCCACGATGCCACGCGACCGGGCGTACGCCCCACATCCACTTCAAAGTGAAGAGAAGCGATCGCGAGCTGCTGACCACCCAGTGCTACGTCAGGGATCACGCGAGCAACGAGCGCGACGGCATCTTGCGGGGGATCCGCGATTTACGGGCGCGCCAGTCGGTGCTGGTCGATTTCGCCCCCGTCCCCGGCTCGCGCATCGGCGAGCTGGCCACCAGGTTCGACATCGTGCTGGGGGTCACTCCACCGGAATGAGATCCGAAGCGGCCGCTCAACGCTCCGGAAGCAGTGCGATGAAGCGCGGCGTCTCCAGGCGGCGGTAACCGATGCCGCGTGCCTCCCACTGCTCGGCGCGGTCGCCCAGCGCCGCAGCGCGTTGCGGGGCGGCGACGAAGGGAAGCGGGGCGCCGGCGGCCCGCTGGCGGACGAGCTCCGGGTAATGGGGCACGCGGCGCACGTCGATCGACTCGCAGACGATGGTCTCGAGGGACAGGTAGCTGAGCCGGTAGGCGTCCCAGTACGGCCCCTCGCAGGTATCGACGCCGGCGTCGCGCAGCGCCGCGATCGAGGCGTCGAAGGTCGCCTGGTTGCCGGCCAGCCCGCGCAGCCAGGCGATCGATCCCGGCAGCGGGATGCACGCCCAGAGCAGGATCAGGCCGGCCACGACCACGGCGCCGAGCCGGGCACCGCGACCCGCCGTCACCGCACGGCCCCCCTCTCCGAGCCCGGCGCTTTGCTCGACGCGCGCAACCGAAACGCGCCTGCCGGTCACCAACGCGACGCCGCGCTCGACCGCCGCCGCCGCCGCGATGGCGACGAGCGCCGGCAGCGCCAGGTACAGCGGCACGAGGTAGTGCGTCGGGGCCAGGGAGTAGGCATGACGCAGCGTCAACAGCCCGAGCTGCATGAGGACGAACAGCCCCAGCGGCACGACGACGGCCAGACGCCGCAGCTCAGCGCCCTGGCGGGCCCGGTACGCGACGCCGGCGAGCACTCCCCAGCACGCCGCCCCGAGGACCGCCGCGGCGAGCGGGCCCGCGATCGCCAATGGCAATACACGGCGGCCGGCGGTATCGAACAGGAGGTTGCCGAGGGAGACGCTCGCCAGGCCGGAGGCCGCCTCGATGAAGGTGGCGTCGCCGCCGCGGCCGCCGCCGGCCAGGAACCACTCGACGAAACGTCCCAGGCCGGCGCCCCAGGCGACCAGCCCCGGCAGGACCCCGATCGTGAACCCGGCGGCCAGCCGCGCCGCGGCGCCGGCCGCCGCGGGCAGCGGCAGCAGCAGGAAAAGACCGCCCAGCGCCGCCGCCAGCGGCAGCACGGCGAGCGCGTGGGCCCAGAAGGCGAGGCCGAAGGCGGCACCGGCAAGCCACCACCAGGCGTCGTCGCGCAGGGCACCGCCGCTGCGGCCGGCGGTCAGCAGCAGCCCCCAGCCGGCGAGCAGCAGGAGCTGCGGGTACTCCGACTGGGCCAGGACGATGATCAGCGTCGTGGGCGGCACCGCCAGCCAGAAGGCGGTAGCGGCGGCCATCGTCGCCGTCGTCGCCTGGCGGACCATCAAGAAGGTAGCGAGCAGGAAGCCGGCGTAGAAGAACCAGGTGAGCACGGCGACGCCGCCGGTGAAGGGCCCGACGAGAAGGAACACCAGCGCCAGCGTGTGGCTGAACAGCGTGCCCATGAACTGCTGGCCGTAGTAGAAGGCGGGGGCGGCGCGGCCGGCCTCGATGTGCAGCGCCATCAGGCCGTTGATCGCCGCGTCGGAGTGCACGAGGCCGGAGGGATAGAGCATCGTCGGCAACTGGAAGGCAAACGAGATCGTCAAGACGACAGCCACGAGAAGGATGGCCGTGCGGTCGCATGGAAACGCCGCAGACAGCTCGGCGGCGAGCGCCGCCAACCGGCGGCGATGCACCCACGCGGTGGCGGCGACCAGCACGGCGAGCAGCACGACGAGCGGCCAGACCCTGGGCGCCTGCGGGTCGACGCCGGCGGGCCCTCCGGAGCCGCCGAACCAGAGAACGAGCAGCGCCGCCCAGACCGCCAGGGTGAGCCAGGGCAGCGCCCGCGCCGCGGCGGCCAGCGCTAGCAAGACGGCCCCGGGAGGCGACGCCGATAAGGCCGCCCCGACGGGAGGCGCCAAAGCGCGGCGCCGGCAGCCGGGCCGAGATTTCGCCACGGACTGCCCGGTCGCTTCGTTGTATAGTCGGCCATCCACACGCCCGTGAAGCTACACGATCGGCGCCTGACACGGGGTGCCGCCCTGCCGTCTGGCGGTGCCGGTCAGCGCGTACCACGGGTGGGACGAGGCGAGCCGGGCGGGGCGAGACCAGCCCGCGCCGGGCGGGATTGGGCCGCGTGAATGGGCCGGGTGTGTGGGCCCATGAAGAAAGGGTGGCGACGATGCTTCGAGACCTCAGGGAAGCGTTCCGCGCCGTGCGGTCGCGCCCCGGCGTCACCATCGTCGTGGTGGCGACCCTGGCGCTCGCCATCGGCGCCAACACGGCGCTGTTCAGTGTTCTCAACGGCGTTCTCCTGCGCCCGCTGCCCTACCCGCGCTCCGATGAGCTGGTGATCGTCTGGGAGCGCAACGAGACGCAGGGCATCGAGGAGTCGGAGGCCTCCACCGGCAACTACCGCGACTGGCGCGAGCGGGCGAGCGCCTTCGACGGCAAGCTGGGCGCCTACCGCCGCCAGGGCAACACGCTCACCGGCCTCGATCGGCCCGAGCGCATCGACACGGTCCTCGTCTCGCCCACGGTGTTCTCGGTGCTGGGCGTGGAGGCGCGTCTCGGCCGCACGTTCGCGCCCGCGGAGGAGACGCCGGGCAACGAGAAGCTGCTGCTGCTCGGCCACGAGGCGTGGGAACGGCGCTTCGGCGCCGACCCGGACATCGTCGCGTCGCGGGTCCTGATGGACAGCGAGCCGTACACGGTGGTCGGCGTCATGCCGGAGGGCTTCGAGTTCCCGCCCGGCGAGCCCGAGGTCGAGGCCTGGCTGCCCTTGACGCTCAGCGAGCAGGCGCAGATGGACCGCGCCCACCGCATGTACCACGTCATCGGCCGGGTGACGGGGGGCGCGACGATCGCCGCGGCGCAGCGCGAGATGGACGTTATCGCCGCGCAGATCGCCGAGCAGTTGCCACAGACCAACGCCGGCTGGGGCGTCGAGCTCGTCCCGGCCCGCCGCCAGGTGGTGGGCGAGATCGCCGCGACCCTGTGGATCCTGTTCGGCGCCGTGACGCTGGTGCTGTTGATCGGCTGCGTGAACGTGGCCAACGTGCTGATCGCCCGCTCCAGCGAGGTCTCCAAGGACTACGTCATCCGGGCTGCGCTCGGCGCCGGCCGCTACACGCTGCTGCGCCGCTCGCTGGCCGAGAGCATGGTGCTGGCGGCGAGCGGCGGCCTCGCCGGCCTGCTGGTCGCCACCTGGGGGGTCGACGTGCTGCGCACCGTGATCCCCGACTCGGTACCGCGCGGCAGCACCATCGGCATCGACCTCGGCGTGCTCGCCTTCGCCGCCACCGTGACGCTGGGCTCCGGCCTGCTGTTCGGCATCCTGCCGGCGCTGCGCATCACCACCTACAACGTCGCCGAGGCCCTCAAGTCGGGGGGCGGGCACGGGGTCTCGGGCGGCCGCCGGGCCCGCTGGATCAGCGACGCGATGATCGTCCTGGAGGTCGCCCTCGCCCTCATGCTGCTGGCCGGCGCCGGCCTGCTGATCCGCAGCTTCGCGAGCCTGTCGCGCGTCGATCCCGGCTACCGCCAGGAGGGCGTCGTCGCCATGTCGTTGTCGCTTCCCCCGTCCCGCTACGCCGATTCCGAGCTGCGCCGGCAGTTCTACCGGGAGCTCGTGGGCCGCGTCCGGGCGACGCCCGACATCGGCGGCGCCGGCGCCGTCAACCGGCTGCCGATGAGCGCCCTGGGGACGGACTTCGAGATGCCGTTCACGGTCCTCGGGCTGGAGAGCGAGTCACCGACCGAGCGGCCGCGCGCCGATTACCGCGGCGTGATCCCCGACTACATCCGGACGATGGGGATCCCGCTGATCCGCGGCCGCCTGTTCGACGATTTCGACGGCGGCGAGGGCCGCGAGGTGACGATCGTCAACCAGGCGCTGGCCCGCCGCTACTTCCCCGACCAGGACCCCATTGGCAAGGTCCTGCGGATGGCGATGGCGGGCGACCTGGAGATCGTCGGCATCGTCGGCGACGTGCGCCACGGCGGCTTGCAGTCCGAGGTCCGCCCGGAGCTGTACGTTCCCTACCGGCAGCTGCCGCTCTCGGACATGACGATCGCCGCCTACTCGACCCTGGCCACCGACCAGGTCACCCGCCTGATCGAGGAGGAGCTCGTCGCGATGGACCCCGAGCTCGCCCCGATCGAGGTCGTCACCATCGAGGACCTTCTGGCGCAGTCGATCGCCCAGCCACGCTTCAACATGGCGATGCTGGTCGGTCTCGCCATCTGCGCCGCCCTGCTCGCCGCGGTGGGGATCTACGGCGTCGTCTCGCACTCGGTGGCGCAGCGGACCGGCGAGATCGGCGTGCGGATGGCGTTGGGCGCCTCGGCCGGCGACGCGATGGCTCTGATCGTCCGCCAGGCGCTGTGGGTCGTCGGCCTCGGCGTCGTCCTCGGCGTCGCCGGCGCCCTCGGCGCCTCGCGCTTCATCGCTGGCCTGCTGTTCGGCGTCGCCGCGACCGATCCGGCGACCTACCTGGCCGTCGGCGCGATCATCATCGTCCTCGGCGCCCTCGCCGCCACCATCCCCGCCCGCCGCGCCACCGCCGTCGACCCGGTCATCGCCCTGCGCGACGAGTAACAAGCCGCCGCGCGGGTTCGCGACCGGTCGGACCGCCACGAACTCACGTTGGAAA
>DASWHK010000340.1:0-8016 GCA_036398215.1 Acidobacteriota bacterium | reverse complement strand
AGAGAACCCCCTGCGACGGAACGCGCGCCGGCAGCGCCAGCCAAAGCACGAGCGCCGCCGCCGCGGAGGCCGCGACCAGCCATGGCGCCCGCCGGGCCAGAACCGCATCCCACGCTTCTTGCTGCAAGCCGGCCTCTGCGGCAATCGCGGACGCCGCGTAGGCCGCGAGCGGGCCGGCGGCGTCGTCGCGGATCTTGCCCGCCAACGCTTCCCAGTACTCCGGTTCGCGCGGCAGGCGCGACTGCGGCAGCTCAGCCATCACGGGAGCATACCCTCCTGCTGGCCCATCGCGTCCCGCAGCCGCTGGCGCGCCCGGTGCAAATGAGTGCGCACCGTTCCCTCGCTGATGTCGAGCATTTCAGCGGCCTCGCCGGCGGTGAACCCTTCGACGTCACAGAGCCGGATGCATGCGTGCTGCATCGGCGGGAGCGCCTCGATGGCCCGCTCGAGGTCACCGGCCAGCACGGGGTCGGCGGTCGCCGGGGCCGGCTGCTCATCGTCCAGCGGGGCGGGGGGAGCGAGCGCCGCGCGACGGCCGTCCCTGCCGATGGAGCTGCGGGCGACGTTGCGAACGATGGCATAGAACCAGGCGCTGAACGGGCGCCGATCGTCGTAGTCAGCGAGGGCGCGAACCGCCCGATGAAACGCCTCCTGGACGACGTCCTCGGCGTCGGCGATACGGCGTGTGTATTGCCAGGCGACGGCCAACGCGGGACGCAGGTAGCGGCGGGCGAGGGCGTCGTAGGCGGCGGCGTCGCCGCGCTTCGCCGCCCGCGCCAACTCCTCGTCGCTTTGCTCCCGCGCATCGCTCATGGCTCCACCCCGGGAGCATACGCCAGCCTCCCGGGACGCGGCCCGCCCCGTCAGTGTCGAGGCTGTGGGTGCCGGTCATCTCCATGATGCTGGCCGGCGAAACCGGCGGCGAACATCCCGTGGATCATCTCGGCGAGCTTGTGCGTCTGCTCGTCGCTCAGCTCCGCGGCGATCGCGTCGTGCAGCCGATGCAGCTCCTGCATCGCCGCGAAGGCTTCCTGGAACGGGCCGGCGAGCGCCTCTTGCTGGGCCGCCGTCAGCTCGAGCTGCCTGGCGAGCTCGTCGAAATGGGCCTGCGGATCGGCGGCGTGGCCGTGCTGGACGGCGGCATCGGGGCCGTGCTGGACGGCGCCGGCGTGGCCGCCGTGCTGGGCCTCGGCAGCGACGTTCCAGGGTTGCATCACCCCGAGGGCGGCCGCCAAGACGGCGGACGCCATCACGATCATCGTGGCGCGGTGCGGTGTCTGCATGAGTCTCTCTCCTGTCGCTGGGGTGCGAGCGCTTGCGGCGCAAGCCGCTCCTCGGGACCCTGTACCCACGAGAAGGGCAAATCGTTGACAATCAAAGCCGCTCGACGCCCGGCAGACGGATCTCCTCGACCAAGCGCTGCACGTCTTCTGGCGGCGGCGGGGTCAAGCGGCTGACGATCAGGGTAACGGCGAAGTTCAGCAGCATGCCCACCGCGCCGATGCCCTCCGGGCTGATCCCGAGCAGCCATTCGTCGGCGCCGGCATCGGGGCGGATGAACCGGAAGTAGTGGATGTACCCGGCGGTGAAGAGGATCCCCGTGACCATGCCGGCGATCGCCCCTTCCTTGCTGGCGCGCTTCCAGAAGATGCCGAGGACGAGAATCGGAAAGAAGCTGGACGCCGCCAGGCCGAAGGCGAAGGCGACCACCTGGGCGACGAAGCCGGGCGGATAGATGCCGAAGTAGCCCGCCACCACGATCGTGCCCCCGGCAGCGAACCGTGCCAGCAGCAGCTCGCGGCGCTCGCTCAAGTCGGGCAGCAGGAACGACTTGCCGAGGTCGTGGGAGATCGCCGCGGCGATCACCAGCAACAGGCCGCTGGCGGTGGACAGGGCGGCGGCCAGCCCGCCGGCGGCGACCAGGGCGACGACCCACGCGGGGAGCCGCGCGATCTCCGGGTTGGCGAGCACCATGATGTCGCGATCGACGGTGAGCTCGTTGGCCGCCGCATCGCCGCTGTAGCGGATGACGCCGTCGCCGTCTCTGTCGTCGAAGGCGATCAGGCCGGTCGCCTCCCAGTTGCGGAACCACTCCGGCGCCTCGGCGTAGGCGACGCCGTTGAGCGTCTCGATCATGTTGACCCGCGCGAACGTCGCCACCGCCGGCGCCGTCGTGTACAGGATGGCGATGAAGAGCAGCGCCCAGAAGGCGCTCCAGCGCGCCGCGCGGGCGGTGGGAACCGTGTAGAAGCGGACCAGCACGTGCGGCAGGCCGGCGGTGCCCGCCATCAAGGCCAGCGTGATCGCGAAGACGTCGACCATCGCCTTCTTGCCGGCGACGTAGGCAGCCGTGTACTCGGGCAGTCCCAGGTCGCGGTGCAGGGCGTCGATGGTCTCCAGCAGGAACAGACCGGCGTTCGGCCCCTCGGCGATGCGGGCGCCGAAGCCGAGCTGGGGGACCGGGTTGCCGGTCATCTGGTACGAGATCGCCACCGCGGGGATCAGGTAGGCGACGATCAGCACGCAGTACTGCGCCACCTGCGTGTAGGTGATGCCGCGCATGCCGCCGCGCGTCGCATAGAGAAACACCAGCGCCATGCCGATGATGACGCCGGTGTTGACGTCGACCTCGAGAAAGCGCGAGAAGACGATGCCGACGCCGCGCATCTGGCCGGCGATGTAGGTCAGCGACACGAAGATCGTGCACCCTGCGGCGACGACGCGCGCCGTCTGCGAGTAGTAGCGGTCGCCGACGAACTCCGAGGTGGTGAACTTGCCGTACTTGCGCAGGTAGGGGGCCAGCAGCAGGGCGAGCAGCACGTAGCCCCCGGTCCAGCCCATCAGATAGATGGTGCCGGTATAGCCCATGAACGAGATGAGCCCGGCCATCGAGATGAACGACGCGGCGCTCATCCAGTCGGCGGCGGTCGCCATGCCGTTGGCGATCGGCGGCACGCCGCGACCGGCGACGTAGAAGCCGCTGGTGGACTCGACGCGGGTGGCGATCGCGATGCCGATGTAGAGCGCGAAGGTCAGGCCGACGACGACGAAGGTCCAGGTCTGAACGCTCATCGGCGCGCCTCGCCGAGCGGCGCTTGCAGAGCGGCGGCGCCAGCCCCGGCCCTGGACGCCACCGCTGCGGCCGCGGCGCCAGCCCCGGCCCGGAAAGCCGCCGCAGCCGCCGCGGCTCCTCGCCGGAGCTCAGTCGACGCCATGCTTCTTGTCGAGCTGGTCCATGCGCACGGCGTAGACCAGGATCAGGACCACGAAGACGTAGATCGATCCCTGCTGGGCGAACCAGAAGCCGAGCGGAAAGCCGCCGAGATGGAAGCGATTCAGCGGCTCGACCAGGAGGATCCCGAGCCCGTACGAGCTGGCGAACCAGACGGCCAGCAGCTTGGCCATGAGGCGCAGGTTGGCCCGCCAGTATGCTGCAGTGTCGCGCCGCCTGTCGTTCACACCGGTCTCCGCGTCGTCGCCCGCCGTCTTCGGCAAGGCGGGATTAGATCAAGCCGGGGTCATCAGCGTCAACGTTGGGCGGCATTCGTCGATTCACGGGTGGCCTTTGTGGCCTTGCGGCCCATTGAGCGACGTGCGAGGTTCGAGCCTCGATGCAGAAGACTCGGGAAACGGGCACGAAAGTGGAGGTTTCCCGACATGCCGATCGGGGAGGGAGCTCGCACGCGGCGCCGTCCTCGACGGGAGGCAAGAAAATGGGCTACACGCGAAACGCGATGCTCGCAGCGGTGTTCGGATTGTTGATCGTGGCAGCGTCGGTCCAGGTCCTGGCCCAGCAGAATCAGGAGCAGGAACCGATGGGCTTCTTCATCACCAGCGTCGGGCCGGGAAACGGCGCCGATCTCGGCGGCCTTGAGGGGGCGGATGCCCACTGTCAGTCGCTCGCCGAAGCGGTGGGCGCCGGCGGCCGCGCCTGGCGAGCGTATCTGAGCACGCAGGCGGCCGGCGGCCGGCCGGCCGTCAACGCCAGAGACCGGATCGGCGATGGCCCGTGGGCGAACGCCGAGGGGCTCCGCATCGCCGCGAACGTCGACGACCTGCACTACAACAACGCGAACATCCGTTACGAGCACGCGCTGAACGAGCGGGGCGAACGGGTGAATTCCGGCGCCATGGGCGATTCGTCGAGCATGCACGACATCCTCACCGGGTCGGGGCTCGACGGCACGGCGTTCCCGCCCGGGGAGGACCGCACCTGCGGCAACTGGACGAGCAGCGGCGAGGGCAGCGCCATGGTGGGCCACCACGACCGCTTCACCTTTGGCACCCCGGGCAGCCCCTGGAACACCGCACACGCGTCGCGCGGCTGCAGCCAGCAGGACCTGGTGGGAACGGGCGGCAACGGGCTCTTCTACTGCTTCGCCGCCCAGTAGACGGGACAGGGCGCGCCAGCGTCGGAACAGGGCGTCCCGACCATCGCACGCCGGCTCCTGCCACGGCGTCCGTGGGTCGAGGAAGCCGGCCCCTGGTTCCGCTTCTGGTGTGATGCCGCCGGCGTGGACTGGCGACGGGCGCGGCGGGCGCTGCTGGCGGGCGCGCAGCGATCCGTGCACGGTTGCGCCACGGGGGATCGACGCAGGACCCGTGCGCCACGGGTAGCAGAGGCGCTACGATCATGGTAGACGTAATGAGCGTCGCCGCGCCCCCAACGCTGAGGGACCCCCGACATGTCCA
Source organism: Acidobacteriota bacterium (assembly GCA_036398215.1). Lineage (GTDB taxonomy): Bacteria > Acidobacteriota > UBA890 > UBA890 > UBA890 > DASWHK01. Next base: position 3,324 of record DASWHK010000340.1, on the reverse strand, counting down.
CTGCCGCAGCGCCCGGCTACGAGATTCTCTCTCGCGCAGACGGCCGCGAGCTGTTCGACCGGAAGGCCCGCGAGTGGCTCGGGATCAGCGGGGAAGAGTTCGTGCGCCGGTACGATGCCGGCGAGTACGACGGCGTGGATTGCAGCACGAAACCGAAGCTGTTCCGGCTGCTGATGTTGCTTCCCTTTGCCCGGTAAGAGCCCGGCCGACGCGCTGCACAGGTACCTCGAAGTTCTCCAGCGTACCGTTAGCTGTGTCTCCCGCGAAGTCCTGAAGGCGACCGCCTACGACGACTCCCGGCCCGGTCCCTACGCCCTGACCCTTGGGGGGTTCGAGCCTGCTCGCCTGCGTGGCGGCGTCGGCATTTCTCTGTTGATCGCGCAGCAGTACACCTTCGTCAAACGCGCGACGCTCTCACGCTGGCAGCGGTGGAAGGTCGAGACCGCCAGGTACGACTACGCCTTGCACGACTCGACGGGAGCCGAGATCATCGCCTACCACTGGCACCCCGGCACATGGAGTGGTCGGCCCCATCTGCACGTGCAGGGCTACGGCGGGCCGTTGGCTGACTTCATGCGGAAGGCGCACCTTCCGAGCGGGCGGGTTTCGGTCGAGGAAATCATCCGCTGCGCTATCGAGGAGTTCGGCGCCGAGCCGTTGCGGACGGACTGGGAAGCGGTGCTGGCGGAATCGCAGACCGCCTTCGAGAAGTTCCGAACCTGGCCGATCTCTGGCAACTGAAGGGCGCCGGGCTCCAGGGGCGCCGGGCTGGCGACGGCCCGGCGCTTCTGTCGACAGGCGCCGGAACCACCTTCATTGGAGCTTGTGGGCCGCCCGCAAGAAGCGAGGGCGCTCACGTCAGCCCCCCTACCCGCCCGCGGGCCGGGTGCCACCCACGAGGGGTGGCTGGAGACAGGTAAGCCTCGTCTTTCAGCGCGGAGAGTGAGGCGCCCCCACGAGTGATTCTACAGCAACGGCGCGGCCTGCGGGGTGGACGCCCGCGGTTCAGCGCAGCGCCTGCCAGATCACGTTGCCGTCGGTGTCGTAGAGGACCACGGCGGCAGGGTAGTGGGTCTCGGCGTTCGTTGACGGCGTGATTAGATCAGCGGCGCCGAGCCGGGCGCGGGTGTTTCCATTCTCGTCGTAGTAAGCGACCCCGCCGGCGCTCATCTCGGCGCGTCCCGTACCGTTTCCGTCGAAATAGCCGATGGCGTCGGCCCCCATCCCGGCGCGTACGGTGCCGTCTTCGTCGTAGTAAGCGATCGCGCTGGCTCTCATCACAACGCGCGGCGCACCATTTTCGTCGAAATACCCCATCCCGTCAGTGGCCATCGTGGCACGATGCGTACCGTTCTCGTCGAGGTACGTTATTCCCTCTGCGCGCATCCATGCGCGGGTGTTGCCATTCTGGTCGGCATAGCCGATGCTGTCAGCGTACATCCAGGCGCGGGCCTTGCCATTCTCGTCGGCGTAGACGATGCTCTCAGCGCCCATCGTGACGCGGACGGTGCCGTTCGCGTCGACGACCCGGAATCCTCGGGCGTCAACCCGCTCTGGAGTCTCCTGGGGTATCACGGCGGCCACCAGAACGACCGCTGCCAGCGCCCCGAGCACTGTGATCCCGGCCAGCTTCAGCCACCGGTTCTCCCGCTCCAGCCGTTCCATGCGCCGCTCAAGGTCCATCGTGTCATCCTCCCATGACTGCGCCCGACGTGCGTTGGGGCTTCGCCGTTTCGTACCACGCGCGGCGCGGGCGGGCCAGGGACGGGCGCTTCAGAACGCCGGGATAGGGGGTAACCTAAGTGAAATCTAAGTGAATCGGCCCTCGCCAGGCGCCGGTAGCGTCGCTGGTATTCGGCGCAAACCCTTTGCCAGCAAGGGTTTGAGAAATGGCAGCCCTGAAGCTGCCGACGCTGAACACCTCACGGCGTGGCTCATCGCCGCCGCCGAGCTCCGGAGGGCGAGCTGATCATGCGCACGCCCCGGCAGTTCCTCGGCGACCTCCGGGCGATTCGCCGTAGGCTTGGTGCTCTCCTCCGGTTCTTGGCCACGGGGCGGCTCGAGGTCTCAGGCCTGGTTGTCTCCGACGCGCAGGGCCGGCGGCGGGTCGTGCTCGCGTCGGAGGTTACCGACGCCGAGGACCTGGGGCTCGCCGTCTTCGACGATGCCGGCCACTGTCGCGCCGTCGTTGGCCTTACAGCGTCCGGGCCGGCGCTCGCGCTGTTCGATCGCAACGCGACACTACGCGCGATTCTCGAAGTCACCGAGAACCTCGAAACCAACAACGTGTTCGTCGCCGACGGCCTCGACTTCTCGCTGCTCGATGAACGAGGGGTCCTCCGCGCAGCGGTTGTGCTGAGCAAGGAAGAGACCGTCTTCTTCGTCAACGAGCGCATCATCCACTCGGAGCCGATCGACCCGGCCGGTCGGCCGGAAACCAAGGAGCCGGTCTGATGCCTCAGCGGTCGGGCCTTCTCTCCAACGAGGCGCTGGGGTAAGGAGTAGAACGATGGCCAAGCGCAACCTGGTGGCAGCGCTACAGGGGCTCTCGCAGTGGTACGAGACGATGCTGCGGATGAACTTCTACGCCCAGCAGGAGGAGCGGCGCCTGGCCTCCGAGCAGCGGTTGGTGGGAAGCGAGCGCGCCAAGGAGGCGCAGGCGCGGGGCGCGTCACGATCGGGCGGGATCCTCGGGGCGGTCCAGAATCCCGAGATGGCGCTCGAGACGATCGGCGCGAGGGTGGCGGCCGAGGGCGGCACGTTCGGCCCGGATCCCAACGCGAACAAGCCGGTTGGCGACGGCCGGTTCACGGCCCCGCGGTTGCCTCGACCCGGGCAGCAACGGGACGACCTGTTCATGCAGGAGCTTCAGTCCGCCCGGGCCACCGCCCCGCCCCGGTCCTTCGCCCAGGACGTGAAGCAGTACGGCGGCGTGACGATGGGGGAGCTGCTGGGCCTGGACGAAGGCGGCCGCCGGAAGGTCATCGAGACCATCCGCCAGGCCGGCAAGCCGATCCCGTCGACCTTCGAGCACCTGAGCCCGCTGGAGGCGGCCGGCGAGATCGACGCCGAGTTTGCCACGCCGTCGGGACCGTTCGGCGGGGACGCCGGCCGGGAGTTCCGCCGCACCTCGCAGGCGGCGCTCAAGGCGAAGGGATTGCAGGACCTGGCGGACGTCTCGGCGGCAGAGACGGCCGGATCCAGGGCGGGCGCGGCACCCTTCGTGCTGGAGGGCGAGCAGCGGGCCGCGGCCAGGGAGAACCTCCAGCGCTTCTCGCGGGGCATCACGGATTCGATGATCACCGCCCTGCGGGACGTGCGCAA
>DASWHK010000339.1:0-10065 GCA_036398215.1 Acidobacteriota bacterium | reverse complement strand
GCCAGCGGCACCGGCACGATGATCCGCATGCCGCCCGGGCCGCCCTCGCGGACGTCGACGACGGCGTAGTCGGCGCTCAACAGCAGGCCCAGGAAGATGGCCGGCAAGGCGAGAAAGCCGACGATGAGCTTGGTAGGCATCCGAGCCTCCCCAGTTACTCGATCCAGACGCGGACGGTCGTCCGCTGGTCCTCTACGAAGACGATCTCACCGGCCGTGGTGGCGATGAGCTGATCGAGGGCGGCGCGGACGTTGAGCTCCTCGCCGTCGCCGGAAAGCAGCGCGTCGACGACCGAGACCGGAACCTCGACGCGGCCGTTGCTGTCGTTCCCGCGCTCGGAGAACTCGATGATGATCTTGTCGGCGAGGCGCGAGATCTTGACGCGCTGGTCGTTCTCCTCGATCTCGACGAGCTCGGCGTCGCCCGCGGCGCGCAGCTCGTTCCAGGCGCGGCGGAGGTCGGCGATCTGGATCTCGTGGCCGAGGTGGAAATGGGAGCCGCCGCCGGAAAGCTCCTTGCGGATCTCGTTCTCGGCGATCTCGGCGAAGACCTGGACCAGCGACAGAGGAAGGTTGACGGCCACCCGGGTGCCGTTGTCGCCGCTCTCGGTGACGCGAACGTGAAGCCATCGCGCGGCGCTTTGCGCCGACACGCCGCCGGCCGAAAGCAGCAAGGCGGTCGCCAGGGCCGCGGTCGATATGGCTTGTTTTCTCAAGGGCCTGCTCCTTGTCCGGTTGAGGGAGGATGGATCGTCGCCAGCGGCCCGCGCCCGCCGCGCCGGCCACTCGCTGGTAGTAGACGGCGCCACCGAGCCCGAAGTTTCATGCTCGCGCGACGGTGCTCGGCCGCCGCCTTGCGTCGCCGGCCCGAACGCGGCACTTGCTTCCCGGGCGGAACAAGGGACCACAGCCGACATGATCGGCGCCCAGCTTGCCTCGGCTTCTGCGCTGCAAAATCAACTGATGATCACTGGTGATCAAACACCCGTCGCTGAACCGCACTATTTCCTTTGACAGATCACCATTGCGCCCCGAGAATGGACCTCACTACCTCCGGGGCTATCGTTATCGTCAGCACGGCGGGTGAGCGGGGACATTCCCTGGTAGGGCTACCGCGGGGACCATGGGCGACGAACCGAGGCAGCGAAAACAGCCGGGACGGCAAGAGGTCGACGACCAGAACGTGGCGATCGACCGCAGCCTCGCCGACGCTTCGGAGTCGCTGGCCGCCGCCCGCGCCCTCATCTCTCTACGCAAGACCGTCGGCCGCAACCTGCGCGTCGCGATCCGTTGCCTGCTCGAGGCCCAGGAGAAGATCGAGATCGAAGGCCCGTCTTCCGCGGCCAGGCTCGACCTGCTCGAGGCGATCCGCCTGGTGGGCAGCGTCGAGCACGAGCTGAAGGCGCACGGCGATGAGGCCCGTTCGGACTTCCGCCTCGAGACCCCCGAGGAGCGCAACCGCCGGGCGTTCCAGAGGCTGCCGGCACACCTGCAGATCGAGCTGGAGCCCGAGCGCCGCACGAGCCGCTCGGAGCTGGCGCCGCTGCCGCTCAACGGTGTCACCGTGAACGTGAGCCGCGGCGGCTTGCTGGCGAAGATCGACCAGGGCATCTTGCGGCATGGGCGCTACCTGGTGCGGTTCCTGGCGGCGGGAAGCGCGGTGAAGCCGGCGATCACCCGCGGATCGGTGCGGCGTTCGCGGGCCCGCAACCACGGCTGGGAAGTCGGCATCGAGTTCGACGACCCGTTGGAATCGCTGCAGTAGCCGGCGCAGCGGACCATCGCACACCAGCCCGACCGTTCCCCGCTCGTATCGTTCCATGGTGTGAAGTGAAGGGTATCGGCGTCTGCATCGCCTGTTTCCGATCGCGATTCCCTTGCGACCTTTTCCCGCGCTTGGCAGTCTCAAGTAACAAGCAGGCGACTCGCTTGCGCGTGCTGCCCCCCTTGGAACCAATGGAGAAAGCCATGAACAACGTTGCGTCCCGACCGAGGGCGCTGGCAGCGATCGCTGTGGCCACGGTCGTCTGCCTTCTGGTCGTCGCCGTGGTGTCGGCGCAAGCCGGGCAGCCGGCGGCGCCACGACAAGAAGCCCAACAAGAAGACGTCTCCCGGCTGCTGGCCGAGCTCGAGGCGCGTCTGGTCGAGCTCGAGGAGCAGCTCGCCGCTCTCGGCGAGCGGCTGCAGGCCCGCTCGAGCGCTTCCGGTGAGCGCCTCGGGGTGGAGCTCGCCGAGCTCCAGGCGGCGCGTGAGCGAGAGCTCGTGGCGGCCCGGCGGGAGCTGGAGGCCGCCAGGTTGGGGCAGTTGGAGGAGCGGGCGCTCGTCGAGGGGCGCCTCCAGGAATCCCGTGAGCTGGCGCGTCGCCAGACGGCGGAAGTCCGGATTGCCACGGAGCAAGCCGCGCGGCGGGCCATGGATTCGGCGCGGGTGGCGCAACAGCGGAGCCTGCGGATCGCCCGGGTGACGATGGGCGGCTGCGGCGAGTACGGCGAGCAGATCCTCGGATACGCTCAAGACCTCGAGCTGACGGCCGATCAACGCGAGCAGATCCGCGCCGCGCAACGTGCCGCGCAGCGCGCCGGAATCGAGCGGCGCGCCGACATCGAGGTGGCCGGCATCGACCTCGAGAGCCTCTACGAGGCCGATGTCCCCGATCTCGGCGCCATCCGCGCCAAGCTCGAGGAGCTGGCCATGCTCGACGTCGAGGAGCAGATGGCCGGCCTGGCCCTGCGCCAGCAGGTGCGGCAGGTCCTGACGCCGGCGCAGCGCGAGGAGCTCGACGCGATGCGTGAGAACGACGACGTCCGCATTGTGATCGCCGGCTCGACCGGTACCTGGGGTCGCGTGGGTCGCTTCGGCTGCTGAGACGGCGCCGGGACGAGAACAGAGGCGCGGTCTACTCGCCGATCAGGGCTTCGGCCGCCTGGACCTTGGTGGCCCGGCGCGCCGGCAGGTAGCAGCCGGCGAGGGCCACGGCTGCCAGCAGGGCGCCGGTGGCGGCGAAGGTCAGGGGGTCGAGGGACTCGACCTGGAACAGGAAGCCGGACAGGAAGCGGGCGAAGACGGCGGCGCCGGCCGCGCCGATGGCGATGCCGATCGCCGCCAGCACGCCGCCTTCCTTGAGGACCATCGCTACCAGCTGGCGCGGCTCGGCGCCCAGCGCCGCGCGGATCGCCAGCTCGCGGCGCCGCTGGCTGACGGCGAACGCCAGGACGCCGGCGATGCCGACCACGGCGATCGCCAGCGCCAGCGCCGCGAACGAGCCGAAGAGGGCGGCGTTCAAGCGTTGCGGCGCGATGCTCTCGGCGCGCAGCTCGGCGAGCGTCTGGATGTGGTCGATCGGCCGGTTCGGGGCCAGGCGGCGGATGCTCTCCACCACGTCCGGAGCGACCGGGGTGGCCTCTCCCTCCGTCCGCACCAGGAACGTCTCCGGCACGTAGCCTCTGATCGGCTCGTAGACCGTGTGGATCGTCGCGGCGTCGAGGCCATTGGCCTTGGAGTCGGCGACAACGCCGACGATGGTGTACCAGGCGGACCACTCGTCGCCGCTCGCCTCGAGCCTCGAGATGCGTCGCTCGACCGGATCTTCGTCGCCGAAGTAGTGGCGCGCCATGCTCTGATTGATGATCGCCTGCCGGCGCTCCGCGGCGGCGTCCCGGCGGTCGAAGGCCCGGCCGCGGAGGATCGGCGTGCCGACGGTTCGGAAGAAGTCGTTGCTGACCGTCTCGAAGATGGTGGGCACGGGCGTGGCGCCGGTATCCTCGGGCAGCCCGTCGATCCGGAACACCACCGGCTGCACGTAGGCGGCCTCGAGCGGCGCCCGCGTCGCCACCGCGGCGGCGTGCACCATGGGGTGCGCCGAGACGCCCTCGATCAACGACTCCGTGAAGTCGGCGCGCGCCGTCAGGTCCTGCTGCTCGAACGTCGGCGCCTGGAGGCTGAGGACGTTCTCGAGGTCGAAGCCGGGGTCGACGCCGTGCAGGTTGACCAGCGTCCGGGCCAGCAGGCCGGCGCCCACCACGAGGACGAACGATACCGCCAGCTGGCCGACGACCAGCGCCCGTTGCAGCTTGCGTCGCCGCCGGCCGGCGGTGGCGTGGCCGCCCCCGGCGGACAGCGAGGTGGCCAGATGGCGGTCGTCACCGAAGCCGGGCGCCAGTGCGAAGACGACCGCCGCGGCGCCGCTCACCAGCAGGGTGAACGCCAGCACCATCAGATCGATGCCGATCTCGCCGGTGCGCGTCGTGTAGCGTCCGGCATAGGCGATCAGCATGTCGAGCGCGGCGCGCGCGATCACCACCCCTAGCAGCGCCCCTCCGAGCGCCGGCACCAGGCTCTCGGCCAGCAGCAGGCCGCGCAGGCGCCCGCGACCGGCGCCCAGCGCCGCCCGTACGGCGATCTCCCGCTCGCGGCGGACCATGCGGGTGAGCGTCAGGTTGCCGACGTTGGCGACCGCGATGATGAGCACCAGGGCGGAGGTGGCCAGCAGGATCAGCAGCGTCGGCCGGGCGCGCCGGGTGAGCTCTTCCTTCCACGGCGTCACCGTGGTCTCCAGGCCGTAGCCTTCGCGGTAGTGCTCCGGATACTGGGCGTGGAGGGCGGAGGTGATCTGGGCCAGCTCGGCGCGCGCCTGATCGAGCGTCGAGCCGGGGGCGAGGCGGGCGAACACGTCGGTCATGCGGTGGGAGCGCTCGTTTTGCATCGCCGCGCCCATGTAATGGTCGTTGGCGGCGTAGTTGACGTAGAAGTCCTGGCGGCGCTGCGTCGCGTAGTGAGAGCCGGGCGCCAGGACGCCGACGATCTCGGCCCGTTTGACGGTCAGGTCGAGGCTCTCGCCGACCACCTCGGGGTCGGCAGCGAAGACGCGCAGCCAATACTCGTGGGTGAGCACGACGACCGGCGGCGCCCCGGGCTGTTCGTCGGCGGAGACCAGCATGCGTCCGAGCGCCGGTCGTAACCCCAGTACCGCGAAGAAGTTCGGGGTAACGAGGCCGCCGGTGGCGCGGTGCGGATCGCCGCGTCCGAGGACGTTGAAGGTCCAGTCGCCGAACTCCACCAGCTCGTCGAGCGTCCGCGCCCGGTCGCGGTAGTCGGCGACCTCGACGAACGAGAATCGGTAGTCGGCGACGTTGCGGAGGGTGGCCGGCTGGTGCAGCACCACGATGCGGTCGGCCTCCGGATAGGGGAGCGGCCGCAGCAGCACCCCGTTCACGAGGCTGAAGATCGCCGTGTTGGCGCCGATACCGAGGCCCAGCGTGATGACGAACGTGGCAACGAAGCCCGGCTCCCGGGCCAGCGAGCGCAGGGCGTAGCGAATGTCGCCGGGGCTCATGAAGGGCATGGCTCGTTTTGCCTCTTTGCGGGAACGAACTCCCCGCGGGACGAGTGACGTCGATGCCACCTAGTTTTCACGGGCCTCGACCACGTTGTCGCGCCCCCTGCGGCCGCTCGCGTCGCGACCCGTTGGGAACGTCGGCTGGTTGAGAACTTCGGCTAGCCGCGTCAGTCTGCCCCGCCGGGTCGCCGGCGTATTGGATATCTCTTACCCGCCGCCCATCTGCCAGGCTCTGATCGCCTCGGAAGGATAGATCAGCATGACGACGTTGAGCAGCAGGTTGTCGCGGATCCACAGGGCCAGCAGGGCCTCGAGGCCGAGGAAGACGGCGGCCGATCCCCACAGGGGCAGCAGCATGGCGGCGCCGTAACCGAGGGCGCAGGCGACGAGGTCGCCGAGCACGTTGACGATGCTGTCGCCGTAGTAGTTCAGGGAGATCGTCGCGTCGCGGTAGCGCTCGATCACGAAGTCGGTGTTTTCGAACAGCTCCCAGGCGACTTCCAGCGCCATTGCCAGCACGAAGCGAGCGCCGGCCTCGAGCCGCCCGCGCAACAGGGCCCAGATCGCGGCATAGAGGATGAGGCCGTGCAGCAGGTGGGTGAACGTGTAGGGGTCGGCGAAATGCTGCGAGGTATGGGGGCTCGCGGCGCCGCCCGACCAGATCGACAAATCGCCGAGGTCGCACCGCCACGGCTGCCCCATCAGGTGCAGGGTCTCGACGGTGACCAGCAGCAGGCCGGCCAGCGCCACGGCGTGGGTCGGCCGCAAGGGCGCCGGATGCATGGGACTACGGGCTTTCCTTTCGCGCCGCGGTGAAATCGACGGCGAGCTCGCCGCTGCTGTCTCGCATGACGCCGGCCATCGTCTCGTTATCCTCGACCCTGGCGGAAAAATGGAGCGTGTAGCCGCCGGTCGGGGACTCGACGGTCATCGAGAAGGAGAAACGGTCGGCTTCGACCACCCCTTCGATCTCGTGCTCGCCCATGGGCCCGGCCAGCTTGCCTTTCACGGCGTTGCCCTCCTGCTCGAGCGCCAGCTCGATGTTCACCAGCCCCTGAGGCGCCATCATGCGCAGCGTCCAGTCGCCGCTGACGTCGACGGTGGCGGCCTGCGGGGCGGCGGCCTGCACGGCGGCGCGGCCGGACGCGGCGGCGTGGCCTGACGTGCCGGCGTGGCCGGACGCGGCGGCGTGGCCTGACACGGCGGCGTCGCCGGAAGCGGCGGCGAAAAGCGCGACGACGACGACGGCGACCGCCGGGACGCCGATCGACGCGCCACGATATCGGCTCGGGGGCATCGTCAGCGCCTGCCCGAGTACCCCAACATCTGCGCGGCGAGGTCGAGGGGGTAGGAGATCGTGACGTCGGTGATCGCGCCGCCGGCGTCGCGCACCGCCTCGAGCTCGGGCTGGACGAACCCCGTGTACGAAGGCAGGTCGAGGGCCTCGACGCGGGCCACAACCTGGTCGCGCAACGCCGGATTGAAGTGGATCCCGTAGCTCTCGAAGAGCTCACGGGCCCCCGCGTAGTCGCCGGTGGACTTGATGCGCTGGACCTCGGCGAGCAGGCGGCCGACGCCCTCCCGGAATGCCTGGCGATCGACCATCACGTAGTAGGTCTCCCCGTCGCGCTCGCGAACCTCGATGGCGTCGGTGTGCGCCATCAGCCAGTGGATGATCATCTGGCGGTTGCGCATGTGGTCCTCTTCGATCTGCGTCCCCTCGCGGACGCGCCGCAGCTGGACGAGCGCGTTGCGGGTGTAGCCTTCGTACTCGGCGAGGATGACGTCCTCGTGGTCTTCGGCGGGAACCAGGCCGAGCTCGACGAGCTTGGGGTCGGCGATCCAGTAGAGGGCGATGAGGTCGGCGCGGCCCTCCTCGAGCGCCGAGTACTGCTCCTTGAGAAGGTCCTGGGGGCTGCTCGCCAGGCCCTCGGCGGTGCGACCGGAGGCGTGGCCGATGACCTCGTGCATGTTCACGGCCAGCTCCGAGGCCAACGACCCGTGCCGGGTCGTCCGCTCGGCCTCCTCGGGGCTCCAGGCGAACTCCTCGCTGAAACCGCCGGCGCTCGAGAGATCGTAGGCCTCGATGACGTTGGACAGCGACACCGACTTGCTGCCGTACTGCTCACGGACCTCGAGGTCGTTGGGGAGGTTGATGCCGATCGGCGAGACCGGTCCGGAATCGCCGGTCTCGACGACGACGTCGATGGCGTTGGCGGTGATGCCGAGGACGCCGGGCTTTTTGTAGGCGTCGTCCCAGGGCATGCGGTCCTCGAAGTACTGCGCCTCCACCGCCAGCCGCTCGATCGCCTCGGTCTTCTCCTCGTTGACGTAGAAAACCAGCGCTTCCCACGAGCCCTTGACGCCGCGCGCATCCATGTAGACCTCGATGAAGCCGTTGATAGTGTCGACGGGAGAGTCAGTGTCTTGCACCCAGGCGATGTCGTAGGCGCGGCGATCGGCGTCTTCGCCGGTTGTGTACCAGCGGACCAGGGCCCGCAGGGCCTCGGCCATGGGCTCGGTGGCGAACGGAATGGCGGCCTCCAGGTGCGAGACCACCTCGGCGATCCGCTCGCCGTAGCGGCCGTCGATCTTGTAGACCTCCTCGATCAGCCGGGTGTCCTGCTTGACCAGCCGCGAGTTGAGGCCGTAGCGCTCGTCGAAGCCCTCCAGGTCGGCCATCGAGACGTTGTCGTACAGGTTGTTGGCGCTCGCCAGCAGGATGTCGCGGCCTGGCCCCGGCGTCTTGTTGGTGACGATCGGCTCGAACTGGGGGTCGAAGAACATCGGCTCCAGCTCCGCCAGCAGCTCGTCGACGGACTCGCCGTCGGCGAGCGGCAGCTCGGCGCCGGCGGCGGTGGCCGCGCCGGCGGCGGCGGCGAGCTCGGCGGGCGTGGTGCGGAGCACGAACTTGCGCGCCGTCAGGTTGTTGAACGGCCCGTTGTTGATCCAGAAGAGCTTCGTGTAGCGCTCGATCTCGGCGAGCGCTTGCGGATCGACCCCGGCGGAGTGGGTGATGATCGCCTCGAGCACGGCGCGCATCCGCAGGCTGTGCTCGTAGCGCTGGTCGATAAAAATGTCGCGGCCGGCGAGCGCCGCCTGGTAGAGGTGATAGATGAGCGTCTTCTCGCCCAGCGGCAGGGACTCGAAGCCGTCGGCGTAGAGCTGGACGACGGCGGCGTCGTCGACACGTTCGAGCAGGTACGGGCGGTCGCCGTTCTCGGTGGGCGCCGCCTCTTCTCCGGACGGCGCCGGGGCGCAGCCGGCGACGGCCAGCGCCGCGATCAGGACGGCCGCGAACAGCCGGGTACTCGTGTTCCACCAAAGGTCTCTATTGCGCATCGTTCACCTCCGACGTCGCCTTCCTCTTCGCGACGCGATCTCTCGCACGCGACGGAATGCAGACATCATGTAATCATGAAACGAGCTGCTCAACCGACGAAATCGACCTCGATGCCGGCGTTGCGCTGCCGGGCTTGCTCGTAGACGAGGCGGGCGAGCGCCACGTCTTGTACCGCCAGGCCCGTGGAGTCGAAAACCGTGATCTCTTGGGCCGATTCGCGGCCCGGCCTGGTGCCCGCGACCACCTCGCCGAGGGCCGCGTGGATCTGCTCGCGGCGCAAGGCGCCCTCGTGGAGGGGCACGTTGACCTCGCCGCTGCCGCAGGCCTGCTCCCAGTCGTCGACGACGACCTTGGCGGCGAGCAAGATCTCGGTCTCGAGCTCCTGCTTGCCATGGGCATCGGCGCCGATGGCGTTGATGTGGGTCCCCGGGCGGATCCATTCGCGCCGCACGATCGGCTGGCGCACCGGCGTTGCCGTGCACAGGATATCGCAGGCGGCGGCCTCGGCGATGGTCCCGACCCGCCCGCCGCACTCCTCGGCGAAGCCCCGTGCCGCGGCCTCGGAGGCGTCGGCGGCGACGACCTCGAAAGCGGGGAACACGACCCTCAGGGCCTCCAGCAAGGTCCGCGCCTGCACGCCGCTGCCGACGAACCCGACGCTGGCGGCGTCGCCGCGGGCCAGGTATTTGGAGGCCACCGCGGCGGCGGCCCCGGTGCGCACGGCGGTCAGCAGCGTCGCGTCCATGACCGCCAGCGGCAGGGCGGTCTTCGGGTCGGAGAGGATGTACATGCCGAGGACCGAAGGGATGCCGTAGCGCTCGGGATTGCGCGGGTGGGCGTTGACCCACTTGACGCCCGCGGAGCCGTCGAAATAGGCGGGCATGGCCCGAAAATCGCCGTCGAACTCGGCAAGCTCCAGGTAGACCTTGACCGGCATCTGGGTCTCGCCGCGGCCGTGGGCGGCAAAGGCCTTCTCGATGGCCGCCACCGCCGCGCCCATGTCGACGAGCGACCGCACGTCGGATTGCGTCAGGACCCGCGTCTTGCCGTCGCGCATGCGGACAAGGTATACGCTCGCGCGCTTTGTATCCACGCGTCTCTCCACGGCCTCGCGACGAACGGCGATGAGAAATGCGGGTCAAGTCGGGTCGATCGGCAGGCCTGCCTTCCGCCATCCGCTCCAGTGGCCGCGCAGCAGGCGGACGCTGCGGTAGCCGAGCTTTTCGAGGCCGCGGCGGGCGATCGCGGCCCGCGGCCCGTGGCCGCAGTAGACGACGATGCCGGCCTCGGGAGCCTCGGGGAGCTCGTCATGACGGGCGGCGATCCGCCAGAACGGCAGGTGCACGGCCCCGGGCACGTGGCCGCGCCGGTACTCTCGCCGCGAGCGG
>DASWHK010000338.1:0-2815 GCA_036398215.1 Acidobacteriota bacterium | reverse complement strand
TCTGCGCGGACCTCGCCGGCGCGGCCACGAGGGCGCGTGAACTGCGGGGGCTCGTAGTGGCTGCCGAGGATTTCCCCGCGGCGGTTCCGGTGCTCATCACGATGACGCCTGAATCAGCGGGCGAGACCCCTGAGCCCATCGACGTCGTCGACGCGGCCCTTTGGCTCCTCGGGCGATGAGGTCACGCTCTTCGAGTGGCGCAGCTCGGTAGGGCGGCAGCCCGGGACGATGTTAGGTTTGTTGGCGTTCATGGGGCCAATTGGGTAGGTGGCGCGAAGCGTTGCGACTCGCGCTCGAAGCTGGGAGGCGATGTGCCCCGCAAACAGGGCAAGCAGCGCAAGCAGAAAGAATCCGATACCGCCGGCAAGCTGCGGATCGGCGATGATTGGAACGCGATCACGATCATCGCGCTGTCGCAGGACAATCCGCTCAAGGCGGTTGCCGAGCTGGTCGAGAACTCGATCGACGCGGGGGCGCGCAACGTCACGGTGGTCCGCGGTCGCGAGCGCGGCGAGCAGTACCTGATGGTCAGCGACGACGGCGAGGGGGTGCGTCGCAACGCGGCGGGCGATCCCGACTTCCGCTACGTCGCCACCCACATCTGCGACTCGATCAAGCGGCGGCTGCGGGCCGAAGGGGCGCGCGGGATCCAGGGCGAGTTCGGCATCGGGCTGCTGTCGTTCTGGACCGTGGGCGAGCAACTGGCGATCAGCTCGGCCGGGGCCGACGGGCGCACCCACGAGATGCGTATGCGCAAGGGCGACCCCGGCTACACGATCGTGCGCCGGCGGACCCTTCTCGCCGAGCCCGGCACCCGCGTCAAGATCCGCCCGTTGCTGCCCGGGATCCGCCAGCTCTCCGGCGAGAAGATCCAGTGGTACCTGGCCGCCGAGCTGCGCGAGCGTATCCGGGGTGCCGGCCTGCGGGTGAAGGTGATCGACCGGCAGGCGCGCAAGGAGTTCCTCGTCGAGCCGCGCCAGTTCGCCGGCCAGTTGCTCCACCAGCTTCCGGTGCCGCGCAGCGTCCACGGCGACATCTACGTCGAGCTGTACTTCAACGAGCCGGATTCGACCAACGCCGTGGGGCTGTACCGGAACGGCACCCGGATCCTCGCCGCGCTGACCGACGTGGATGCTCTCGATAGGCGCCCGTGGACCGACGGCTGCCTGCAGGGGATCATCGACGTCCCCTTCCTGAACCTCACCCCGGCGACCCGCACGGGCGTCATCCGCGACGGCGCGTTCGAGTCGTTCGTCGCCGCGCTGGCGCCGCTCGAGGCGCACCTGATCGAGCGGATCGACGAGCAGCGGCGGGCCGAGGAGGAGAAAGCGACGCACGACACGCTGCGCACCATCCAGCGCGCCTTCCGCGAGGCGATGCTGGCGCTGCCCAGCGAGGAGTACGACTTCTTCGAGGTGAAGACACGGGTGGCGGCGGGGGCGGGCGGGGCAGGGGAGACCCCCGGCGGCGAGGCGGCCGGGGCGGTGGCGGTGGACGGCGCGGACGCCGAGCCGGGCCCGCAGAAGCGCTTCTTCGAGTACCCGGGGCCGATGCACGGCGTGCGCATCTCGCCGGCCTCCTGCACGCTCGCGGTCGGCGCCTCACGGTCGCTGCACGCCATTGCCCGCGACAAGAGCCGCCGGCGGATCGAGGAGGGCGTCGTGTACGCGTGGCGCATCATCGAGGGCGCCGGACAGCTCGAAAGCGACGCCGGTGAGTTCGTGACCGTGCAGGCGCCAGCGGAGCCTTGCCTGCTGCGCGTCGGCGTGAAGGCGACGCAAGAGACCACCGCCGCGCAGAGGGGCGAAGCGGATCCCGCGAGGACCGAGAACGAGGCGGCCGGCCCCCAAGAGACCGTCGCCTCGCTCCTGGCCGGTACCCACGAGATTGTCGGTTCACACCGGACGGATGGTTCGCGCGATGAGGCCAGTTCGCATCCAGCGGCCGGCGCTCACGAGGCGCTCACTTGCGAGGCCGAGGCCCTGATCACCGTGACCGACAGCATCCTGCCGCAGCCGCCCGGACATTCCGGCCGCCGCCGCGGCCTGCCCGGCTACACGCTCGAGCACGCGCCGGGCAAGCTCTGGCGCTCGCGCTACGAGGGCGAGCAGAACGTCATCGTCGTCAACAGCGGCCACCGAGACTATCTCTACGCGGCGCGCGTCAAGGCCCTCAAGCTGCGCTACCTGGTGCGCCTCTTCGCCAAGGAGATGGTGCGCAAGAACTTCCCCGGGCTGCCGGCGGACGAGCTGCTCGAGCGGCTCATCGAGCTGTCGCTGTACGCCGAGGCGCATCTTCGCTGATGGTTGGGCCGCACCGCGGGTCACGGTTGCCGGCTCGCCGAAGCGATCAGCTCCTCGACGGTACCGGGGTAACGCGCCGCCCACTTCTGGAGCCGCTCGGGGTCCAGCTCGTCCCAGTTCCACTCGTCGAGGGCGGGTTGGCGGCCGTTGCGTAGCTCGAGGTAGATGAAGTCGAGGGCGGCCTTCTCGGGGTGGGCGCGGGGGATGCCTCGTTCCAGCGAGTAGCCGAAGAAGAGCGATGCCTTGATCTGCTGGTAACGGATCTCGCCGAGGCCGGTGTGGAAGCGCTTGGTCTTGTTCGTCGTCACGCAGGTGAGTACGTGGGGGGCCTGGTCGGCGATGCCGTGGGCGAACAACGCCGAGGCGAGCGAGACGTAGGCGGGCGGGTAGAGGACGGTCGCCGCGTCTTCGACGGTCGGCGGCCCGCCGGGTTGGAGCATGTTGGCGAAGAGGCCCTTGCCGAGCCGCGCCAGCCAGCCGCGCCGGACCAGGCGGTGGGCGGCCTGGCGGGC
>DASWHK010000337.1:0-2126 GCA_036398215.1 Acidobacteriota bacterium | reverse complement strand
GCGCATCGAGGGGCTGCCGCGCTACGACCTGATCGGTGACAGCCACGGCTGGCGCCGACCGGGCCACGAGGTGTTCGTCGAGCCCGGCCTGACGTACACGCGGGGGCCGTCGACCTTCTCGCTGCAGGTGCCGATCGGCGTCCATCGCAACCGGCAGCCGAACCCCTACACCGGCAACGAGGGCGACGCGACCTTCCCCGACTACATCACCCTGGCCAGCGTCGCGTACCGCTTCGGAGGCTGAGCCGCCGCTTCGGGACCATCGCGGTTTCGCTGTAGGATCCGGCGTCCGCCGACCTATACAGGCCGTACCGCGAGGGGGCTCGAGGATGAAGGACGAGCAGAAGCCGTACGTCGCCGCCGCGTCGACGATGCCCGAGCTGACCGTCAAGGCAGTCGTGCTCGGGGTGCTGATGGCCGCCGTGCTCGGTGCCGCCAACGCCTATCTCGGCGTCAAGGCGGGGCAGACGGTGTCGGCGACGTTCCCGGCGGCCGTGCTGGCGATCGCGGCCTTTCGGCTGCCGTTCTTCCGCGGCAACGTCCTCGAGCAGAACATCGCGCGCACGTCGGCCTCGGTCGGTGAAGCGTTGGTGGCGGGCGCCATCTTCACCATCCCCGCCTTCGTCATGGTCTCGGTCGGCGGCGAGCGGCTGTGGACGAAGTTCGACTATTGGGAGACGTCGTTCATCCTGCTCATCGGCGGATTGCTCGGCATCTTCTTCATCATCCTGCTCCGGCGTACGCTGACCGTCGACAGCGGCCTGCCGTTCCCCGAGAGCCGCGCCTGCGCCGAGATCGTCAAGGCCGGCCAGGGCGGCGAGAGCGGCGCCAAGTACGTTTTCGGCGCCATGGGTCTCGGCATGCTGCTGCAGGTCTTCAAGGACGGTGCCGGCCTGCGGCTGTTTCGCGAGTCGGTCGAGTGGGTCTGGCGGCTTCCGGCTTCGGTCATCGAGCATTTCGACTCCTCACGGGTGCCGCTCGGCAAAGTGTCGCACCAAGGAGCGATCGTCGCCGCGACCCCGGCGGTGTCGCCGGCGCTGATCGGCGTCGGCTACGTCATCGGCTACCGCCTGGCGGCGATCAACTTCTCGGGCGGCCTGCTCGCCTGGCTGGTGTTCATCCCGCTGGCGCTCTTTCTCAATCCGGGCCTCTCGCAGCAGCTCGCGACGCACGGCGAGGCGCCGGCGACGACCGAGATCGTCTTCTCGATCTGGTACAACCAGGTGCGCCCGATCGCCGTCGGCGCCATGCTGGTGGGCGCCATCTGGACTCTCTGGGGCATGCGTACGTCGATCGCCAGCGCCTTTGGGGCGGCGCTCAAGCGCGGGAGCGCCGCGGCCGCGCCGACGCGGCTCGAGCGCGACCTCGACCTGCGCACGATCCTGATCGGCACTGTCGCCCTGGTGCTGCCGATGACCTGGATCTACTGGCATTTCAGCCGCAGTCTCGTCGGCGCCGCGGTCTCGGCTCTGGTGAT
Organism: Acidobacteriota bacterium; assembly: GCA_036398215.1. Classification (GTDB taxonomy): domain Bacteria; phylum Acidobacteriota; class UBA890; order UBA890; family UBA890; genus DASWHK01. Next base: position 649 of record DASWHK010000337.1, on the reverse strand, counting down.
GCTGGTGCTCGGATTCCTCTTCTCGGCGGTCGGCGGTTATCTCGTCGGCTTGGTCGGCGGCTCGAACCAGCCGATCTCCGGCCTGGCGCTCTCGACCCTCATCGTGGCGGCGCTGTTGATGGTGAGCTTCGGCGTCACCGGCCTCGCCGGCATCGGCGCCGTGCTCGGCGTCGCGGCGGTGGTCTGCTGCGCCTGCGCGGTATCGGGCGACATGATCCAGGATCTCAAGGTCGGCCAGCTGCTCGGCGGCACGCCACGCAGCATGGAGATCGCCCAGATCATCTCCACCATTGTCGTCTCGTTCGTGCTCGTCTTTCCGATCATCATCCTGCACGAGGGCAACATCGCGCGCGGCGGCCTGGGTCTCGGCGACCGCGAGCTGCCCGCGCCGCAGGCTGGACTGATGGCGCAGCTCGCGCAGGGCATCGTCGGTGGCGAGATGCCGTGGGGGCTGATCCTCTTCGGCATGTTCTTCTCGATCGGCCTCGTCCTCATCAAGGCGCCTTCACCGATGCTGATCGCCGTCGGCATGTACCTGCCGCTGGAGACCACCGGCGCGATCTTCCTCGGCGGCTGCATCAAGGCGTTCGTCGAGCGCCGCGTCGCCCGCCGCGGGCTCGACGCCGCGCGCGCCGAGCGCGTCGACAAC
>DASWHK010000336.1:0-3569 GCA_036398215.1 Acidobacteriota bacterium | reverse complement strand
GGCGCCGCGTCGCTACGGTGCAACCACCCGCATGAGCTGGCCGCACAGCCAGGCGCCGTACGTGCCCAGCGCGTACCCCAGTACCGCCAGCAGCACGCCGACGGGTGCGAGCGCCGGGTGGAAGGCCGAGGCGACGATCGGCGCCGAGGCGGCGCCGCCGACGTTGGCCTGGCTGCCGACGGCGAGAAAGAAGTAGGGGGCCCGGATCAGCTTGGCGACCGCCAGCAGGACCAGGGCGTGGAAGGTGATCCACACGGCGCCGACCGCGAACAGCCCCGGGTTCTCGGTCACCGCCAGCAGGTTCATCTGCATGCCGACGCTGGCGATCAACACGTACAGAAGCGCCGAGCCGATGCGCGAGGCGCCGACGCCCTCGAGCTCCCTGGCCCGCGTGCCCGACAGCAGCAGCCCCCCGGTCGTGGCGAACACGACCAGCCAGAAGAAGCTGCTCGTCAGGCTGAAGCGCTCCAGCGCCGGCGCGTTGGCGGCCAGCCACGGGGCGATGCGATCGGCCAGGAAGTGGCAGATCCCGGTGACGCCGAAGCCGGCGCCGAGCACGATCATCGTGTCGGTGAGCTCGGGGACGCGGGTGACCTCCGCCCGGTAGGCCTCCACCCGTGCCCGCACCTCGTCGATGGCGCTGTTGTCGGCGCGCAGAAAGGCGTCGATGCGCGCCGAGCGCCCGACGCCGAACAGCAGCACCGCCATCCAGATGTTGGCGACGATGACGTCGACGGCGATCATCGCCGAGAACAGGTCGTCGCCGACCTCGAAGACCTCCTTCATCGCCGTCTGGTTGGCGCCGCCGCCGATCCAGCTGCCGGCCACCGTCGTCAGGCCGCGCCAGACCGCGTCGGGGCCGGCGCCACCGACGACGTCGGGGTTGAATAACCCGACGACCACGATGGCCAGCGGCCCGCCGACGATGATCCCGAAGCTGCCGGCAAGGAACATCACGCCGGCCTTGGGTCCCAGCCTCATGATCGCCGGCAGGTCGATGCTGAGCGTCAGCAGCACCAGGCTGGCCGGCAGCAGGTAGCGCGACGCCACGAAGTAGAGATTGGACTGGGCCGGGTCGTAGACCCCGAGCGTGGTCAACACCGAGGGCAGGAAGTAGCAGACGAGCAGGCTGGGGACGACGCTGTAGAAGCGCCTCCAGAACGGCCTCTCGCTGCGGGCGGTGACGAAGACGAACGCCAGCAGCGCCATCAGGATGCCGAGGACGACGGCGTCGTTGGTGATCAGCGGGCCTTCACTCATGCGCGGACCAACACGTCGGATTCGATCAGAGCATCACCATCCTCGCCTTCGCCTTCCTCGCAATCGCCGTCCTCGCCGTCCGGCTCAACGTAGGCGGCCCCACTCTATCCGCTCGCGGCGCGGGACGGCACCGGCCGGCGCCCCTCCCGGAGGCAATCGTTGCGCGCGTCCGTCGGGCTTGTCCGCTCCGTGCCTGACGAAGACGGGCCCGTGGCGGGCTCGAATGCGGATAGCGATCGTCGAGACGGGTCTGCTGCGGCGACCACGCGGACCTTCACCTCAGGAACCAGGCCACGATGCCGAGCAGCACCAGCAAGCCGCCGGTGATCACCCGCTCGTGGTGCTCGAGCGCGTGGAAGCGCAGGCGGCCGACCCCCGCCAGTCCGGCGGCGACCAGCGCCATCATCCCGGCCACCGTGACCACCAGATAGACGGTCGAGACGGCGCCGATCGCCAGCCAACCCTGCAGCGCCGCCGTCAGGTAGTAGGCCTCGATCTCCAGGCAGGGCGAGAAGAACATCGCCAGCGCCAGCGAGGCGACGATGCCGCCCGTCGAGCGGCGTCGGATGGTCTCCTCGGAGACGTGGGCATGGGGATGGGCTCGCTCGCGCAGCCCAAGGAGCAGATAGATGATCCCGAACCCCACGAGGATCGCGGGCGCGGCGAAGCCCATGAGCACCTCCCACTGGCGGGCGAGCGTCAAGCCGACCGCCCCCACGAGGATGCCGATGCCGATGGTGCTGGCCGTGTGCGCGGCCCCGGCGATCGCGGTGACCTGCAGCGCCCGCGCCCGGCTCCAACCCTCGGCGCGGGCGATCACGACCAGCGGCACCCAGTGGTTCGGGATCGCCGCGTGGACGAGGCTCAGCGCCAGGCTGCCGAGAAGGACCTGTTGCATGGGGAGCGCGCACCGTGGGTTCGAGAGGGGTCGACCGCCATCATCCTAGCCCGCATGCCTCATCGCCGTTCGTCGCGAGCGCGCGGAGGGAGGGCGGGGTCGATAGATACAAGGCGCGCGCCGCAGGGCCCGCCAGGCCCGGGAACAGCACCACCCTCGAGGTCTTTGCTCGCCTCACCATCGAGGTCACCTGGAGGAGGAGGCGGCGAGGCCGTCGGTCAGCAGGGCGCCGCGGATGGCGATCGCCGACATCCACATGCTCTCCCAGGCACGCACGTAGCTTGCCCGCAGCTGCAGCACGCTGCGGCGGGCCGCCAGCACCTGCGGGTAGGCGGCGATCATCTCCTCGAAGCGCGCCGCGTAGAGATCCGCCGTCTCGCGGGCCAGTGGCAGCATCTCGTCGCGGTACGCCTCGGTGCGGAGAAGCTCGGCGGCGTACGCGGCGTATTGCTCGGCGAGATCGGCGCGCAGCGACAGCTGCAGCCGCGCCACCTCCTGGCGCGCCTCGTCGATCAGCGCCAGCGCCGCCATCTTGTCCCCCTGCCGCCGGTCGAAGATCGGCAGCGGCAAGGTGGCCTCGACGAACATCTCCACGCCGACGGCACGGGGGCCGAGCTCGAAGCGATCGAAGTTGTAGCCAATGCCGCTGCGGACGTTCAGATCGGGTACGGCCTCCGCTCCCTCACGATCGAGCACCGCCTCGGCGCGCCGCAGCTCGGCGCGCGCCGCCTCGAGCTGCGGGCTGCCGGCGAGCAGCGCTTCCAGCGCCTCGTCGAAGTCGATGCGGGGCAGCTCGCCGTCGACCGAGAGGTCGAGCGGCTGCGGCTGCAGATCGGGGTCGCCGATCATGGCGCCGAGCTGCCGCCATGTCCTTTCCCGCCCGGCGCGCGCCGCCGCCAGCTCGAGCTCGGCCTGCCGCGCCTCGATCTGGGCGGCGAGCAGGTCGGCGCGGTCGGCCTGGCCGATGTTCTCCAGCTCGCGCGCGGTGACCACGCCGTCGCGCGTCACTTCGGCGAGCGCTTCCTGGATCGCCACCATCTCCGCCGCCGCCAGTGCCCGGTAGTAGAGAAGACGGACCCCGTTGCGCACCCGCATCTCCTGGGCGCTCGCCATCGCCGCCGCCGCGTCCTCTTGATGCTCGAACACGGCGCGCCGGCGCCCGCGCTTGCCGCCGAGCAGGATCTCCTGCTCGTAGACGAACAGGTGCTCGCTGGTGCGACCGATGTCCCGGAAGGCAAACTCCTCGCCGGCGTAGCCGACCCGCGGGTTCGGGTAGCGGCCCGCCTGGTCCTGCCGGCCGCGGGCCTCGCCGATCCGCGCGGCGGCCTGCGCCAGCGTCGGGTTGTTGGCCAGCGCCCGCCGCTCGAGCTCCTCGAGCGTCAGCGCCTCTTGCGCCGCGGCCGGGGCGAGC
>DASWHK010000335.1:0-5159 GCA_036398215.1 Acidobacteriota bacterium | reverse complement strand
GCCGGCCAGCCCGCCGCCGTGACCACGGGCTTGGCCTGCTGAGGGCTCGCGCAAGAATAAGTGCCGCATTCGGCCGCCAAGGGCGCAATCCTCACTTCGTTGCGCTCCTTGCGACATACTGCCGGTATGCCTCAGTCGCGCGCCTTGTGAGGATTCCGCCTTGGCGCCCTCGGTGCAGGCACTTATTCTTGCGCGAGCCCTGAGGCGAGGATCGCCGAGCGGCGCAGGTGACGGAGCCAGCAGGCATGAGCGAGCGGCCAGGCTCGTTGCGTTCGCTGCCTCGCAACGTCTGGGTGGCGAGCGCCGCCAGCTTTTTCACGGACGTTTCCAGCGAGATGCTGCAGAACGTCCTGCCGCTGTTCCTCGCCAACGTCCTCGGCGTCCGCACGGTCACCATCGGTCTGATCGAGGGAGTGGCGCAGTCGACGGCCAGCCTCGTCAGCCTCTATGCCGGCGCCCTGACCGACCGGCTGCAGGCGCGCAAGTGGCTCGCCGTCGCCGGCTACGCGGTCTCGTCGTGCTCCAAGCCGTTCTTCTACGTGGCCACCAGCTGGCCGCTGGTCGCCGGCGTCCGCTGGGCCGACCGCGTCGGCAAGGGGATCCGCACGGCCCCGCGCGACGCGCTGATCGCCGAGTCGATCGTTCCCGGGCAGCGCGGCCTGGCGTTCGGCCTGCATCGCGGCGCCGACACCGCCGGCGCCGTCTTCGGCCTGCTGGCCACGCTGGCGGTCGTCTACCTGGCGCAACGAGGGGCCCTGGAGCTGGAGAGGGAGACGTTCCAGCAGCTCGTCCTCGTCAGCCTGGTGCCGGCCTTTCTCGCCGTTCTGATCCTGGCGGCCGGCGCCAAGGAGGTGCGGGCGTTGAGCTCCGGGCCGCCGGTGGAGCCGCCGTCGGGCTCGGCTTTGCACAGCCTGGGCACGCCGTTCAAGCGCTTCTTGCTGGTCGCCGCCCTCTTCGATCTCGGCAACTCTTCCGATGCCTTCCTGGTGCTGCGGGCCCAGGAGCGGGGCATGAGCGTGATCGACGTCCTGTGGACGCTGCTGGCCTTCAACGTGGTCTACGCGCTGCTGTCGGCCCCGGCCGGAAGGCTTTCGGACCGCATCGGCCGCCGCCACCTCATCGTCGCCGGCTGGACCATCTACGCGCTGATCTACCTCGGCTTCGCGGTGGCCAGCACCCCGGCGCACGTCGTCGGGCTGTACCTCGCCTACGGCGCCTACTACGGGCTGGTCATGGGCACGGCCAAGGCCTTCGTGGCCGACCTCGTGGGCCCCGAGAACCGCGGCGTGGCCTACGGCGCCTACTACGGCGTGATGGCCTTTCTCGACCTGCCGGCCTCGTTGATCGCCGGGGCGCTCTGGCAGGGCGTCGGTGGCTGGGCGGGCTTCGGGCCCGCGGCCCCGTTCGTCTTCGGCGCCGCGATGGCGGCGGCCGCCACCGTCCTCCTGGTGGCTCTGGTTCCGACGCCGAAACGGAGTCGACGATGAGCGACGTCCCGACCGTGCGTGGAGCGATTGGGGCGGAGACATCGGTTGCTTCTTGGGCGCGGGCACGCTTTGATGGGCGCGCCCGAGCGGCCGGCGTGGTGCTCGAGACGCGGTGATCACCGGCGGGAATGCTGCTCAGACAGCGAAGGAGAAGCAACCATGGTGTTGCGGAGTGTCGGTGTGATGTCGGTGGCGAAGCTGATGGGCGTGCTCTACGCGGCGATCGGCTTTCTGATCGGCGCCTTCATGGCGATGTTCTCGATGCTCGGGGCCGGCATGATGGCGGCGGACCAGGGGGCCGGCGCCGGCGCTCTGAGCATGATGTTCGGCGTCGGCAGCATCATTTTCCTGCCGATCTTCTACGGCCTCATCGGAGCGGTCGGCGGCGCCATCGGGGCGGCCCTCTACAACCTCGTTGCCGGCTTCATCGGCGGCGTGGAGCTGAACCTCGAGTAGCGGCGCGGCAGCGGCCGCCCGCTGAGCACCGCGCCGACCGGCTCGTCCTGGTACCCTTGGAACGATCCCCATGACAATCCACGCCGCCCGGGAGGCGGCAAGAGTCGTTGGTCGGCCCCGTTGCGCCTCCCCGACCGCCCGGTCGGGAGGAGTCGGGCAGCCGGCGTCGCTCTTTTCTTGCAACGAGGTGGAGCCGTGAAAAAACTGCTGGCGAGCTTGGCCCTGGTCGTTCTCATCCTGCTCTCGACGGCCCCGGCCTGGGCGCAGTCGGGGTACGGCAGCTCCGTGGCCGTGGGCGACGGCGAGCTCTTCGTCGGCGAGTCCCGCAACCGGATCTCGTCGGGGTTCGTGTACGTCTACCGGCCCGGGCCGAACGGCTGGCGCGAGGTCGCCAAGCTGTTGGCCTCCGACGCCACCAACCGTGACGGCTTCGGCGGGGCGGTGGCCGTCGAGGGAGACACGCTGGCGGTGGCCTCGAACGCCGGCAACGGGACGGTCTACGTGTTTCGCCGCGACGGCGGCGAGTGGACCGAGGTCGGGCGATTGACCAACGCCGACGGCGCCGAAGGCGACCAGTTCGGCAGCTCCGTGGCGATCAGCGGCGACACCATGATTATCGGCGCCGCGGGTCACAACGAGCGCGAGGGCGCGGCCTATGTCTTCCGGCGGCAGGGCTCGAGCTGGACGCAGGCGGCCAAGCTGATCGCCACCAACCCCAGCGAGGACGAAGAGCAGGGAGGCGGCCGGCGCGGCGGCGGCGGGCGCGGCCAGGCCGGCGGCGGTGGCGACGAGGGTGGCCGCGGCGGCCGCGGCGGCAACCAGCCGCCGGCGTTCGGCTCGACCGTCGCGATCGACGGCGACTGGGCGATGGTGGCGGCCCCCAACTACAGCAGCCGCGCGGGCAGCGTCTACGTCTTCCGCCGCGACGGCCAGTCCTGGGAGCAGGTCGCCCAGTTGCCCGGCAACTTCGCAGAGCAAGGTGCCGGCTTCGGGACGGCGATCGTCCTGGGCGACGGCGAGGCCTTCATCGGCGCCGGCGGGGCCCACGGCGGCATAGGCGGCGTCGCCGTCTACGAGCTGGTCGACGACGGCAGCTGGTCGCAGACCGGCAACCTGGCCCCCTTCGACGGTGAGCGCGGCTCGGGCTTCGGCAGCTCGATCGTGATCGACGGTCGTCAGGCATTCATCGGCGCCCCCGGAGCCGCGGGCCGCGAGGGCCGCATCTACCGCTACGAGCGCGACGAGAGCGGCCGCTGGTCGGACGCCACCAAGCTGGGCGCCGACGACCTCGAGCCGGGCGACTCCTTCGGTGCAGCGTTGGCCGGCAGAGGCGACGTCCTGGTGGCCGCGGTGCCGCGGGACGACTTCGGCGCCGGCACGGCCGTGGTCATGTCGCGCACCGACTTCGGCTGGAGCGACACCAAGATCTTCTCGCCGATCGCCAACTATCCGATGGTGACCGGCGGCGGCATCGAGTGCAGCGGCGGCATGGCCGGCGACTTTCCGTGCGACAACGTCGACCTGGTGGCCTTCCTGCCGGTCCACGAGATCGGCGGCGTCCGCGGGCTCGGCACCAACGACCTCTGGGGCTGGACGGACCCCGAGACCGGCCGCGACTACGCCATCGCCGGCCTCCGCGACCGCGCCTCGTTCGTCGACGTCACCGATCCCTACAACCCGGTGCACGTCGGCATTCTGATGAAGACGGAGGGATCGCGGGCCAGCTCCTGGCGTGACATGAAGATCCGCAACAACTGGGTCTACATCGTCTCGGACGGCTCCGGCGAGCACGGCATGCAGATCTTCAACCTCGAGCACCTGCGCGAGTTCGCCGGCGAGCCGATGGAGTTCAGCGCCGACGCGCTCTACGACGCCATCGGCAGCGCCCACAACATCGTCATCAACCCGGAGACCGACTACGCCTACATCGTCGGCGCCGGCGGCCCGAACGGCTGCGGCGGCGGCCTCCACATCGTCAACATCGAGGACCCGACCAACCCGACGTTCGAGGGCTGCTTTCAGCACATGAACACCGGGCGCCGCGGCACCGGCTACTCGCACGATGCCATGTGCGTCAGCTACGACGGCCCCGACGAGCGCTATGCCGGCCACGAGATCTGCTTCGGGGCCAACGAGACGGCGCTGTCGATCGCCGACGTCACCGACAAGCGCAGCCCCGTGGCGCTCGGCATGGCCACCTATCCGAACGTCGCCTACACCCACCAGGGTTGGATCACCGACGATCACAAGTACTTCTACATGAACGACGAGCTCGACGAGGGGCGCGACCTGGTGCCGGGCACCCGCACGCTGATCTGGGACGTCCAGGACCTCGAGGACCCAATCCTCGTCAAGGAGTACATCTCCGACAACCCGGCGACCGACCACAACCTCTACGTCAGGGGTCGTTACATGTACCAGTCGAACTACGACTCGGGCCTGCGCGTCTACGACGTCAGCGACGCCGAGAACCCCGAGCCGGTCGGCTTCTTCGACACGGTCCCGTATCAAGAGGGCGCCGGCATGACCGGGTCGTGGAGCAACTACCCGTACTTCGACAGCGGCGTGATCGTGGTCACCAGCGGCTCCGAGGGCCTGCTGATCGTCAAGCTGCGCGATGCCCGGTGAGCCGGTGAGGCGAGGCGCCGGAACGGGTGCTCGCCGCCACGCCACGGAGGTGCCCGTCGATGCCGCCGGGATGGCCGCCGGGCCGGTGCACTGAGGACGGCGGGGCGAGCCATGAAGCCGGAGCGGATGCTCGTCGTGGCGGCGCTCGTCGGGGTGCCGGTCTGCGTCGCGGCCGCCGGCTCGGTGTTTCCGGGGCAGGCCGCCCTTCCGAACTTCGTCCGCCAGGTCTACGGCATCGAGGTCCAGGATGAGCAGGGGACGCCGTACGCACATCCGTTCCTCGGCGGCCTGAACATTCCGCGCCCGCAGCTCGTCGACATCGATTCCGACGGCGACCTCGACCTGCTCGTGCAGGAGTACTCCGGCAAGATCATGTTCTTCGAGCAAACCGGCACGCCGCAGGCGCCGCGCTACGTGTGGCGGACCGATGCCTACGAGGACCTCGACGTCGGCGAGTGGTACCACTTCGCCGACGTCGACCTCGACGGTGACCTCGACCTGCTCGCCGAGCAACGCTTCAGCTTGATCCGCTTCTGGAGCAACGACGGCCGCCCGGGGAGCCCGGACTTCCGGCTGGTCACCGAGTCG
>DASWHK010000334.1:0-15547 GCA_036398215.1 Acidobacteriota bacterium | reverse complement strand
GACAGATACGTGTAGCCGGCCAGCGCCGACTCGTAGAAGCCGAGCAGGGCGCGCGACTCTGCCACCGTCAGGCGCTGCTCCTCGATCGCCAGCTCGCAGTCGCGCGAGAGCTGCGTATGCATGCGCTCGGGATCGTACTGGACGTAGCGGAGCACCTCGCTGGCGGTGTCGCCCTTGACGATCTCTTCGATCCGCCAGCCCCCCTCGGCGGTCGTCTGGATGTGCACGACGTGGGCGTCGCCGAACAGGTTGTGGAGATCGCCGAGGGTTTCCTGATAGGCGCCGACGAGCAGGGCCGCGAGGTAGTAGGGCTCGCCCTCGCGGGGCTCGTGCAGCGGCAGCGCCCGCCGTACGTCGCGGACATCGGTGAAGCGATCGATGCGGCCGTCGGAGTCGCAGGTGACGTCGGCGAGTACCCCGCGGCGCACCGGCTCCTCGTCGAGGCGGTGGATGGGCATGATCGGAAAGAGCTGGCCGACGGCCCAGATATCGGGCAGCGACTGGAAGATCGAGAGGTTGCAGAAGTAGGTATCGGCGAGCATCTGCTCGAGGTGCTCGAGCTCCTCGGGGAGCTCCTCGAGCCGGCCGGCAAGCTTCTGGATCTTCGAGGAGGTCGACCAGAACAGCCGTTCCGCCAGCCCACGCAGCTGCAACGACAGGAAGCCGAGCGCGAACAGCTCGGTGACCTGGCGGCGGCCCTCGACGGCGTCGTGGTAGCACTCGATCAGGTTGTCTTCCCGCACCGATGCGAAGGCCTCGAACAGGTCGTAGATCGGCTGCGGGGCGTCTGGATCGAGGTCGTCGACCGACTCCTCGATGACGAAGCGGTCGCGCGCCGAGACCCCGAGCACGTCGAAGACCAGGACGCTGTGGTGGGCCGCCACGGCCCGGCCGGACTCGCTGACGATCGTCGGATGCTCGATGTTGCGGTCATCGCAGACGCTGCCGATCCGGTGGACGACCTCGGCGGCGTACTCCTCGAGCGTGTAGTTCATCGACGAGGAGGAGTTCGTGCGGCTGCCGTCGTAGTCGACGCCGAGGCCGCCGCCGATGTCGATGTACCCCATGGCGGCGCCCAGCCCCTGCAGCTCGGCGTAGACGTGGGCCAGCTCGCCGATCATCTCCTTGACGCGCCGGATGTCCTGCAACTGGCTGCCGGGATGGCCGTGCAGCAGTTGCAGGGTATCGAGCATGTCGTGCTCGCGCAGCAGCGCCACCATGTCGAGCAGCTCGCTGGCGAAGAGGCCGAACTTCGAGCGGTCGCCGACCGACGCGCCCCAGCGGCCGGCGCCGCGGTGCGACAGCTTGATGCGCGCCCCGATCACGGGCCGCACCTCGTAGCGCTCGGCGTGGCCGATCAACATGCGCAACTCGGCGAGGTTCTCGACCACCGGGATGATGTTGCGGCCGAGCTTGGTGGCGAGCACCACGGCCTCGATGTAGGCGCTGTCCTTGAAGCCGTTGCAGATGATCGGGCGGGCATCGCGGTCGTCGGCGGTCACCGCCATGACCGCCAGCAGCTCCGGCTTGGAGCCGACCTCGAGGCCGCTGCCGAAGGCCGCCCCCTGCCCGTACACCTGCTCGACCACCGGGCGCTGCTGGTTGACCTTGATCGGGTAGACGGTCAAGTACCGGCCGCGGTAGTTGTCCTCGGCGGCGGCGCGGGTGAAGACCTCGTGGATCCGCTGCAGGCGGTCGGCGAGGATCTCCTGAAAGCGCAGCACGACCGGCGTCGCCAGCCCCCGCTCGCGCAGGCCATCGATCACCTCGTAGAGGTCGATCATGGCGCCGCCATCCGGGGGGGCGACACACAAACGGCCGTCGGCCCGCACCTCGAAGTAGCCGTCGCTCCAGGCTTCGACCTGGTAGAGCTCGGCGCTGTCGGCGGCCGTCCAAGCCGAGTCGGCGGCGATCCTGGTGTCCCGGGTGCTCGACGTTTGCTGGGGCATGGCAGGGCTCGAAAGAGGATCGACCATGGGCGCCTCCACCAAGAGAGGTGTAAGCCTACGACAGGGTGCACAGTTTCTCCTAGCACCCTGACACCTGGAAAGGCGATTCGAAAGGCCGGGCACGCCCCGGCCGGCTGCGGGGTCGAGCCTACTCCAGGCTCTGCTTCATGTCCTCGAGCAACGCCACGTAGATCGGATGGCAGAGCTCGTAGACGGCCTCGTCGCTCTTGTTCCAGCTCGAGGTCCACTCGACCAGCGTGCCGCCGCCGTTTTCGGCGGGCTTCACGGCAACGCGGCCGACGTAATCGGTGGCCCGCTCGAGCGGTCCCGGCCCCTCGTCGATGCTGTAGCTGAAGGTGTGCGCCTCCTCGTCGATCGACAGCAGAGTCTCGTGGAAGGCGCCGTTGAGCACCCGCTGGGCGCCGACCTCGTGGCCGTCGGCGTCGCCGACGATGTCGACGCTGGTCACGACGTTGGAGGCCCAGCCGAGGTCGTGAAAATCCCGGATCGCCTCCCAGACCTTCTCGACCGGCGCCTTGATGACGATCGATTGGTACGTCTCGCCCATTTCTCGGACCTCCTTGTTGGCCGCGATGGGGTCAGCGATCAGCAGGCGCTGCGCGGTGCGGCCCGAAAACATTGTCGCATTCCCTCTGGGACCGGCGCGACGCGGCGACTGTATCGGCGCCGGCCCCGAAGAGCAACGCAGGCGGGGGGCATTCACCCTGCCCGGCAAGGGATTGCGTTCTTAGCTTCTACAATGTAGAAATACTCCATGAGCAAGAACAGCCTGCTGGGAACGTTCGAGGAGCAGGTGCTGCTCGCCGTGTGGCATGCGGCCGAGGACGCCTACGGCATGCGGATCCGCCGCCAGATCGAGGATCGCACCGGCCGCTCGGTGGCCATCGGCGCCGTGTACGCGACGCTCGATCGGCTGCAGGCCAAGGGTTTCCTCTCCTCGTGGCTGGCCGACGCCGACACGGTGCGGCGCGGCAGGCCGCGGCGTTACTTCAGGCTGGAGGCCGCCGGCACCGAGGCCCTCGAGCAAACCCGCGCCGCCCATGCCCGCATGTGGCGCGGCGTCGAGCTCGACCCACGGGCGGGCAAGCCGTGAAGCGTCCAGATGCTTCTCGGTCGGCTCGTTCAAGGAGGGTCGAGCCCGGTTCAAGGGCGGGCGAGCCATGAAGGGCGGCAGCGAGCGGCCGGCGTGCCGCGCCCCGCGGTTGCCCGGTCTGTTGCTCGGCCTGCTGCTGCCGGCCGGCGAGCGCGGCGCCCTGATCGGCGATCTCGACGAGGAGTACGAGCTCCATGTCCGGCCGCGACGCGGCAAGTGGGGCGCGGACCTCTGGTACTGGAGGCAGGCGCTCGCGTCGCTCCTTCCCAGCCTGCGCCGCCGCCGATCGCCGGCACGATCGCCGATGGGTGACACCACGGCGCCGGCCTCGAGTGCGCCAAACAGGGGAATCGTCATGGACAGCTTGAAGCTCGACATCCGCGTGGGCCTGCGCGCGTTGCTGCTGCGACCGGGCTTCACCGCCATCGCCATCGTCACGCTGGCGCTCGGGATCGGCGCCAACACGGCGATCTTCAGCGTCGTCAACGGCGTGCTCCTCCAACCCTTGCCCTATCCGGAGAGCGAGGAGCTGATGACCGTCTGGCTCGACAACCGGCTGCAGGGATGGCCGCAGGACGTCACCTCGTACCCCGCGTACCTCGACTGGCGAAACGGCAGCACCAGCTTCGCAGACATGTCCGCCTGGACCTTCAGCCGCCCGAGCCTGACCGGCGACGGCGAGCCCGAGCGGCTGCTCGGCTTGATCGCCTCGCCGAACCTCTTCTCGGTGCTCGATGTCGACACCCTGCACGGGCGCGTCTTCACCGCCTCCGATTGGGACACCGATCCTAACGTGGTGGTCCTCGACCACGGCCTGTGGCAGCGGCGGCTCGGCGGCGACCCGGCGGCCCTCGGCGCCAAGCTCATCCTCAATGGCGAGCCGTTCACGGTGATCGGCGTCATGCGTCCGGGCTTCGCCTTCGGCTCCGAGGAAGCGCAGTTCTGGCGACCGTTCGCCCCCGACGTCCTCGAGAGCTCCCGCAACCAGCTCTGGCTGAACGTCGTCGGGCGGCTGCGGGACGGCGTGACGGTGGCGGCCGCGCGGGCCGACATGGACCAGGTCGGCCTCCGTCTCGAGCGGGAGTACCCGGACTCCAGCGAGGGCTACGGCGTCACCGTCGTGCCGTTGCACGAGCACCTGGTCGGCGAGGTGGACACACCACTGTGGATCCTGTTCGGCGCCGTCGGGCTGGTGATGCTGATTGCCTGCGCCAACGTCGCCAACATGACCCTGGCGCGGGCCGCCGGCCGCGAGAGCGAGGTGGCCGTGCGGGCCGCCCTCGGCGCCGATCGCCGCCGCCTGCTTCGCCAACTGCTCACCGAGAGCGTCATCCTGTCGATGCTCGGCGGCGTTGCCGGGCTGCTGCTCGCCGCCGGCGGGCTGCGGCTGCTGCGCGGCCTCGATCCCGACCTGCCACGGCTCGCCGAGGTCGGCATCGTTCCGTCGGTGCTGGGCTTCACCGCCACGGTGACAATCGGCACCGTCATCCTCTTCGGGCTCTTCCCGGCGCTGCGCGTGTCGCGCCCCGACCTCGGCGAAGCGCTCAAGGAGGGGAGCCGAACCGCGGCCGGGGGAAGGGCCGGCAAGGCCGCCCGCCAGGGGCTGGTGGTCGCCGAGATCGCCCTGGCGCTGGTGTTGCTCGCCGGTGCGGGGCTGCTGATCCGCAGCTACCTGGAGGTCCGCAGTCTCGACATCGGCTTCCAGCCCGAGGGCCTGCTGATGACCTCGATCTCGCTACCCGGCGCCAGCTACCCGGGGAGCGGCGACGTCTACCGCTTCTTCCAGCGGCTGCTTGCCGACGTCGAAGCGTTGCCGGGGGTGGAGTCGGTCGCGGCGGTCGACGCCGTGCCGCTGGGGACGCGGTTTTCCTCGGGCTTCTATACGATCGCCGGCCGCGAGCCCGTCGCCCGCGAGGGGATGATGGAGGTGAAGTCCAACGGCGTGACGCCGGGCTACTTCGAGACGATGGGCATCGAGCTGGTCGCCGGCCGCACGTTCGAGGCGGCCGACTCGGCGGACCCGCGGCGGGTGGTGATCATCAACGAGACCATGGCGCGCCTGTATTTCGCCGGCGAGGATCCGCTCGGACAGCAGTTCCTGTTCGGTGGTCCGGAACGCTTCGTCACCGAGGATGAGCCCAACCCGGAGATCCCCTGGAACACGATCGTCGGCGTCGTCGGCGACGTCCCCCAGCGCCGCATTCAGGCGGGCGCCGAGCCGGAGGTCTTCTACCCGTACGCGGAAGGTCGCGGCGATGCCCTGACGCTGATCGTGCGCGCCGCGAGCGACCCGGCGTCGATCGCCGGCAGCGTGCGCGCCGCGGTCTGGGCGATCGATCCCGACCTTCCGGTCGCCGACCAGCGCCCGGTCTCCGATCTCGTCGAGCGCTCGTCGAGCCAGGAGCGCCTCAACTTCCGACTGCTGGGGATCTTCGCGCTGCTCGCCGCCGCCCTCGCGGCCGCCGGGATCTACGGGGTGGTCTCGTACACGGTAAGCCAGCAGACGCGCGAGATCGGCATCCGGCTGGCGCTGGGCGCCGACGCGAGAGCGGTCATCCGCTCGATGCTGCGCGCCGCGCTGGCGACCACAGCGATCGGGCTGCTGGCGGGCGTCGTGCTGGCGCTGGTGGCGAGCCGGCTGATGTCGAGTCTGCTGTTCGGCGTCACCGCCGCCGATCCGCTCACCTTCATCGCCGCGGCCGCCGGCCTCGCCGTCGTCGCCCTCGCCGCCAGCTTCATCCCCGCCCGCCGCGCCGCCCGCCTCCACCCGACGATCGCTTTGCGCAGCGAATGACGAGGACCGGCTGCCGGGCACCGATTGGAACGGCGGTTGTGAGGAGGCGAAGGGACGACGCCCCCCAGAGACTGCCTCCGGCGTGCCATCGCCGGCGGCCCGGGTCAGCTCAGCAGCTTCTCCCGGTGCTCCATGCGCCGCAGGGCGAGGAAAAGCAGCATGGCGCCGCTGGTGAAGACCGCCAGGCGGTTGATCACCATCTTCTCGACCCACAACGGGTCGTCGCCGCTGATCGGCACTTCGAAGGGCTTGAGGAACAGGTTGTAGTTGGATCCTTGTAGCTCTTCGTAGCTCATCAATATCAGGATCAAGAACCCGAGCCCCAGCATGCCGGCGGTGTTGGCGCTGCGCGTGAACACCGAGATGTAGAAGGTCAGGTTGGCGAGCAGAAAGGCCGGGATGAAGGCGTTCAGCGCGCCCCAGAAGAACGGAAACTCGGCGAAGAAGAAGTAGGAGATCGTGCTCATGACAAGCAGCGTCAGCAGCAGCACGGCGTAGATCGGCAGCATGCGCAGCGCCCACACCGTGTAGTGCGAGCTGGCGGTGCTGAACAGCACCTCGAGCGTGTTGCGGTCGCGCTCCCGGGCGATCAGGTCCATCGTCAGGTAGATGCCGAGAACGGCCCCCGGCAGCTCGACGAGGACGAACAGCGCCTCCTCGACGCTGAACCCCGATCCCGGGTCGTAGACCGCGAAGGCGTAGAGGGCCGCGTAGTACACCAGGATGCCGGCGGTCATGAACAGCAGCTTGCGGCGGAAGATCACCCGGCTGCTGAGCCGCAGCAGGGCGGCGAGGCTGCGCAGCAGCTCCCCCCACGACAGCAGCGCCGCGGGCGCCTCGGCGCCGGCGAGCCCGGCCACCGGCTCGAGGTTGCCGGCAGGCCCCGGCGGGCGGGGCGACGATTCGCTCATGCTGTCCTCCGCGGCTGCCCGGTCTCGCCAGCCGACAAGGTTGGCTGTCCGGCCGGCCACCTCGCGCTGAGGTCGCTCCGGGGCATTCGCTGTCGAGCTGTCCGCCGACCGTTCATGCGGCCCTCCGGTGCTCGCCGAGCAGGTAGATGTAGGCGTCCTCCAGGGTCGGCTCGACGTGCTCGGCGGCGAAGCCGGCGGGCGCCTCGGCGGCCAGGAACCTGACCCGGATCCCGGCGGGGGTCCGCAGGTGCGTGATGATGTCGAGGTCGCGCTCCACCTGGTGGAAGAAGTCCTCGTCGAGCACCGCTTCCCACACCCGACCGCTGGCCTGCTCGCGCATCTCGGTGGCGGTCCCCGCGTAGATGCAGCGGCCGCCGTTGATGATCGCCAGCCGATTGCAGCTGCCGGCGATGTCCTCGACGATGTGGGTCGAGAAGATCACGATGCGGTCTTTGCTCAGGCGGGCCAGCAAGTTGCGGAAGCGAATGCGCTCCACCGGGTCGAGGCCGGCGGTGGGCTCGTCGACGACCATGATCTGCGGCATGTGCAGCAGCGTCTGGGCGATGCCGATCCGCTGCTTCATGCCGCCGGAGTAGGAGCCGATCGTATCGTCCTTGCGATCGGCCAGGTTGACCTGCTCGAGGCAGGCCATGACCCGCTGGTGGCGCTCGGCGCCGTCCTTGAAGCCCTCCAGCAGGGCCCGGTACTCGAGGTACTCGTAGCCGGTCATGTGGTTGTAGGAGCCGAAGTGCTGGGGCAGGTAGCCGATCATTCCCTGCAGGTCCTCGTGGTCGTCGAGGTTGACGCCGTTGACCGACACCGAGCCGAAGGTCGGCTCCAGGACCTGGCAGATGATGCGCATCATCGTCGTCTTGCCGGCGCCGTTGGGCCCGAGAAGGCCGAACATGCCGCGCTCGATCTTCAAGTTGACGCCGGCCAGCGCCGTGAACTCCGGCTTCTTGGCGCCCAGGATCGGTATCTTGGCGGCGATCCGATAGAGGGGCCCGCGCAGCCAGGCCAGCCGCCCGCTCATCTCCTCGACGTCCACCCGGCCGCTCTCCACCCGGCGGGCCAGCCAGCGGATCCAGCGGACGAGGAAGAACAGCGCCGCCATGGCGATCGTCACCGACACGACCTCCAGCCGCTGCTGTATGTAGTAGAGGAAAAGGGCCAGCGAGCCGTAGCGGAGCAGGACGCGGAACGCCGCCGGGGGCGTCGTCCAGACCAGCAGCGCCACCGAGCGGGCCAGGTTGACCAGCAGGCCCCAGGTGGCCAGCGACACCGCGAACAGCCACAGCGGGTCGACGATGTAGGTGTGCAGGAAGACCAGCAGCGCCAGCAGCGGCGACTTCCAGATCAGCCCGTCCTTGAGCGAGCGGCGGTCGATCGGATCGAGGCCGGCCTCGACCTGGTGGCGGATGCGGCGCTCGAAGCGGCCCCATTCCATGCGGAAGCGTCCCGGCGCCCCGTAGATCTTGGTCAGCGTGTGCAGCTCGATCGATCGCACCGGCTCGCGCTCCTGCCGCGCCCGGACCCGCGTCTGGTGGATGCGCATGAGCGTCCACACCGTGGTCAGGAACAGGAACCAGGCGGGCACCGCCGCCAGCGAGGTCCAGAAGTAGCTCTCATACCGATACTGCACCCCGTAGGTGGTGAGCGCCGCCGCCGCCGTCGCCAGCCCGACGCCGAGCCAGCCGATCCGTCGCAGCCAGTCCCTGACCTGGTCGATCCCCATGTAGGCGACGGGGACGAAGATCAGCGTCGAGACCATCGACACGGCGAGGCCGCCGACCACCGTGATCGCGAACGGCGGCCAGATCTCGAAGTCGCCGCCGAACTCGAGGGCGAGCGGGAAGACACCCAGCAGCGTCGTCGACGAGGTCATCAGGATGGGGCGCACCCGCGAGCGGCCGGCGGCCAACACGGCGCGCTCGCGGCGGAAGCCGCGCTTGCGCAACGAGGTGACCGCGTCGATCAGGATGATGCCGTTGTTGACCGCGATGCCGATCAGCACGACGAAGCCGAGCAGCGCCATCGGCCCGGCCTCCGAGGTCAGCCCGGTGCCGGTCAGCAGAAGCGCCCAGCACGAGCCGATGATCGCCGTGGGCAGCGTACAGAAGATGACGATCGGCGAGGCGAACGACTCGAACAGGGAGGCGAGGATCATGTACACCAGGATCGCCGCGATCGCCATCATCCAGTAGTAGATCGTGTCGACCTCGGCCTCGACGATCTCCACCGTGTAGGCGGGCGGCAACACCATGTCGCCGATGACCAGCCGCACCAGCGAGCGCGCCGCGTCGATCCGCGGCTGCGAATCGAGGACCTCGTCGGTGAACCTGTAGGTGACCACCACGCGCCGCGATTGATCGGTGCGCAGGATCGTGTTGCGCCCCTCGTCGGTGCGCACGCGGGCCACCTCCTCCATTGCCGTCAGCTCGCCGGCGGGCGTCAGGATCGGCAGCTGGCGGAGATCGTCGAGGCCGACGCGGTCCGCCTCGAAGTCATCGATGTAGCGCACCTGGATCGGGGTCTCGGAGCCATCGGGCTGCAGGAAGTTGCTGGCGGTCGCCGCCCCCTCGGGGTTCGCCTGCGAGATCGCCGAGAGCACCTGGTTGATCTGCAACTGGCGGTCGAACATGGCCAGCGGGTCGGGGATCACCTGGACCTCCGGGCCGCTGCGCGCCAGATCCATCGAGATCGAGTTGGGATCGATCTCCTCGAGCTCCTCGAGCCGGAACTGAAGGTCGTCGGCGAGCATCTGTAGCGTCGCGAAGTCGTTGCCGCGGACCGCCGCGGTCTCTGCCGTAGCGCCCTGCCCCAGCGCGAAGCCGCCGGTCGCGCCGGCCCCGCCGCCGCCACCGCGGCCGCCGCCGCCGATTCCCGCCGGCGGCTCGTAGCCGATCTCGGCGCCGTCGATGTCGTCGAGAGGATCCTCGAGGGCGGCCCGCATCTGGTCCACGGTGACCCGGTCGGGCTTCACCGCCCGGTCGACGAGCATCACGGTCACCGCTCCCTGGGTCTCCTGGACGCTGGTCGTGAAGCCCTCGATGTCGTCGCGATCGGCGAGCGCCTCTTCGACCTTGCGGACCACCTCGTCGGTGGCCTCGAGCGTCGAGCCCGCGGGCAGCGACACGTAGATGGTGAAGCGGCTCTCCTCCTCGAGCGACTGCTGCTGGAGCATCATGAAGAACGCCACCACCAGGGTGACCAGCAGCGCGACGCCGATCACCACCGCGATGCGCACCCGATGCCGCAGGCTCGACTTCAGGACCACGGTGTACATCTCGAGCAAGCGGCCGGTGCGCAGCGGCGCGGGGGCGGCGGCAGAGAGCGTTCGCGCCCCGGCCATCGGCACCAGCGTCAGGGCCACCAGCAGCGATGCCGCCAGCGGGAAGGCAATCGCCAACGCCAGCTCGCGGATGATGTCCTGGAACTCGCTCTGCACGAACACCACCGGCAAAAAGACGGCGATCGTGGTGGCGGTGGAGGCGACGATCGCCCGGCTCACCTCGGCGGTGCCGGCGCGCGCCGCCTCGATCGGCGACTTGCCGAGCTCGAAGTGCTTGAAGATCGACTCCATCACTACGATGCCGTTGTCCGCCAGCATCCCCATCGACAGCGCCAGCCCGCACAGCGACAGGACGTTGAGCGACAGGTCGAAGGCGTACATCAAGTTGAAGGTCAGCAGCAGCGAGGAGGGGATCGCCAGCAGCAAAATGCCGACGAAGCGGACGCTGCGCAGGAACAGGAACAGCACCCCGAGGCCCAGCAACACGCCGATGATCGCCGCCTGCTGCAGCGTCGCCAGCGCTTCCTGCATGAGCGCCGCCTGATCTTCGCTGACCAGCAGCTGGATCTGCTCGGGCGCCAGGTCGCGGTTCAGCCTGTCGATCGTGGCGTGCAGCTGACGCGCAACCGAGATGAGGTTGGCCTCGCTCTCCTTCTGGATGCGGATGCTCACCGCCTCGAAGCCGTTGACCCGGCTCAAGTCCGTCCTCTCCTGCAGCCCGTAGTCGATCGCGGCGATGTCGCCGAGCGTCAGGTTGCCGTCGGGACGCACCACGACGCCGCGGATCTCGCCGAGCGAGGTGAACTGTCCCGAGATGCTGACCGGAAAGCGCTGGTTGCCGTCGAAGACCCGGCCGACGTAGGTGCGCGGCACGTTCACCGAGTTGATCGCGCTGGTGATGTCGTTCATCGACAGCAGGTGCGCGGCCAGCAGCTCGGGATCGACGATGATCTCGATGGCCTGCTGCTGGCCGCCCAGCGGCGTGGCGGACACCACCCCGTCCACGGCTTCCAGCTCGGGGCGGATCTTCTGCTCGGTGAAGTCGCGCAGCCAGTTGACGTCGCCCTCCCCCAGCACCTGCAGCGTCATCACCGCGCTGGTCAGCACCGAGGTGTCGAAGCGCTGCACGGTCAGCGCCGTCTGTGCCGGCAGGTTGGGCAGCAGCTGTGCCATGCGCCGGTTGATCTGCAGCTCGGCGAACTTCATGTCGGTGGAGGGCTCGTAGGACACCGTGATGGCGCCGTTGCCGAGGCGCGATTGGGAGTCGATCTGCACGACGTTCTCGAGCTTGCCGATCTCCGCCTCGATCGGCATGACCAGGTCGTGCTCGACCTGATCGGGCGACAGCGTGCGCTGGTTGACGACCACGAAGATCTGCGGAAAGACGACCTCGGGCATGAGCTCGACGCTGAGGCGCCCGAGCGAGACGACGCCGAGCATGGCGATGCCGATGAAGAACATCGCCGTGGTCACCGGCCGGCGGATGGCGAGGTCGGAGATCATCTCGCCGCGCGCCGGCCGCGAATCGTCTCGACCGCCTCGTAGACGACCGGGATCACCACCAGAGTCATCAGCGTCGAGGTGATCAGCCCGCCGATGACGGCGATCGCCATCGGGGCGCGCAGTTGCGAGCCCTCGCCGACGCCGAACGCCATCGGCAGCAGCGCCAGGATGGTGGTGGCGCTGGTCATGAGGATCGGGCGGACCCTGTCCTGGGTGCCCTGCAGCACCGCGTCACGAACCGGCAAGCGGGCGCGCAGCTGGTTGACGTGGTCGACCAGGATGATGGCGCTGTTCACCGCGATGCCGCCGAGCATGATGATGCCGATGTACGCCATGATGCTGAGCGGCTCGCCCAGCGACCAGAACGCGATCACCACCCCGACGCCGGCCAGCGGCACTGTCAGCATGACGGTGAACGGGTGCAGGATCGACTCGAACAGCGAGGCCATGACCATGTAGACGAGGATCACCGACAGCGCCAGCGCGAAGCCGAGGCTGGCGAACGACTCGGCGCGCTCGCGCTCCTCGCCGCCGATGTCGACCGCGTAGCCGTTGGGCAGGGCCACCTGGCTGACCAGGGATTCGATCTGGCCGATGGCCTCGGAGAGCACGGCGCCCTCCACCAGGTTGCCGCTGATGCGGCCGATGCGGCGCTGCCCCTCGCGGAGGATCTCGCGCGGCCCCTCGACGATGCGGGGGTCGGCGATATCGCCGAGCGCCAGTACGGCGCCGTCGGCGGTGTCGATGCGGATCGCCCGCAGCTCGGCCATGGAGACGTCCTCGAAGCCGACCCGGATGTCGCGCGAGCGCTGGTCCTTGGACAGCTCGCCGGCGACCTCGCCGGACAGCCGGCGCTCGAGGTTGCCGATGAGCGTCTGCGGCGTCAGCCCGAAGGCGGCCGCCACGTCGTCGCGCAGGTTGAGGTCGATCTCGGGCTGCCCCCCCTGGAAGCTGGTGCGAACGTTGTACACCGCCGGCAGCTCCTCGACGAGGGTCGCCAGCTCGCCGGTCAGCCGCCGCAAGGTGTCGAGATCGTCGCCGATCACCTCCAGTTGGATCGGCGCGGCGTCCGAGCCGATGACGCCCTGCAGTGCCGTCTCGTGGAGCTCGTAGTTGACCTCCAGGTCGGGGATCTCGACGAGCTGGGCGTCGATGGCCTCAACGAGCCGGGCGATGCTGCGGCGCGGCCCGCTCGCCAGCCCCACCGAGAGGCTGGCACGGTTGGGACCGGTGGGGTCGCCGACGTTCGACACCCGCGAGGGATCGAGGCCCGAGCGCGCGTAGACGGTGGTGACCTCGCCGCCGCCCAGCTCCTCGACCATCATGCCGACGCGCGCGGCCACCCGGTCGGTCATCTCCAGGCGCGTGCCCTCGGGCAGCGCCATGTCGATGCTGAACAGCCCCTGGTCCTCACGCGGGATGAACTCGGCCTCGATCGAGAGGGCGAGCTGCCAGGTGAGGGCGGCGACCGCCCCGATCAGCACGAAGACGACGAGCTTGTGATCGAGCGCCGCGGTCAGTAGGCCGCGGAACCGGGGCCGCTGCCTGGGCCCGGTCTCGCCGGCGGGCCGGCGCAGCAGCCGCGAGGCGAGCATCGGCACCACGGTCATCGCCACCACCAGCGACGAGAGCAGCGAGAAGGCCACCGTCCAGGCCTGCTCCTTGAAGAGCTCGCCGACCATGCCGCGCACGTAGACGATCGGCAGGAACACCGCGACCGTCGTCAACGTCGAGGCGACGATTGCGACGCCGACCTCGGAGGCGCCCGTAGCCGCGGCCTCCTCGGGCTCGGCGCCGAGCTCGAGCCGGTGATAGATGTTCTCGATCACCACGATCGCGTTGTCGACCAGCATGCCGGCGCCGAGCGCCAGGCCGCCGAGCGTCATGATGTTGAGCGTCAGGTCCTGGAAGTACATCAACGTGAAGGTGGCGAGAATCGAGATCGGGATCGCCAGGCCGATGACCAGGGTCACGGTGACGCTGCGCAGGAACAGCAGCAGCACGGCGACGGCCAGCAGGGCGCCGTACAGCGCCGCCTTCTCGACCTCCTGGACCGCCTGTTCGATGAAGCGCGCCTGGTTTTCGACCACCGTGAACTCGACGCCCGGCAGATCGAGCGCCAGCCGCTCGAGGTCGTCGAGCACAACCTGTACGACGCGGACGGTGCTGGCGTCGGCTTCCTTGTAGATCGCCAGGCCGAGGCACTCGACGCCGTTGAGCCGCACGATCGTCTCGCGCTCGGCCTCCTCGAGCACGACGCGGCCGACGTCGTGCAGGTAGACGGGCACGCGCAGGGTGCCGGCCGTCCCGGCGGTCGCAGTCCCGGCCGCCGCCGTACCGGCCGCCGCCGTCCCGCCGGTCGCACCGGCTCCGGACACCGCCGCCTCGGCGGCGGTGACGGTTCGTTCACCGACGATCAGCCGCTCGACCTCGGCGATGTCGGTCAGCCGCCCGAGGCCCTTGACCTGGTAGGCCTGGTCGCCCTCTTCGAGGCGGCCGCCCGAGACGTCCTGGTTGGCGGCCTGGAGGCGCTGCACGACGGTGGTATCGGTCAGCCCGAAGGCCTCGAGCAGGTAGGGGTCGAGGATGACCCGGATCTCCTTCGCGGCGTCGCCCTCGATCTCCGCCGAGGCGACGCCGTCGAGCGCCTCGAGCCGCGGCTTGACCAGCATGTCGACCGCCCCCAGCAGCTCGTCGAGGTCCTGGTACTCGGCCGACGACACCGCGATCCGCGCCACCGGCAATGCCTGTGGGTCCTCCTGGGTGACGTCGATCGACTCGATCTCGGTGTCGGTGGCGTAGGCGCCGGTGCGCTTCTGGACGTCGAGGAGCGCGAAGTCCATGTCGGTGTCCCAGTTGAACTCGGCGACGACGACCGTCTGCCCGGACCGCGTCATCGAGTAGACGCGCTCGACGCCGCTGACCGTGCTGACGTCGCGCTCGAGCCGCCGCGTGTAGCGCTCCTCCATCTCCTGCGGCGACTTGCCGGGGACCTTCAAATCGATGGTGATGACCGGCGTCTGGACGTTCGGCAGCAGGTCGGTGCCGAGCCCGTCGAGCGAGATCCAGCCGAGCAGCACGACGGCGGCGGTGGCCATCGCGATGGTTACCGGGTAGCGGGTGGCGAACCGCGGCAGCGACATCAGCTCACCTGGGGAGATCCGGTCGAGCGCTCGCTCACCGGGTCCGCGGTCCGCTTTCGCCCGTGACCCGCACCTGCGTCCGCGAGCGAAGCGTCTCGTAGTTGCTGGTGATCACCCGCTCGCCCTCGGCGAGCCCGTCGACGACCTCGGCCATGACCTCGTCCTGCAGGCCGAGCTCGATCTCGCGCTCCTGGGCGACGCCCGCCTCCTCGACGAAGACGACGCTGCGGCCGCGACGCTGCAGGATGAGCTGCTTGGGAATCACCAGGACCCCGGCGCGCTGCTCGACGACGATGTCGGCCTTCACGAACATGCCGGGGCGCAGCACCAGGTTCGGGTTGTCCACCGCGACCTCGATGCGGAAGGTTCGGCTCGCCGGATCGAGCGTCGGGTCGAGCACCGTGATGCGGCCCGGAAACAGCTGGTCGCGGAACGCGTAGTTGCTGATCCGCACCTCCTGGCCGAGGTCGATCATCGGCATCTGCGAGTTGGGGATTCGCAGGTCGACCAGCGCCCGCGCGTAGTCGACGACCTGAGCGATCGCCGTGTTGGCCTCGACGATCGTCTCCTCGGTGGTATCCACGAGGCCGGTCAGGTAGCCGGTGATCGGCGCGTAGACGTTCAGCTTCTCGAGCTGGATTTTGGCGTTCTCGAGGTCGGCGATCGTATCCGTGAGGGTCTTGCGGGCCGCCTGCACGTCGGATTGCACGGTGAGCTGCTCGTCGAACAGCGCCTGCCTCTCGGCCAGGGCGTTGCGGGCGTTCTCGACCGCCATCTCGCGCGACTCCAGCCGGATCGAGTTGACGTACTCGGGGCTCTCGATGCGGGCGATCTGCTGGCC
>DASWHK010000333.1:0-3037 GCA_036398215.1 Acidobacteriota bacterium | reverse complement strand
CGCCTGCCGCGGCTCGCCGGCAAGCCGGCGGCCCGTGAGGGGCCGGTGGCAGCCGCCAAGGTCGGGCCGGGGCCGGCGCGGCATCGCGTCCTGGTCGTCGACGACAACGTCGACAGCGCCGATTCGCTGGCGACCCTGATGGATTTGAGCGGCCATGAGACGCGGATCGCCTACGATGGCGAGGAAGCCCTCGCCGCCGCCGAGGAGTTTCGTCCCGAGGTGATCCTGCTCGACATCGGGTTGCCGAAGGTGCACGGCTTCGGGGTCTGTCGCGGCGTCCGCGAGAAACCGTGGGGTGAGGACGTCGTGATTGTGGCGCTCACCGGCTGGGGCCAGGACGAGGACCGGCAGCGGTCGCAGGAAGCGGGTTTCGACCGCCATATCGTCAAGCCCGTCGACTACCAGGCGCTCACGGAGCTGCTGGATTCTTTGCTTGCCGAAAAGGAGGGCCAGCCGGCGAGCGGCTGAGCGCGCCAGTGCAACACGTCGCTGACCTGCGCTGCCCGTCTTTCGACAAGCTGGTCCGCGAGAGCGGAGCAGAGAGCCGCGCTACTCCAAGCCGCTGAGGCCGAGCGCGGCCTGCGCGGCGGCGACGTAGCTGTCGCGCATGCGCTCCGGCGTGATGTGCGCCCTGGCCCACTCCGCCGCGGCGCGGCCCGCCGCGGCGCGGGCCTCCGGGTCGTCGATCCAGCGGGCGAGCGCCGCGCGCAGGGCCGCCGCCTCGGCGTCGTCCGGCCCGGGCGGTACTCGCGCCACGGCGGCGGCCGGGTAGTCGCGCCAGTGCAGCACGTCGGTGATGACGACCGGGATGCCGAGCTGCAGCAACTGATGGAGCACCCCGGACGAGGCCCGCGCCGGCGGGAAGCGGAGGTTGACCGCCAGGTCGACGGCGCCCATGGCGGCGACGAAGTCGGCGTCCGACAGGCCGGCTCGCCAGGTGATCCGCTCGGCGATCCCCAGGCCCTCCGCCTGCTCCCGCAGCCGCAGCCGTGGATCGACGCTGCCGGCGACGATCAGCCGCCAGGGAGTGGCGGTCTCGATCCCCGCCAGGGCGTTCAGCAGCTGCTCGAGGCGGCGCTCCCGGCCGATGTTGC
Organism: Acidobacteriota bacterium; assembly: GCA_036398215.1. Taxonomy (GTDB): domain Bacteria; phylum Acidobacteriota; class UBA890; order UBA890; family UBA890; genus DASWHK01. The sequence continues at coordinate 1,943 of DASWHK010000333.1, read as the reverse complement.
CGAAGCTGCCGATCAGAACCTCCTCCGGGCGGGCGAGCTCCGAACGCCATCTCTCGCAGGCACCGGCGGTACCGTTGCTTCGTCCGCCGGTGCCTCGCTCTTCCCGCACATCCTGTGGCCCCCCACCGGCTGGTGTACCACGATATCGTGCCTCGCCGACGCCAGACTCGCCCCTGACTGCGACGCCCGGCGGGCGTGGATCGCGGCCGACCGACTGCCAGTGCGCCAAGCGCACTACCCGGGCATCCGGAACCATCGCCCGCAGCCAGCCGCACAGCAGCTCGCCGTGCATGCCGGTCGCCCAGCTGGCCCGCACCAGGTCCTCGCAGAGGGGGAACGTCGTGTAGAGGGCCGGGCCGCCGAGGCCGCCCGCCACCAGGTGGCCGAGCGCCGCGCCGGCCTCGGGGCGGCAGCTCTCGGCGATTCGCCGATAGCCGGCCATGTCGCCCCGCCGCGTGGCGTCCTCGACGCGGGCCGGGTGCAGGACCCCGTCGTGCAGCACCAGCAGGCCCGGATGCTCGACGACGTACCGAAACATCCAGGTCCGCTCGGTGCTGTTGCCGACCTGGTAGACGGTCAGGTCGTAGGGCTCGGCCGCCTGCCTCGCCGCGAACTCGGGGTGCGGGAAGCACACAACGCCGGTCCGCGTCGCGTCCAGCCGTCCGGCGTCGGCCTCGACATCGGTATCGCCGAACAGGTCGATACGCCAGGGCGCGGGGAGCAGCGGCAACAGATCGAGAACGTATGCGGCGATGCCCGAGGGCACCGGCGGCAGGGGCGCGAACATGGCGACCCGCAGGGGCCGCTCGGCCACCGGCAGGTCGACGGCATCGCGCCGCGCGAGCGTCCGTCCGCCCCCCGGCGCGGAGCCGGTGTCGCCGGGGCGTGCCGCGCCGAGCACTGAGGCCGCGCTGCTCATCGAAGGATCACGCCGAGACCCGCGAGGCCGTCAGGATCGGGCGCAGGTAGCGGCCCGTGTACGAGCCGGCGTGCTCGGCGATCCTCTCGGGCGGCCCGGCAGCGACGATCTCGCCGCCGCCGCCGCCGCCCTCCGGCCCCATGTCGATGATCCAATCGGCGCACTTGACGACCTCGAGGTTGTGCTCGATGACGATCACCGTGTTGCCCTGCTCGACCAGCGCGTCGAGAACCTGCAGCAGCCTGCGGACGTCCTCGAAGTGCAGGCCGGTGGTCGGCTCGTCGAGGATGTAGACGGTCGAGCCGGTGGCCCTCTTGGAGAGCTCCTTGGCGAGCTTGACCCGCTGCGCCTCGCCGCCCGACAGGGTCGTCGCCGGCTGTCCGAGCCGCAGGTAGCCGAGGCCGACGTCCATCAGCCCCTGCAGGCGCCGGGCGATCGCCGGGACGCTGGCGAACAGCTCGAGGGCGTGCTCGACGGTCATGTCGAGCACCTCGGCGATGTCGTGGCCGCGGTAGTGGATCTGCAGCGTCTCGTCGTTGTAGCGGCGGCTGCCGCACTCCTCGCAGGGCGCGTAGACGTCGGGCAGGAAGTGCATCTCGATCTTGCGCACCCCGGCCCCCTCGCAGACCGGGCAACGCCCCTCGACGACGTTGAACGAGAAGCGCCCGGGCTCGTAGCCGCGCACCTTGCTCTCCGGCAGCGCGGCGAAAAGCTGGCGGATCGGCGTGAAGGCGCCCGTGTAGGTCGCCGGGTTGGAGCGCGGCGTCCGGCCGATCGGGTCCTGGGTGATGTCGATGACCTTGTCGATGGACTCGATCCCCTCGATGGTGTCGTGGGGGCCCGGCTCGGCAACCGCCCGGTAGAGGCGCGCCGCCAGCTCCCGGTAGAGGATGTCCTGCACCAGGCTGCTCTTGCCCGATCCGGACACCCCGGTGACCACCGTGAAGCAGCCGAGCGGGAAGGCGACGTCGATGTTCTGGAGGTTGTGGTGGCGGGCGCCGCGCACCGTCAACCAGCCGAGCGC
>DASWHK010000332.1:0-7896 GCA_036398215.1 Acidobacteriota bacterium | reverse complement strand
TCGTCGAGCTCCGCGTCGGCGCCTGTACAGGATGCGGCGCCGAGGCTGATGGTGACCGGCAGCTCGGCGCTCGACGTCGTCGTCTCCGTCTCCCCGACCGCCCTGCGCATGCGCTCCATCGCCCGCGGCGCGTCCTCGGCGGCGCAATCATAGAGCGTCACCAGAAACTCCTCGTCGCCGTAGCGGCCGACGGTCTCGTAGGAGCGCAGCGCCGAGGCCAGCCGATCGGCGACGGCTTGCAATACCTCGTCGCCGACCGCGTTGCCGTGGGTTTCGTTGATGCCCTTGAAGCCGTCAATGTCGGCCATGACGATCGTGATCGGCTTGCCCTGCCGGCGGGCGCGATCGAGCTCGCGCTCGGCACCGGCGAGGATGGCGCTGCGGTTCCACAGCCGCGTCAGGCCGTCGTGCGAGGCCTGGTATGCGAGAGCGTCGTGCGCCACCCGCAGCTGCCAATTCAGGTCGATGAGCCGCTCGTACAGGCAACTACGCTCGACGATCGCGGCGACACGCTCGGCGACCTGATCGAGGAGCTCCCGGTGGTCATCTGTATAGACGTCGCGCTCGCGGCTCGCGAAAACGAGCATGCCGACGGTCTTGTCCGCCGACCGCAGCGGGCAGAAGAGGCTGGCGCGCATTCCTTCGCCGATGATCAACCGCGCCGGCTCGGACCCGGTCTGGTTCTCGAAGTAGGCGTCGAGGTCGTTGACGATCCGCGACTCACCCGACTCCAGCAGCATGCGGACGGAATCCTCGTCGAGCGGCGCCGAGTGCGCCGCTCTCCTTGCCCGGTCCTCGCCCTTGGCGCGCGCCCAGCTCGAGCGCAGCACGTCCCCGTCTTCGTCGATGATCGTCAGGGCGAGACGGTGGTAGGGAAGGAAAGAATCGAAGGTCGCGCAGATGAGGTCCAGGACCTGCTCGAGGACGAGGCCCGCCCCGGAATCGGCCTCGTTCTGCGTCCGCCGCTCGGCCGCCTCGAAGGTCTCGTCGAGGCGCTGCTCGACCTCGACGAGCGCGTCCTCGAGGCGCTGCTCGCTCTCGACGCCCTGGATCTCGCCGGATTCAGAATCGCTCATGGGTCCCCCTTGGAGCCGACTTGCAGACTCATGATAGTCCGTCGGAGAGCCGGTCCGCAGACGAACGTGAGGACGTTCTCGATCTCCCCCGCCCTGCACGGCGTCGAAGTTCTACGACGGCGCCCGGTAGCCGGACGGGCCGGGCCACGGAAAAAGCGTGGCGACCCGCCCGTTTCGAGCGAGTCGCCGCGCTTCGCCACCCGTGCCGGTCAGGCGGCGGCCGTTACCGCTAGCTGGTCCGTTTGGCGGTCCACTGCATCTGCGTCTCACCGCCGCGGCCTCTCATCGAGCGGGTCCCGCTCATGGTGTCGCCGTCGACCGTGCCTTCCCAGGCCGTCGGACCGCGACCGCCGCCGCCCCGGCGGCCAGCGCCCCGGCCGCCGCGGCCGCCGAGGCCGCCGCTGATGTTGAGCGTGATGTTGTTGCCCTCGATCGTGCCGGTCACCGGGGAGGGTTCCTCCTGGCCTTCGGCCTGCGACGTGCCGGTGATGTTGGTACCGTCCTGCGTGAGGTCGAGCATGAGGGTGCGCTCGTTGTCGCCGATGCTGAACGTCATGGTCCACTTGCCCGTGACGTCAGCGTTCTGCATCGAATAGGCTGTGCCCGTCGCCAGCGACAACGCGGCGACGAGCGCGAGAAACAGGCTGAGCCTCGTTCTCATGTTTCAAACTCCTGCTGGGGGACGTGGGTGTGGTTGATCCCGTTGGGAGCCGGGAACCTCGGGAGCCGAGAAGAGAATTCTACTCCCGGCGCCGGACCGCCGTCCACAAACGTCGGCGCCATGGTGGGGAAGGTCGAGGTCCAGCGGCGTTGTCTAAGCTAGGCATGCGCCAGGCCTCCGGCCACCCGGGGCCCGCGCCGTTGGGCAGGAAGGGACCATGAGCGATAAGGAGTCCGCATGAAGATCCGCGCCGCTGTACTGGAGGAGTTCGGTCGCCCGTTGAGCGTCCAGGAGCTGGATCTGGCGGAGCCGAAGGCCGGCGAGGCGCTGGTCAGGGTGGAGGCCTGCGGGGTTTGCCACACCGACCTGTACACGGCCAGCGGCGCCGATCCGAGCGGCTACGTGCCCACGGTTCTCGGCCACGAGGGTGCCGGCGTCGTCGAGGCGGTCGGCGACGGCGTCACGCTGGTGCGGCCCGGCGACCATGTCATCACCCTGTTCTCCCCCGAGTGCGGCCAGTGCGTCCATTGCACGAGCGGCAAGACCAACATCTGCATGGCGATTCGCGAGACCCAGGGCAAGGGGGTGATGCCCGACGGCACGCCGCGGCTGTCGCGCGATGGCGAGCCGATCCGCCATTTCATGGGCACCAGCACCTTCGCCGAGTACACGGTGATGCCGGAGATCGCCCTGGCGAAGATCGACAAGGAGGCCGGGCTCGACGTCGTCTGCACGTTGGCCTGCGGGGCGGCGACCGGCCTGGGCGCCGCCTTGTACAAGGCGGAGGTCGAGGCGGGATCGACCTGCGCGGTGTTCGGCGCCGGGCTGGTGGGGCTCGGCGCCATCGCCGGCTGCAAGCTGCGCGGCGCCGAGCGGATCATCGCCGTCGACCTGTCGGCCGAGCGGCTCGAAGTGGCGAAGAAGTACGGCGCCACCGACGTGATCGTCGCACGTGCTCAGGGAAGCGCTGCCGCCGCCGGGGGTGGAGGCGCCGCTTCGGGGGGCGCTGCCGGGGCCGGCGATGGAGGCGCCGCTTCGGGAGGCGCTGCCGGAGCCGCCGGTGGGGCCGCCGATTCGGGAACCGATCCGGACCCGGTGCAACAGATCCTCGACATGACCGGCGGCTTCGGCGCCGACTACACCTTCGAGGCCACCGGCAACGTCGGCGTGATGCGGCAGGCGGTCGAGGCGGCGCGGATGGGCTGGGGCGTGTGCACGATCCTTGGCGTCGCCGGCAAGGGCGAGACCCTCGACATCGTCCCCCGATACCTCATCACCGGCCGCAAGGTCCTGGGCGGCAGCTTCGGCGGCACCCGTGGGCGCACCAACGTGCCGCAGCTCGTCGACATGTACCTGAGGGGAGAGCTCGACCTCGACGGCTTCATCTCGCACCACATCACGCTCGGCGAGGTCAACAAAGGCTTCGAGCTGATGGAGGCGCAGGACGGCATCCGCTCGGTGATCACGTTCTGATGGGCTGGCGCCGGAAATCGACGCGGAACCAGGAGGAGGCGAAATGATCGTTGAAAGGGCCCTCAATGAGCAGTACCTTGCGAACAGCTTCGTGGTCGGCGACGAGCCCGGCGGCAGCGCCGTGATCATCGACGCCGGCGGCCCGGCGGCGCCCCTCGTCGAAGCGATCGGCAAGGCCTCGCTGACCGTGACCCACTTGCTGTGCACCCACCATCACGCCGATCACGTCGCCTGCAACGACTTCTTCCAGAGCGAGTACGGCTGTCCGATCTTCGTCCCGGCGGCCGAGGCCGACCTGTTCCAGGGGCCGTACGACGAGACGATCGTCGGCGGCGATGTGATCACCAGCGGCGGGCTCACGATCAAGGCCCTGCACACGCCCGGCCATACCAAAGGCATGCTGGCGTTCGTCGTCGCCACCGGCGAGGCCGGCGCGGCGCTGCGCGAGGGGCGGGGCTTCGACGAGGTCGGGGGGGACTCCGGCGTCTTCTCCGGCGACACCCTCTTCAAGGGGACCGTCGGCGGCACGCTGGCCCCCGGCCACACAACCTTCGCCGACCTCCGCGCCTCGATCATGGACACGCTGATGGGCCTGCCCCACGAGCTCGCCGTCTACCCGGGTCACACCGACTTCACGACCATCGGCGCCGAGTGGGAGGGCAACCCGTTCATCCGCATCTGGCGCGGTCTCGACGAGCCCGACATCGCCCGCTGCATGGCGATGGGCCGCCCTGCCGACCTGGTGCTACGGGCCATGGACTACGACGGCGGCACCAAGTGCTGGGTCCGCTTCGACGACGGCGGCGACGAGATCGCCCCCGGCAGCCGCGTCGTGGACGCGACCTGACAACCGTCGGTCTGGCCCGAACCTCTGAGCCTAGATGCCCCCGTTCGCTGCGCGATCCGTTGAGAACTTCGCGCGCGCAGCAACGGCGGAATTGATCTGTCCGTGGCCGTCATAGGGGGAAGACAGGTTGCATCCCCGCAGCTCGGTACCATATGCTCATAACATATGGCGCGCCGTGAGAACAGCAGAGACTCCGTGCAACCGGTAAGGGCCCGCGTCTTCCGCAACGGAAGCAACCAGGCGATTCGAATCCCGGTGGACATGAGCTTCGATACTGATGAGGTCACGATCGAGAGGCGAGGGGACGCTCTCGTGATCCGGCCGAAGCCCGGCGACGAGAACTGCTGGGAGAGCTTCTTCGCCGATCCCGCCAACTCGCTCCCGGCCGACTTCGATACGGGAGAGGACCCGCCGGTCGAGGACCGCGAGATCTTCTGATGTATCTGCTCGACACCGATACGTGCAGCTACGTGATGAAGCGCACGCATCCCGCCGCCATCGACAGAATGCGCCGCTTTCGGCTCGGCGAGCTGAAGGTTTCGACGATCGCCCGGTATGAGCTCGAGTACGGTGCCCGGCGCTCGACCCGCTGCGAGGAGCTGCTCATCGTCATCGGAAGCTTCTTGAGCCGGGTCGATGTCCTTCCCTTCGACGCGGGCGCGGCACGCATGGCGGCGCAGGTGCGCGCCGCGCTCGCCACCGCCGGGACCCCGATCGGCTTCTACGACACCTTGATCGCCGGCCACGCGCGCTCGTTGGGCGCCGTGCTGGTCACCCACAACGTCGCCGAGTTCGGCCGCGTCGACGAGCTGCAGATCGAAGATTGGGCCGTGTAGCCGGCCCGCGCATGACGGGGACCGCCGCCAGATCTCGGGAGCGCAAGACCCACGCGCCAGACCCATCGGAGGTTCACTGGCGCTCCCGCGGCTTGCGCGGCAGCTTCTCATCCCGCATCGCGGCGTTGTAGGTGAACACGGCGACGACGGTGGCCATCTGGATCATGTCCTCGGCCTGCACCCGGTCGTAGAAGTCCATGTTGGAGTGGTGGGTGCGGGCGTTGTACTCGAGGCGGTCCTGCATGAACTGGAAGCCCGGCAGGCCGACGGCGTCGAACGAGCCGTGGTCGGTGCCGCTGACGCTGCGCGGCCCCAAGGTGTCGACGCCGAGGTCGTCGAGCATCGTCATCCACTGCGCGAAGATCGGCTTCACCGCCAGGTTCTCCTGCAGCCAGACGCCGTGGATGCGGCCGGTGCCGTTGTCGATGTTGAAGTAGGCGGAAAAGTCTTCGTAGGCCGGCTTGATGTCGCTCATGTCGCGGGAGGCGAAGTGCTCGGTGACGTAGACGCGCGAGCCGATCAGCCCCTGCTCTTCGCCGCCCCACAGGCCGATGCGCACGGTGCGGCGCGGCTGGATGCCGAGGGCCTTGAAGATGCGCATGGTCTCCATCATCGCCGAGACGCCGGTGGCGTTGTCGGTGGCGCCGACGGAGCCGTGGGTGGAGTCGAAGTGACCGCCGATCATGACGATCTCGTCGGCCAGGTCGGTGCCGGGGATCTCGGCGATGATGTTGAAGCCGTTGGGCTGGGTCTCCTCGTGGTAGCGGGTCTCGATGTTGATCTCCATCTGCACCGGGAGGCCCTTCTCGAGGATCCGCATCATCCGGTTGTAATGTTCGATGGCTATGGTGGCCGAGGGTACGGTCGCCAAGCCCGCGTTCTCGTCGCGCGGCCCGCCGCCGCCGGGGAAGATGGTGCCGCCGTCGGTGCGCTGGGTGGTCCAGGGAAGCTCGCTGCCGCCGGCCGGTGTGGTTCCGTCGCTGCCGCGGTCGATCAGCGCCGCCACGTCTTCGTCGAGCAGGAACTGGCTGATCTCGTTGTTGCTCAGCCGCCGGGGGCCCTCGTCACCGGCGCCGCCGCGGCCGCCGCGGCCGCCTCCGCCGCGCCCTCCCGTGTCCCCGCCCGCGCTCACCGGCGTCCGCCGCGCCTCCTCCTTGAGCTCCTCGGTCATCCGCAGCACCAGGTCGCCCTCGAGCATGTCGACCTGCCGAATCGGCTGCATGAGCACGATCTTGCCCTCGAGCTGGCCGCGGTAGCGCGCCAGGTCATCCTCGGTCTCGAGGCTCACGTAGGCGACCTCGGACAACACGGTGCCGTCGGTGCTCGGCGACCAGGAGCGCGGGTAGCCGATGATCGGCATCACCTGGGGCTCGACCATGTGGGCATGGAAGCGCACCACCTCCCAGCCCTTGCCGAACGGGAAGCGCTCCTCGTGGATGTTCTCCAGGCCCCATTCCTCGAAGCGGGCGATCGTCCACTCCTTGGCCTGCTCGATCTGCGGCGAGCCGGTCAGCCGCGGCCCGTACACGTCCGCCAGCCAGCTGAGGTGGTCCATGACCTGCGAGCGGTTGAGGCCCTCGTCGCGGATCCGCAGGATCGTGTCGACGTCGAGCTGCTCCTGTGGCGACGCGATCGCGGGGCTCGACGCCTGCAGCGATACCGACGCCAGCGCCAGGAGCACGAAGAAGAGGACGGAAACGGAGTTGCGCTTGCTCGTGGATCGCATGATCTGATCACCTCTCGAAGAGTCTCACGGTGGGGCGCCTGCGAGGACGCCCGTCGCCGGGGATTATAGGGTGTTCCGAGAGCGACTTCGGCGGCCCACTGTAGACAGGCTGGCCGTCCGTAGGCTAGAAGAGCTCAAACGCCGGTCTCGATCGAAGGAGGCGTGAGGCTCCTTTGCGTCCCCCGAAATTGAGCAACGAAGGCGTCGGCGCCAGGCTTGTAAGCGTCCTGTCGGAGTCAAATCTGGAGAAAGACCGGATCGTGAGCGCACCATGACGGGGAGGCGTTGGTCTCGGGCAATCGGCGCTTCCTTATTGCTCCTCGGAGCTGGACAGCCTGCTGCCCAGGAACCCGTGGTCGTCGATGCGAGTTTCCAGCCGCGCATCGCCGCGCCTGCCTATGCGCCGGGGTCCGGCCCGATCGTCCTGATCGACCGGGCGCACCACAACGGGGAGGCGCTCGATGGCAGCGCCGGCGCGTTCGAGCGCCTGTTGACGGCGGATGGCTACCGGCTTCGTCACCTCGAGACCCCGATCGATCCGATGAGCCTGGCGGGCGTGGATCTGCTGGTCATCGCCAACGCCCTGCCGGCGGCGACTGCCGAGGAATCCGACACGCTGGGCTCGGCGTTCACCGACGGTGAGATCGTTGCGCTGCTGCACTGGGTCCACGGCGGAGGTGGGCTGCTCCTGTTCGTCGACCACCGCCCGTTCCCCCGCGCCGCCGCGCCGCTCGGCCGGGCGCTCGGGCTCGAGCTGCTCGACGGCTACGCCCTCGACTACGAGGTCTGGGACCCGCTCGTCTTCCGCCGCTCCGACGGGACCCTGGCCCCGCATCCCATCGCCGACGGCCGCGGCCCGGCCGAGCGGGTCGACTCCGCCGCCACCTTCTTCGGCCACGCAATGCGGCCGCTGGTCGCCGACATCCAGCCGCTGTTTGTCATCGGGGCCGGAATCGAGTCGATGCACCCGGCGGGTCTCTGGGAGATCGGTGACGACACGCCGCGGACCGACGTCGAGGGCTGGCTGCAAGCCGCGACGCGGGTCATGGGCAGCGGGCGGGTGGTGGTCTTCGGAGAAGCGGGCATGGCCGTCGCCCAGTTCGTCGGCCCGGGGGCGGCGCGGCGCGGGATGAATACGCCGGAGGGGGCGCAGAACGCCCAGCTCCTGCTCAATGCGCTGCACTGGCTGACCGGGCTCCTGCCGGAGAGCTGAGCCCGCCGCTCGGCTGTTCCCACTTCCGCTTCGCCTGATCGCAGTCGCGACGCGTGGGCCTCTG
>DASWHK010000331.1:0-6181 GCA_036398215.1 Acidobacteriota bacterium | reverse complement strand
CGCCGAACGAAGCCCGCCACAGCGCGTCGGAAAGGAGCACGACGTCGGGCGCATCTGCCGCGTGGTCGTCGGGGCTGAAGCCGCGCCCGAGCACCGGCTGCACGCCGACCACGGAAAGGAATGCTTCGTCGACCATCACCGGTCTGACATCTTGGGCGCCCTCGGGACCGACGAGCTCGTGGCTGTCGAGGTGCCAGAAAGCGACGCCATCGAGCGTGGCGAGATCGTTCCTGAAGGCCGGCATCGCCTGGCGCGAGATCGACCGGCCCACCAAGTCCACCAGGCGGTCGGCATTCTCGTAAGGCACGGCGTCGAGCAGGACGTCGTTGACGATGCTGAACACCGCTGTGCTCGCGCCGATTCCCAGAGTCAGGGCCAGCACCGCGATCGCGGCGAAGCCCGGCGCCCGCGCCATGCCGCGCGCGGCGAAGGCGAGGTCGCGGCGTAGGTCGTCGAACAGGCGAGCGACGGACCTCGCGAGGCCGCGGCCCGGACGGCGGATCGCGTAACCTCGCCGGCGCACGCTGTCGATCTCTCCCAGGCGCTCCATCGCGCAGCGTCGCGCCGCTTCGGGTTCCATGCCGCTGGCGATATTCTCGCGCGTACGCATGTCGAGATGAAACGACAGCTCCTCGTCGATCTCGCGTTCGACCGCGGGGTCGCGGCGGCTGGTGTCCCGGCCCAACAGGCGGTCCCAGGCGCGTCGGAAGTCGATCATGAAATGTTCCTCACAAGGGGTTTCCGGCTACGTCGGAAGTCGATCATGGGGCGTTCCCTAAACGTGGTTCCAGGTAACGGAAGTCGATGATGCGCGCGGTCGCGTCGGGCTCCTGACGCCACAGCAGGCGTCGCAAGAACGCCTTGACCCATTCCATTGCCGGGTGCCTCCGGGGGAGTGTGGTCACCCACCGGCGAGCTTGCCCGCCGGTTCCCTTAGAATTCCTAGGTGAGCAATCCTAACAAATGTTCCCTAGAAGTTCTAGGAGAGAGTCGACGAGCGATCATCCTTCGCCTGCGTCGGCCGTTCTTGCCCTCACCCGCGTGACCCACGCGCCAGACCCATCACACTTCCACCACGGCCCGCCGGGCGCAGAAAAGTTGCTCGTTCAGCGCCGCGGCCAGTAGAAGCCCCGCCGGTGGCGGACGTCGACGTCGTCGCGGGCGACGCGGACCTCGATCTCGTACCAGACGGGCTCGGCGTCGGGGGCGGGCTCTTCCATGTTGAAGCCGAGGACGTAGCGGAGGCGGGAGTCGTCGAGGACGTCGCGGAAGCCGAGGCTCATGTCGCTGCCGAAGAACGGCTTGCCGCCGGTGTCGCGGGCGAGGGCGTTGAGCGGGCCTTGCAGGCCGCTGCGGGCGCTGAACCGCGAGACCACCGGCGTGCTGTTGGACAGCACCGAGGTTTCCGAGAACGCCGCCTGCCCCAGCGTCGCCAGCGTGTACACCGTGCAGCGGCAGCGCCGCAGGCGCTCGGCGAGGCCGGCGATCTCCTGGCCCAGGTCGCTGTTGATGGTGCGGACCTCGAGCGGGTTGAGCGCCTCCGACCAGCTCGCGTACTCGACCAGCGTCGAGTAGTGGATGCTGCCCGGCTGGCTCTCGAAGCCCGACGACAGCAGGACCACGTACTTCTGGCGGTCGTAGGGGTCGCCGAGGTCGAGCATCGAGCTGACCTGGGTGAGCGCCGCCATGACCCGCTCGGCGTTGATCTCGGCCTCGATCGCCCAGCGGCCGAGCTGCGACTGGGCGAGCTGGAACTTCATCTCCTCCCAGTCCGGGGCGCTGGTGACGCACTGGAAGAAGCGCGACGTCGAGATCGGCTCGCAGGCCTCCGGGTCCTCGGGGTTGGTGCAGTTGCCGTTGTCGCAGAGGATCGCCGTCAGGTCGACGAACGACTGCTCCCGGTCGGAGGTCGCGAACGAGTTGCCGACCTGGGCCTCGAGCAGCTCGGCGACGCTTTCGTGGTCGATTGTGAAGTCGTGGCTGACCATCGGGATGCCGCGCTGATCGATCGTCACCAGCGCCAGGCGATCCTCGGCGCTGATCCCGGCGCGGACGAACTCGGTCAGGTCGAGGAGGATCCGCTCCCAGTCCTGCGGGCTGGTGGTGAGCAGGTCGGCGACGAGCACGAAGTTGCGCGGAGCCGGCGCGACCCGGCGGGCGACCTCGGCGGGCAAATCGTCGAGGAAGACCGACGGGTCGGCGCTGCCCTCGAGGCGCAGGAAGGCCGGGGTCACCGGCTCGCCGTCGCGGGTGACCACGAGGTCGTCGACGGTCAGGTCGGCGACGAAGTTGTCGTCATCGTCCCAGACGCCGATGTCGACGGTGACGATGTCGACGGCGGCGCCGAATGCCGCCTGATACTGCTGTGGATCGACGGGGAGGCCGAGCATGCCGGTGCGTCCCGCCGGCGCGCCGCCGGCGCCGCCGACCGCGACGTCGCTGAGCGCGACGTTGGGATCGGTGGGGGTGAGCTCGTCGGCGAACGCCAGATCGACCATCCATTGACGTAGTGCCGGGCCGGTCACCTCGCGGTCGATCGCCGCCAGCACGTTGCGCCAGGGCTCCCAGCTCGCCGGCGTCATGCTCGACAGCACCCGGGCCATGGCCTCCATGAGCAATCGAGCGTGGAGCGTCGCCGGCAACCCTTGCTCCTCCATCAGCACCGCCAGCCGCACCCTGATGTCGAACAGCCGCGCGTACTGCAGCCGGTCGGCGAGCTGGTCGCCGGCCTCGCCGTAGGGGACCGGCGGCGGTGTCGTCAGGCCGACGTAGTCGCCGCGCCGAGACACCGGCATGCCGACCATCTGGTCGATGAGCCAGCGCGCCGCCGCCGGCGCCGCGGCGTCGTAGTCGTCGAGCCCCAGCAGCAGCAGGTAACGGTTGCCGTCGCTGATCAGGTCGAGGGCCTCGGCCTCGCGCCCGGCGCCGATGGCGTCGGTGAGCGCCTGGAGCTGGTCGGGGCGCAACAGCGGGCGCAGCGAGGCGAGCAGCTCGGGGGAGGGACGCTCGGGGTCGGCGCTGACCCAGAACGAAGGGCTGTGCGCCGCGTCGCGGGCCGCCACCGCCTCGCGAATCCAGCTGGTGGCCAGGGCGTGGCGCCGCGCCACCACCCGCTGCGCCTCCGCGGTCAGCGACGGCAGGTGGATGCGGGCGAAGGTCGCCGCCCAGGTCTCGGCCGCGGCCGGATCGCGGGAGCCGCCGGAGGCCATCAGGTCCTCGAGGTTCCAACGGCTGAGCGCCTCCGGGGCGCCGAACAGGCTGTTGTGGAGCCGCGAGCCCTCGTCGAGGATCCAGCTCTCCGAGGTCGCCGCCCAGGGGCTGAAGAGGTCCTCGGGGCCGCCGCCGCGGAGCTCGGCGATCACCAGCCGGTGCAGCCAGGCGATGTGGGCCTGCTGGTAGGTGAACGATTGCGGGTCGCCCATATGCAGCGCGTAGGCGATGCCGACCAGGGCGTCGCCGAGGTAGACGCTGACCGCCTCGCGGAACGCCTGCAGGCTGGCCGGCGCCGGCCCCGCGCCGCGCAGCTCGGCGACCAGGCGGCCGGCGCGCTCGAAGAGCTGGTCACGGGCCAGCGTCACCGGCAGCGCCTCGGTGACCTCCTCGTCGCCGATGTTGGGCGGCATTTGCGCCTTCATCTCGGCGACGATGGTCTCGATCTCGTCGGCGCTCTCGGCCGGCTCGGCGTCGCCTTCGCCGAGCGCCACGGCCAGCTCGTCGAGGCGGAACAGCCCCTCGAACGACGGCTGCTGCTGCATGAGCAGGTGGGTGTACATGCGGCGGCCGCGGAGCGTCGCCGGCGTGTACTCATAGTCGATGCCGTCGACCTCGAGGCCGGCGACGCCCATGCGACCGACGAGCGCCGTGACCACGACGCTGCGCAGGTCGTCGACGTTGCCGGGCCAGCCGTTGGCGGCCAGGCCGCGGGCCAGCGCCGGCACCAGCTCGGTACGCCACCACTCGGTGAGCGCCGTCCCGTATCCCTCGCTTGCCGCCCGCCGGCCCGCCGCCGTCCCGGCGCTGGGCGTGATGGCGAGGAAGCGGGACAACAGCTCGCCGCGGTCGTCGTCGGTGAGCAGGTCGTTGAGCAGCATCTCGCGCAGGAGGAGGAGGCTCGCCTGAAGCTGGCGGATCGCATCGATCCGGACGGCGTCGCGCTCGATGCCGTCGACCTCCTGGAGGCGCCGGACGATGGTTTGCGCGGCGCCTTCGGGCAGGGGCGTCGGCATGACGAAGAAGAAATAGGCGCGGCCGAAGCGGCGATAGTTGCGGTAGAGCAGGGGGATCGCCGGGCGCATCGCGCCGATCGGCTGGTAGCGGATCGCCGCCGACACCGCCAGGTACTTGCGGATCGCCGTCGGGCCGTCATGGTCGGGGTCGGAGGCGTCGAGAATGGCGCGCAGCACCTCGGCGTCGACTTCGGGACCGCTGTCCGGGCCGGCCTCGAAGCGCGCCAGCAGCGTTTCGAGCGCCCCGGGCGCCTCCAGCGGGTCGTCGCCGGCGAGCGCCGCCCGCCAGATACGGCCACCCCCCGGCCAGTCGATGCCGCCACCGTCCTGGCGCAGGTGGAGGTTGACGAACAGCTCGGCGAGGTCCTCGGGCCAGCGGATCGTCCGCCCGAAATCGGGCATGCGGATGGAGCGGTACATCGCGGCGGACCATGCCGCTCTCTCGGGGCCGGTCTCGTGGCCCATGGTCAAGAGGTAGCGGGCGCGTCCCTCCGGAACCAGCGACAGGGCGCGCCACAGATGGGCGGCGCGGCCACCGTCCTTGCCGATGAGCACGGCGATCAGCTGGGCGGTGTCCTCCCAGGGCCCGAGGATCGCCTGCCAGGCGTCGCGGTCGCCGCCCGGCAGTACGAGCCCGCCCTCGGCGGCACGCAGATACGGCGCCAGCTGCAGGAACCCGTCGGCGAGCGCGGCGTCACGATGCAGCGGCCGCAGCCCGATGGCGGCAAACAGCAGCTCGCGGGTCGGGCGGTCGACGGCGGTGTAGCCGGCGAGAATCTGACGGGCGCGCCGGTCGGAGACGAGGGCGTCGAAGAGCGCCTCGCCGTCGAGGTCGCGGCCGAACACCTGCTCGTTCCAGGCCGCGGCGCCGAACAGCAGCGGCGCCCGCTCGTCGCGGATCGCCAGCTCGATCGGCTCGCCGGCGGCCCACAGCCGCGATTGCAGCGGCACCGAGACCCCCAGGTAGCCGAGCATCTGCCGCTGCCGGGCCTGCCGGTCGCCGACCCGGCGCTGCAGCTGGATGCGCCCGCCCTCGTCGAGCACCTGGAAGCCGAGAAAGTCGAGCAGCTCGACGGCCTTGGCGTGGGCGGGAGAGCCGGGCTCGGCGAGGCTCGGCACTACCGGCCCGTGGCGCTGATCGAGCTCGATCTGAAAGTCCTGCAGGGCGCGCAGCTCGGCGACCATCCTGGCGACCCGCTCCCCGTAGTCGAGGACCAGAGGCGCCGACAGGTGGCGGGCGAGCTCCACCAGCAGCGTGTCGTCGGCGTCCCCGCGCGCCGGGTCCGCCGGCGGCATGCCGGCGGCGGCGCGGACGAAGCGGGCGCCGCCGGGGATCACCACCTCGCCGCCGTCCTGCGCCGCCGGCTCCTGCGCCGGTGTCGGGTCCTGCGCCGACGCCGGGTCTCGCGCCGCCGGGTTCTGCGCCGGTGTCGGCTCCTGCGCCAGCGCCGGGTCTCGCGCCGGTGCCGGCCCCCGCGGCGGCGCCGGGTCCAGCGCCACCGATTTGCCCGCCGGTGCCGTGTCCTGCGCCAGCGCCGCGCCGGGCGAGATGGACGCCACCGCGGTCATGACCAGCGCCGCGGACAGCAACATCCCAGCGGCCGCCGAGACCCCGAGCAACATCCATAAGAGCGAAGACGATCGCCCGCTCACCACACTGGCGGATCGAACGCCCTGGAGCCGGGTCCCTCTGCGGGAGATCATCTCCACCCCCTCATCGCCCCCCCTCGCCGGCGGCCCGGTCGTAGCCGGGCTTGTGGCGTAGCCGCAGGTCGGGTCGGGCCGCCTCGACCTCGATCCGGTGCCAGCCGCGGGTCGGGTCGGTGGGCCGGTAGGAGACCAGGTAGAGGGCCCGCATGGCGGCGGCGACCTGCGCGAAGACGCCGTCGAGCTTGCTCTTGTCCTTCTCGAAGAAGGCCTCGCCGCCGGTCTGGTCGGCGATCTCGCGCAGGACG
>DASWHK010000330.1:0-40191 GCA_036398215.1 Acidobacteriota bacterium | reverse complement strand
GCGCGGCCAACTCTATCGACCACCCGGCCGGGCTCCAAGGTCCTTCACCCGGTACATCACGTAGACGCAGCCGTTCGAGAGGCGCCGGCAGTCGAGCAGCTCGAGGTCGAGCTGGCGGTTCATGGGGTTGAAGAGGGGAATGCCCGACCCCAGCAGCACGGGATGGATGTTGAAGCCGATCTCGTCGATGAGCCCGGCCTCCAGCAGCGGATTGGCCAGCTCGCCGCCGCCCATGACGACGATCTCCTGCCCCTTCTTCGCCTTGAGATCGCGCAGGAACTCCACCGCATCGCCGGAGACGATCTCGACGCCCGGGTACTTCTCGGGGTCGGGCTTCAGCGACCGCGACATGACGAAGGTCTGCATGTTCCCGTAGGGGCCGCCGCCGGAGCCGGACGAGTGCTGCAGCGCCACCTCGTAGGTCTTGCGACCCATGACGATCGCGTCGACTCTCTTCCAGAAGTCGTTCATGATCTCTTTGGCCTCGTCGCACCAGAGGAGCCAGTCGATCGAGTGGTCGCGGCGGGCGATATAGTTGTCGAGGCTGTTGGCGACACCGAACGTGACTTTGCGCATGGCTTTTCGCTCGCTCTGCAGGCCCGGCCGTCGCCGGCCGGGACCAAAGCCCGGTGGGAGCCCAGATCCCGCTCGGGCCGCTCGAACACCAGCACCGTCTCGGTGCCCGAGACCGGGCGGTACGGCGCCTCAGTGACCTCGCCACGATACTTTGGTCCGGCTTGAATGTAAACAACTATTCATTTATAAATACACCATGAGCATGAATACACCATGAGCCGGGTCGCGGCATTGCGACCGGATGAGCGATGAGCCCGCGCCCAAGGACGATCGACGACGAGGAAATTCTGGCCGCCACCGGCCGGGTGATCGGCCGCGTTGGGCCGGCCAAGCTCACGCTGGCGCTGGTCGCCGAGGAGGTCGGCCTGGCGCCGGCGACGCTGGTGCAGCGCTTCGGGTCGAAGCGCGGGCTGCTGCTGTCGCTGGGCAGGAGCGGTCGATCCTCCGGAGGGGGCTACGTCGCGAAGCTGCGCGCCCAGCACGGCTCGCCGCTGGTCGTCCTGCGCGAGTTCCTCCTTTGCTTCGCCGCAATGGCGAAGACCCCCGACGAGCTCGCCAACCATCTAGCCGCCTTCCACCTCGACCTCGTCGATCCCGAGCTGCGCGAGCTGACCAGAGAGCTCGCCGTCGACAACGAGTCCACGGTGGCGGAGCTCATCCAAGAGGCGATCGACGCGGGAGAGATGAAGGGCTGTTCCCCGAAGAGGTTGGCTCCGGTGCTGCTCACCGTGGCGCAGGGCTCGCTGCTCGCCTGGGCCGTGTTCCGCAAGGGATCGGCGCGCCGTTGGGCAGCGCGCCACATCGACACGGCGCTCGAACCCTACCTGGCCTGACATGGATCGCATCCAGATCGAACCTGGCGCTGAAGCCGGGATTTCGGCCGGGCACGTGGGCCGTCTCTGGACCGCGGTCGCGGCAGCGGGTCTGCGAGGCAATAATACCCGGCAGCCGAGGACACTCTGTGGGGGCGGTCGCCGCTGTCCGCCGATACTGCCGTGTTCACGGCGGTGGGCGGCGAGGAGGCGATGATCTTCGCCCCGACAGGCTCGCGAAGGCTGGCGAGGAAACCAGATGAGCTCGATGTCCGATCCCAGAGAACCGCTCGAGCAGATCCGCTGCGCCTTTCGCGCTGACGACTGGCGCCGGGTCGGCGAGCTGCTGGAGCGGCATCTCGAGATCAAGGCGATGATCGACAAGCCGGTCGGGCCCTTCGACTCGCCGGCGATCGTGCACGCCCGCAGCCCCGAGATGCTGGACGTCCTGCTCGCCGCCGGCGCCGATCTCAACGCCAAGAGCCGCTGGTGGGCGGGCGGCTTCGGGCTGCTGCATGGGTGCAGCCCCGAGCTGGCCGCGCACGCGATCGAGCGGGGCGCGATCGTCGATGCGCATGCGGCCGCGCGTCTGGGGATGTTAGAGACGCTGCGAGAGCTCGTGGCGCGCGATCCCGGCGTGGTCCACGCCCGCGGCGGCGACGGCCAGACGCCGCTCCACTTCGCCGCCACGGTCGAGATCGCGGCGTTCCTGCTCGATCACGGGGCGGACATCGACGCCCTCGATACCGACCACGAGTCCACCCCGA
Organism: Acidobacteriota bacterium; assembly: GCA_036398215.1. Classification (GTDB taxonomy): domain Bacteria; phylum Acidobacteriota; class UBA890; order UBA890; family UBA890; genus DASWHK01. The sequence goes on along the minus strand of DASWHK010000330.1, from coordinate 38,036 downwards.
CCCAGTACATGACCGGCGATCGCCAGGACGTGGCCCGCTTCCTGGTCGCGCGCGGCTGCAAGACCGACATCCTGATGGCGATCGCGCTCGGCGATGCGGACCGCGTGCGCGGCGAGCTCGATGCCGATCCCGAGAGCATCCGCGCCTGCGTCAGCGACGAGTACTTTCCGATGATCGATGGGCGCGCCGGCGGCACGATCTACCAGTGGACCCTGGGCTTCTACGCGACGGCACACCGGGTGGCGCGGAAGTTCGGCCGCGACGACGTCCTTCGTGTGCTGATCGAGCGGAGCCCCCTGGCCGTCCTGCTGATCGACGCCTGCCTGTCGGGCGGCGGCGACGCCGCGCGCATGCTGCGCGCCGATCACCCGGAGATGATGCACGGTCTCACCGAGATGGATCGCCGCCACCTGCCGCACGCGGCGCGCAACAACGAGACGACGGCGGTCCGCCTGATGCTGGAGAGTGGGTTCCCCGTGAATGCGCGCAGCCAGCACGGCGCCACGCCCCTGCACTGGGCTGGCTTCCACGGCAACGTCGAGATGATCGAGGACCTGCTGCGGTTCGCGCCGCCGCTCGAAATCAAGGACGCCGACTTCGACGCGACTCCGCTCGGCTGGGCCGTCTACGGCTCCGAGCACGGCTGGCACTGCCGCACCGGAGACTACGCCGCCGCCGTCAAGGCGCTGCTCGCCGCCGGAGCGGAGCAGCCAGCGTCGATCGAGGGAAGCCCGGCGGTTCAGGAGGTCCTTCGCCGCGGCGAACCACGTCGAGGAGACCGACCAAGCGCAATGCCGTAGACGTGAGCCTCCCCGCTTCCGCCTCGGCCTGCTAGGGGCTTGCCGGCGGACTGCTGGGGCGATCCTCGTTGCCGCCCGCCGACGCGTCGGTGGGCACCGAAGAATCGTCGGCGGTGCTTTCAGTAGAGGTCGCGCCGGCCTTCTTCGCCCTGGCGGCGGCCTTGGCCTGTCTCTTCGCCTCGCGCTTGGCCGCCTTGGCCTTGGCGCGGGCGTTGCGTTCGAAGTCGTAGTTGGGCTTTCGTGCCACTTGGCTTCTCCTGTCGAAGGGTTGCACGGCGCCCAGAATGGGGGGTCAACGTGACGACGCGCGGGGCAATCTCGGACGATGAACGACGGTCGCCGTGCGACCGTTGGCATCGTCTTGCTCTCCTAAGGGTATCAGGCCGCTGCGGGGCGCTCGGCGTCGCGGGTGCTCGATTCGAAACAATCGACCGAATTCGTCGGCCCCGCGGCGATTTGGTGCTACACTCCATCCACGGCAACACGCGCGACCGACCCTTCGGTCGCGGCGGCTTGCCGCGCGACCCGGAGCCCGGAGTGGCGGGCCAGGTGGCGTCGTGCCATCCAGCCATCCAAATGGTGGCGCGACGCGGGTCCACGACCCGATCGCGGCGGCAACAGGACCTCATCCACCTTCTCTCGAGGTCACGCCTCCCATCATCCGATCTGCCCCCGTCTGTTGTGCGGGCAGGAACGCAACAACCGCGTAGTGGCGCCAAGCGTGCGCCGACGCAGTGGAGTAGCAACTCACCACATGGCTTCGACCGTGCCCGTTTCTGCCACCGGCTTCGACCGGTTTGGCTTCGACACTCCCATCCTCCGCGGCATCCACGCCGCGGGCTTTCTCGAGCCTCGACCCATCCAGGTCGACACGATTCCTGCGGCCCTCGCGGGCCGCGACGTCCTCGGCCTCGCCCAGACCGGCACCGGCAAGACGGCGGCCTTCGCGCTGCCGCTGCTGCACCGCCTGGCCCGCGGGCGCCGCGGCGATCCACGGGCTCTGGTGCTGGCTCCCACGCGCGAGCTGGCGACGCAGATCCATGCCGAGATTCGCTCGCTGGCGCGCTTCACCGATCTTCAGGCGGTCACCCTCTACGGCGGGGTGCCAATTCCCGGCCAGATCAAGGCCCTGCAGCGGCGCCCGGACATCGTCGTTGGCTGCCCGGGCCGCATCCTCGATCTCCTGGGGCGCGGCGCGCTGCGCCTCGGCGCGATCGAGAGCGTCGTGATCGATGAGGCCGACCACATGTTCGACATGGGCTTCCTGCCCGACGTGCGGCGCATCCTCGGAGCGCTGCCGGCCAAGCGGCAGAACCTGCTGTTCTCGGCCACCATGCCGAGGGAGATCAGGGGATTGGCCAGCGCGCTGCTGAAGAGCCCGCAGGTCGTCGAGCTCGATCACGCCGGGCCGGCGACGACCATCGAGCACGCGCTGGTGACGGTTCGCGAGGATCGCAAGCGCGATCTCCTGGAGCGCATTCTCGCCGAGGACGGTTGCAACTCGGCGATCGTCTTCACGCGGACCAAGCACCGGGCGCGCCGGCTGGCGCAGCAGCTCGATCGCTCCGGCCACCGCGCCGTGGGGCTACAAGGCAACATGTCGCAATCGCAGCGCGACCGGGCGATGCAGGGCTTCCGCAAGCGCCTCTTCGACGTGCTGGTGGCCACCGACATCGCGGCGCGCGGCATCGACGTGTCCGGCGTCTCGTACGTCATCAACTTCGACGTGCCGAATACGCCGGACGCGTACACGCACCGTATCGGTCGCACGGGCCGCGCCGAGCGCGAGGGACAGGCGCTGACCTTCGTGACCCGCGACGACGGCGCCTGGTTGCGCGCCACCGAGCGCCAGCTCGGCAACCCGATTGCACGGCGAGCGGTGGACGGCTTCGAGGCCGAGCTCATCGACGCGGGCGGCGGCAACGGGTTCTCGCGGCAGGACAACCGTCGCGGCGGCGGCGTGGTTTCCCGACGCGGTGGCGCCGGGCGCCCGCAGAACGGTCGGAAACGGCGGCCCGGGCACGGCGGGGGGCGCCGGAAAAGCTGGCGCTAGGAGGCTGTACCGGATACCTCTCGTTCGAAGCCCTAGCAGGCCGAGGGTACTCGCGGGCCATCGCACGCCGCCGCGGTGACCCATTGCGAAGGTCGGGCTAGAATCGCCGCATGTGGCTCGAGACCCTGATCCGCGCCGAAACCGGCTGCGCCGCCTACATGATCGGTGCCGGCAACGGCGAGTGCGCCGTCTTCGACCCGCTGTGGGACCCCTCGCCGTACCTGAAGCTCGCCGAGAAGAAGGGCGCGCGGATCCGCTACGTCATCGACTCGCACTCCCACGCCGACCACGTCTCGGGGGCGCGGCGGCTGGCCAAGGAAGCCGGCGCCGAGCTGGTCCTGCCCGAGCTCACCGACATCAGCTACGAGGCGCGGCGGGTCAAGGGCGGCGACGTGCTCGAGATGGACGACGTCTCGCTCGGCGTGCTGCATGTCCCCGGGCATCGGCCCGAGCAGATCAACCTGCTGGTCATCGACCACAGCCGCGGCGAGGAGCCCTGGTGCTTGCTGACCGCTGACTTCCTGCTGGTCGGCGACATCGCCCGCCCCGACCTCGCCCAAGGCGGCGAGGAGGGCGCGGCCATGATCTGGGACGTCGCCATCCCGGCCCTCGCCGAGCTGCCCGATTTCGTCGAGGTCTATCCCGGCCACGTCGCCGGCTCGACCTGAGGGCGGGTCACCAGTGGCAAGGTTGCCACTACGCTCGGTTACGAGAGGCGCTACAACCCCGCCCTGCAGTTCGACGGCCGCGACGCCTTCATCGCCTTCATGAGCAAGGGCCAGCAGGCGCGCCCCGCCAATATCTTCAACATCGTCGCCATCAACCAGGGCAAGCAGCCGCTGACGATGCAGGAGCCGGTCGCCGAGCCGCTCGAAACGGCGCGGGTCGAGGAGCTGGCCGCCGCCGGCCACCTGCTCGTCGACGGCCGCTCGCCGGCGGATTTCGGCGCCGGCCACCTGCCGGGCTCCTACAGCGTCTGGATCGGCAGCCCGGAGTTCGAGCAGCGCGTCGGCTGGGTGGTCCCGCCGGACTCGCCGCTGGTGCTTGTGGTCGGCGACCCCGAGGCCGCGCAGCGGGCGGTGCACAAGATGGGGTTCGTCGGCCTCGACCGGCGGGTGGCCGGTTACCTGGAAGGCGGAACCAAGGCCTGGGTGGCGGCCGGCAAGGAGCTGGCCTCCGTGCCCCAGATCGGCGTCGACGAGCTGCACCGGGGCCTCACCGAGAGCGCCGACGGCGACGCGCCCCAGGTCCTGGACGTCCGCGAGCCCGCCGAGTGGCGTGACGGCCACATCGAGGGCGCCCGCCTGATGAGCCATAAGCACCTGCGCGAGCGCCTCGACGATCTCGACCTCGACCCGCAGCGGCAAGTCGCGGTGATCTGCGGCAGCGGCGTGCGCTCGAGCACGGCCAGCAGCGTCCTGGCCCGCAACGGCTACGAACGGCTGCTCAACGTCACCGGCGGCATGGACGCCTGGGCCGCCGCCGGCCTGCCGATGGTCGACGAAAAGGGCTGCTCGATCTCCGCGCCCGAGCCCGCCTAACCTTCGCAGCCGTCGCCGGAAGGTCCTGCGGACAAAAAAATGGCTGGGACGCAGGGACTCGAACCCCGATTCTACGGTCCAGAGCCGCATGTCCTGCCAATTGGACGACGTCCCAGCCAGACCTTCAATCTTAAGGGGGTGCCGGGGGGCTTGCAATTCCGGGAAGGGGCGAGTGCGAGGGCCACGACCCCCGCCTCCGGGCGCCAGGATCCCGCTGGCGCCGGTGGGCGCCGCCAGGCGATCGGGCCTCGCCCACCCCTGTTGACCCGCTGGCGGCGGGCGCGCGGTATCGTGTGGCCAGGAGTGGGTCCCACGTGAAGGCACGGACGACAACCAGCAGCTCGCCGGGATTGCGGCAGGCGGTCGCGATGGCCGGTCTTTTCGCCGTCGCCGGCGCGATGCCGGCGGTCGCTGAGGGCTACGGTCGCGCCGTCGCGGACGGGGTACGGGAGGGCGCCGGCCAGACCCCCTACGCAGTGGCCGGCCCCTGGGCCATGTCGCCGGCGACCCCGCAGGCGCAGCCGCTGCTCGGCGAGATCACCGGCGAGACCGTGGACTTCGACGGCACCCCGCTGCGCGGCGTGACGGTCGAGCTGGTCGGTCCCTTCCCGGAGGACACCAGCCGCACCCAGCAGTCCGGCGCCAACGCCCGCTTTGCCTTCACCCAGCTATTGCCGGGGAGATACCGGCTGTCGATCAAGTTTCCCGAGGTGGACGCCGCCGGCGATCTCGACGTCACGGTCAACCCGGGGATGCGGACCGAGACGACGCTGGTGTTGAGCCTCATGGCCATGAGGGTGAACGTCATCGTCCAGGCCCAGGCGCCGGCTGTGTCGGACACTGATCTGACCGACATCGAGGCGACCTCGGGGCTGCGGGCCCTGCCGGGGACGATCATCGAAAGCTTCCCGCTGCCGGCCGAGCAGGCGCTCGAGGTGCTGCCGCTGCTGCCCACCGTCGTGCGCGGGCCGAAGGGCGAGATCGCGATCGACGGCACCATGCCGGCCGACTCGGTGCTGCTCTTCAACGGCGTCGACCTGACCGACGGCTACTCGGGCAACTTCGACGTGCGGCTGCCGATCGAGGCCATCGACCGCATCGACGTGTTCACCGGCCTGGCGCCCGCGGAGTACGGGAACTTCGCCGGCGGCGTCATCGACGTGCGGACGCTGGCGGGCGGCGAGAGCTGGGATTGGCGGGTTGCCAGCTTCTTGCCGCGGCCACGGATCGAGGACGGCACCATCCGGGGCATCAAGGGCGCCTCGCCTCGCCTGCGGATCGGCGGGCCTTTGAAAGGGGGCGAGGCCTACCTGTCGCTGGCGGGCGAGTATCACTTCGACCGCGTCGACGTCTTCGAGATCCCCGGCGACCCCGACCAGGACCATGTCCGCGAGGAGGGCTGGAACGGAATGGTGCAGATCGACTGGCAGCCCGACGACCGCCACCGCTTCACGCTTTCGGCCCTGAGCTTCCCCCGCGACGACCGCTACGTCGGCCTCGACGGCCTTACGCCGCCGGAGGCGACCTTCAACGTCGAGCGCGGCGCCGAGGCGCTGTTCGTCCGCCACGCCTTCCGGCCGGACGAGGACCGCTCGCTGGAAGCGACGCTGCAGTTCAATCGCATCGACCTGCGCACCGGCCCGCAGGGGCCGGATCCCTTCGAGGTCACGCCCGACGGCTACGGCGGCAACCAGTTCCACGCCGAGGACAGGCGAACCACGCACTTCCAGAGCCAGGTCGTGCACAGCCGCCGGATCTCCCGCGACGACAGCATGCACGTCCTGCAGATGGGGATCGACTTGCACCGCCTGTACACGAGGGGCACCTACGAGAACGACGCGATCCTGGTGCACGGCAGCGACGGGCGCCTGCTGCAGCGGATCGATTTCGGCGCCCCCGTCGCATTTCGCCGCAGCAAGTACGAGTGGGCGGCATTCGTGCAGGATCGCTGGACGCGCAGCGAGCGCTTCTGGCTCGACCTCGGCCTCCGGTACAGCGGCGACTCGTTGACCGGCGACCACGGGATCGCGCCGCGGGTGGGCGTCGCCTTCGACCCCGCCGGCGATCGCCGGACCCTGCTGAAGGCGGCCGCCGGCCTGATCTACCGGCGCGTCTACCTCGGCGAGCTCCTCTGGGATGAGCTGCCGGTGCGCCTCGAGACCGCCTTCTCGACGCCGGACGGGCCGCGGCTGGCGGCGTACGTTCCCCGGCGGGCGGCGGCGCTCGACCCTCCCCGCACCTTGCTGCTGACCACCGAGTTGAGCCACCGGACAGGGTCGGGCTGGCTGTTCCGCTCCCGCTATTCGTACCGCCGCAGCGGCCACGACATCATCGCCGACCGCGTCGAGGGGGGCTCGGTGCGGCTGGCGCCCGGCGCCGACCCGCTGGCGAGCTATCTGCAGACCCCCGACTTCCCCGCCGGCTCGCTGCTGCTCTCCAACGGTGGCAGGTCGACCTCCTGGAGCGTCGAGCTGACCGCGGCCCGGCGCATCCCGACCGGCGGCGAGGTGGTCGTTTCCTACGTCCGCTCGTCGAGCTTCGGAGACCTCAACGATTTCACCCTGCTGGCGGGCGAGGCGCCGGGCGCCGTCTTCCGGCCCAACCGGCGGGGACCGCGTCCGTTCGACGCGCCCCATCGCGTGGTGGCGTGGGCGACGCTGGAGCTGCCGGCCCGCGTCCAGCTCACGCCGGTCGTCGAATGGCATACGGGGTTTCCCTACAGCGTCTTCACCGAGGGCCAGGCCTACGCGGGCGACGCCAACCGCGAGCGCTTCCCCGATTTCTTCGCCCTCGACGTGCAGGCCACCAAGGCGGTGGAGATCCGCGGCTACCTGATCACCGCCGGCGTCAAGGTCTCCAACGTCACCGGCCACGACAACCCCCGGCAGGTCGTCTCCAATCTCGCCAGCCCGCTCTTCGGCGACCTCCGCAACAGCGTGCCGATAAAGCTGCGCGCCAAGCTCTCGTTCGACTTCTGATTAGGGCTCGTGCAGAAATAACTGCGCGCACCGAGGGCGTCCGGGCGCCCTTCTCGCAAGGCGCGCGACCGAGGCATAGCGGGGCCTATGTCGCAGGGAGCGCAACGCCGCGAGGAGGGATGCACGGGCGCCCGAATGCCGCAGTTATTTCTGCACGAGCCCTTAGCTCGCGATCGATGCCTGGTTGGCCTGGGCCGCCTTGACCTTGGTCAGATAGCGGATCATCCGGTCGAGCCGCGCCCGGGTGTTCTCCCGCCCCATCAGCTCGAGGACCTCGAAGATCCCCGGTGAGGCGTGCTTGCCGGTCACCGCGACGCGGGTGCCGTGGATGAGGTCGCCGGCTTCGATGTCGAGGCTCTCGGCGGTTTGCCGCAGCGCCGACTCGATCTCCTCCTGGGTCCACGGATCGACCCGGCTCAGCGCATCGCGCAGCTTTTCCAACGGCTCGAGCAGGTTCTTGCCCTTGACGTGCTGGTCGATGGCGCCCGGCAGGTAGGGGAACGCCTCGGTCAGGAAGGGGGCGATGTTGTCGGCGAGCTCGTTGATCGTCCGCGAGCGCGACTGCCACATGTCGATCAGCGCGAAGATGTAATCGCGCCGCTCCATGTCGAGCTCCTCCTGCCAGCAGCCGCGGTTGCGCAGCGCCTCGCGGACCGAGTTCATCAGCTCGCCGGCGGGCACCTCGGCGATGTACTTGCCGTTGAGCCAGGCGAGCTTCTCGGCGTCGAAGACGGCGTTCGACGAGTTGACCCGATCGATGCTGAACTCGCGGGTCAGCTCCGGCAGCGTGAACACCTCGCGGTCGTCTCCCGGCGACCAGCCGAGCAGCGCCAGGTAGTTGACGACGGCGCCCGCCAGGTACCCCTTGTCGCGGAAATGGGTCACCGACGTGGCGCCGTGGCGCTTGGACAGGCGCTTCTTGTCGGACCCGAGGATCAAGGGCAAGTGGGCGAAGATCGGCAGCTTGGCGTTGAGGGCCTGGTACACGAGGATCTGCTTGGGCGTGTTGGGGAGGTGGTCGGCGCCGCGGATGACGTGGGTGATGCCCATCTCGATGTCGTCGACGACGCTCGACAGGTGGTAGGTGGGCTTCTCGTCCGAGCGCAGCAGCACGAAGTCCTCGAGGTTGACGTGCTCGAAGCTCACCTCGCCGTGGACGAGGTCGTTGACCACCGTCGTTCCCTCGGTGGGCACCTTGAAGCGCACCACCTTGGGGACGCCGGCGTCGATCTTCTGCTGTACTTCGTCGGCCGGCAGGGCGCGGCAGGTGCCGTCGTAGCGCCAGCCCTCACCCTGGTCCTGGGCTTCCTTGCGCTTCGCCTCGATCTCGTCGGTGCTGCAGAAGCAGTAGTAGGCGTGGCCGGAGTTCATCAGCAAGGACACGTAGTCGCGGTACAGGTCGAGGCGGGCCGACTGATAGATCGGGCCCTCGTCCCAGTCGAGGCCCAGCCAGTTCAGGGCGTCGAAGATCCCCTGGACCGACTCCTCCGTGGAGCGCTCCTCGTCGGTGTCCTCGACCCGCAGGATGAAGGTCCCGTTGTTCTGCCGTGAGAACAACCAGTTGAAAAGCGCGGTGCGGGCTCCACCGACGTGGAGCTCGCCGGTGGGGCTGGGCGCGAAGCGTACGCGCACCTCGGCGGAATCGGGCATGTCAAACCTCGTTGGCGCAGTAAAGCGTGGTCAAAACGGGAACGTGAAAGTCGTGAGCTCGTCGGCCGCGCCCCAGAACGCGGAAACAAGGACGATCGGGCGCGGCGCCTCGCGGGCGCCTCCGGCGAGCTTGCCGCAGAGCGGCGCCCGAGGGTGATGGTAGCCCAGTGCCGCCTGGGCGGCCAACCGGGCCGGCTATCTCTCCTGGGGGCGGACGAAGCCGCAGGACTCGCAGACCTCGGCCTTGCGGGTCAGCAGGGCGACGAAGACGGCCAGCGCCAGCAGGCTCAGCGACAGCGTGAATCCGAAGCCGAGCAGCGCCGCGAATACCGCGCTCCAGAAGGCGAGAACGGCGAGCAGGACGGAGCCGAACGGGCTGAAGCGGTGGCGGCGGCTGACCTGCCAGGCCGCCGGCGCGTCGCACGAGGGGCACCGCTCGTCGCCGTGAACATCGGGGCCATCAACCGGCCCGTCGCTCGCGGCTACCGACCGCGTCACCATGGTCAGGGCGACTCGGCAGCCGCGGTGGTCTTGCCGCAGCCCTCACAACGCCGGCGGCTCTTGCGAGGCCAGGCGAAATAGGCGGTCATCGGGAACACGATGGCCGCCAGCACCCAGGATGTCCAGTGGATCGACGGCCGGCTGAGCAGCCAGGCGAGCATGATCGCCGCCATTACCAGGGCGACCGCCTGCTCGCCGTAGGGGGCGATGCGCTGCATGCGCTTGTAGGCCATGCAGGTCGGGCAGAACTGGAATTCCACGGCAGTCCCTCGTCGGGGCAGAACGGCCCGCGCGGGGCGAGAAACGGAGGACGGAGGGGGAGGGATTCGAACCCTCGGCACCGGTTACCCAGTGCAACGGCTTAGCAGGCCGCCCTATTCGTCCACTCTAGCACCCCTCCGCAGGCGGAGGGAGAAGGATTCGAACCTTCGGACCGCGTAAACACGGTCAGCGGTTTTCAAGACCGCCGCCTTAAGCCAGACTCGGCCATCCCTCCTGAGGGCGAAGATTGTACCCCGCGCGCCGCAGGCGCGGGGGAGCGGCGAGGTGCGGGCGTGCCGGGGGTGACCCCCGGCGCCGTCAGCCGCGCAGGAAGCGCCGCCGCAAGGTGCCGATGTTCTCGAGCTCGCCGGCCTCGTTGCGATACTGCCAGAACGCCCAGCCGTTGCTCGAGCGCGTGTGGGAGTCCGAGCCGCGGACATCGGAGCAGGTGTCGCGCGCGTAGGTGGCCGCCGAGCACAGTGTGCAAAAGCTCTTGCCCATGCAGGTGACCGTTCCATCGGGCTCGATCTGGGCCTTGAGGCGGCGGTCGAAGTACCTTCGCTCCAGCTCCAACGGGGGATCGATCACGCCGGCCTCGATCAGCCCGATCACCAGCACCCCGAGCTTCTTCGGGCTCCCGGGGCCTATCCTTGCATTGACTCGACTGGCGCCGTTGGTTGAGCGCATCGCAACCGCCTTCAGGTAATCGCGCGGGCAACTCGAAGGAGCCGCGGGCGGGTCACCTGCAGAGAGTATACAAGGTCGGCGGACCGACCCCCTCGAGAGCCCTCGCAGATGGCGCCCGATCACGCCCGAAGAGGGCAAAAAAAAGCGCCCCGCCCGGGCGAAGCCACGGGCGGGGCGCCAATACCGCTAGTAAGAGCTAGACGGCACGGACGTTCGCGGCCGACAAGCCCTTCGGGCCTTCGGTGATGTCGAACTCGACGCTAGCGCCTTCGGCGAGCGACTTGAAGCCGCTGCCCTGAATCGCGGAATGGTGGACGAACACGTCGGGACCACCCTCTTGCGCGATGAAGCCGAAGCCCTTCGCGTCATTGAACCACTTGACAGTACCTTTGGCCATTCCTTGGCCCTCCTTCAACTGATGTGACGAACGTAGCTGCTCGCTGGCGAAGGATCTTCCTACGGGCACAAGAAAAACCCGCCGGCTGCTTCTTGGCGGGTTGCCTTTCGGTATCCGTCCTAAAGCAAACTACAACCAGTCGATATCTTAGCATTTCCGCGTCCGGAAAGCGCCACCAAAATGGGGTCTTCGCCGAACCCGTCGCGCCGCGCCCCCAAAAGCGGCTTCCCGGCCTGGAAACCGCCTCCAGAGGCCTGAAAACAGCCGCCTCGCCGCTGCCGGCGGCAGCCTGCTCACCTCCGGGCGGCTACAATCCTCTCGTGAACAAGATCCGCAACTTCTGCATCATCGCCCACATCGACCATGGCAAGTCGACGCTCGCCGACCGCCTGATACAGCGCTGTGGCGGCGTTACGGAGCGCGAGTTCCACGACCAGCTCCTCGACACGATGGACCTCGAGCGCGAGCGGGGCATCACGATCAAGAGCAACACGATCACCCTCGCTTACGAGGCAGCCGACGGGCTTACCTACACCCTCAACCTGATCGACACCCCCGGTCACGTCGACTTCTCGCACGAGGTGCGCCGCTCGTTGATGGCCTGCGAGGGGGCGCTGCTGCTCGTCGACGCCACCCAGGGGGTCGAGGCGCAGACTGTCGCCAACGTCTATCTCGCCCTCGAGCAGGAGCTCGACATCCTGCCGGTGATCAACAAGATCGACATGGAGGCGGCCGACGTCGACCGCGTCCTCGAGGAGATCGACGAGGACCTCGGCCTCGATCCGTTCGAGGCGCTGCAGGTCTCCGCCAAGCTCGGCACCGGGATCGACGAGCTGCTCGAGGCGATCGTCGCCAAACTGCCGCCGCCGCAGGGCGACCCCGGGGCGCCGCTCAAGGCGCTCATCTTCGACGCCGAGTACAACCCCTACCGCGGCGTCGTCCTGTTCGTGCGCGTTTTCGAGGGGGCCGTCCGGCCGGGCCAGACCGTCCGGCTGATGCACAACGGCGCCGAGTACGAGGTCGAGGAGGTGGGTCTCATCAAGCTCCAGCAGGAGGCGCGGGAGGAGCTCGCCGCCGGCGCCGTCGGCTACATCGTGGCCGGCATCAAGGCGATCGCCGACATCGATATCGGCGACACCATCACCGGCGCCGAGCGACCGGCGGCCGAGCCGCTGGCCGGCTACGTCCCCGCCAAGCCGGTGGTCTTCTCGTCGATCTTCCCGGTATCCAACGACGACTACGAGGACCTCGCCAAGGCGCTCGCCAAGCTCAAGCTCAACGACGCGGCGCTCACCTATCAGAAGGACTCCTCGAGCGCCCTCGGGTTCGGCTTCCGTTGCGGCTTTCTCGGCATGCTCCACCTCGACGTCGTCCAGGAGCGGCTCAGCCGCGAGCACGGCCTGTCGCTGCTGCTGACCGCACCGTCGGTCGAGTTCCACGTCACCAACATGAAGGGCGAGACGCTGGTCGTCGAGAACCCCGCCGAGTACCCCGACCCGGCGAGCATCGAGGTCGTCGAGGAGCCGTACATCAAGGGCTCGATCCTGATGCCCGACCGCTACATCGGCACGGTCATGGAGCTGCTGCGCGAGAAGCGCGGCGAGGAGTCCAAGTTCCACTACCTGGCCGCCGGGCGCGTCGAGGTGAGCTCCGAGATGCCGCTCTCGGAGGTGCTGTTCGACTTCTACGACCGCCTCAAGACCATCACCCAGGGCTACGGCTCTTTCGACTACGAGCTGCTCGACTACCGGGCCACCGACCTGGTCAAGATCGACATCCTGGTCAACGGCGAGCGGGTCGACGCCCTCGCCATGCTGGTGCACCGCGACAAGGCCCGGGCGCGGGCGCTGCACGCCTGCAAGCAGCTCGAGAAGACCATCCCGCGGCAGAACTTCAAGATCGCCGTCCAGGGCGCCATCGGCCGCGACATCATCGCCCGCCGCACCATCAACGCCTTCCGCAAGGACGTCACCGCCAAGTGCTACGGCGGCGACATCACCCGCAAGCGCAAGCTGCTCGAGAAGCAGAAAGAGGGCAAGAAGCGGGCGCGCGCCTTCGGCAACGTCGAGATCCCCCAGGAAGCCTTCCTGGCGGTGCTGCGCTCCGACGTCGACGAGGCTTGAGGATGGCGACCTCGGGTACGGAGGTGTTTTCCGGGATGCGGACGCCAACGGCAGCCGCGACGGGAGAGGCCGGCGTCGGCGCAGCGGTGGGTGTGAGAGCGGAACCCGAGGTGAGCGCCGCCCCGGGTGCCCCGGGGCTCTACGTGCACGTCCCGTTCTGCGCCCGCGTCTGTCCCTATTGCGACTTCGCGGTGCAGACGGGCGGGCCGGAGCGCCGCGAGTGGTTCGCGCGCTCGCTGCGGCGCGAGGCCGAGCTATGGGGCCGACGCTGGCGGCACGATCTGACGTTTGACACGGTCTATCTCGGCGGCGGCACCCCTTCGTCGCTGGAGCCCGAGCAGCTCGCCGCCATCATCGAGACGCTGCGCCGCTCGCTTGCCGTCGACGATGCCGCGGCAATCACGCTGGAGGCAAACCCCGAGGACGTGACGTCCGCCGCGGTCGCCGCTTGGCGGCGGCTGGGCGTCACCACCCTGAGCCTCGGCGTGCAGTCGTTCGACGACGAGGCGCTGCGTTTTCTCGGCCGCGCGCACACGCCCGGAGGTGCCGTCGCCGCCGTCGAGGCGGCCCTGGCCGGCGGCTTCGCGACCGTCTCGCTCGACCTGATCTTTGGCCTGCCCGGCCAGAGCGACGAGCGCTGGCGGGCCGACCTGCAGCAGGGCGCCCGGCTATGCCCGCAGCACATCTCCTGCTACGAGTTGACGATCCACGAGGGGACGCCGTTCGGCGCCCGCAAGCAGCGGGGTGAGCTCGTGGAGGCGCCCGAGGAGCGGCGTGCCGACCTCTTCGTGCTGACCCACGAGGCGCTCGCCAGTGCCGGCTACGAGGCCTACGAGGTCTCGAACTTCGCCGCCGCGCCCGAGCATCGCTCGAGCCACAACTGCAAGTACTGGCAGCACGCCCCCTACCTCGGCATTGGCCCGTCGGCGCACTCGTTCGACGGCGTCTCGCGGCGCTGGTGGAATCATCGCCGGCTGAGCGATTGGCAGCGGGCGCTGGAGGGCCCCGATCGGTCCTCGCGGTTTGACGCCGGTGCCGGAGCCACGAGCCCCGCGTTCCCCATCGCCGGTGCTGAGGTCGCGAGCCCCGTGCCCGTTCTCGACGATTCCCGGGTCCCACGCCCCGCACTCCCCGTCGCCGGCTCCGAGATCCTCAGCCCCACCGACCTCGTCCTCGAGGCCCTGGCGCTCGGCTTGCGAACGACCGCAGGCGTCGACCTCGCTAGGTTGCGGCGACGCCACGGCATCGACGTTCTGGCGGCCAACGAAGCCCGCATCGAGGACCTACAACGCCGCAACCTGCTCGTTCTGCACCCGCCGGCCCGCCTGACGCCGACGTTGCGCGGCCTTGCCGTGGCCGACGCGCTGGCACGGGAGCTCGAGATCCCAAGGGGCACCTGATTCCAGCCCTTTCCACACAGCTCAATCTCAGCCGGCAAAGGGGTTGGAGGGCCGGTGCTATATTGCAAGAGTGTTCCGTAGCTTCGCGAGATCACGACGATGGTGACACGCAGGTCGAATTCAAGCTCAGAGCCACCGGGTATTGAGAAGCTCGATGCTTCATCCACCAGGGTCGCGGGCGGCCGATGGGCAACGGCTGAGATCAAGCTCGAGGCCCTCATCGAGGAGGAGCTGCTCGAGTGGTACCTCATGACCCCCGAGGAGCGATGGAACGAGAGCCAGCGCCTGTGGGCCACCTTCACCTTGCTGGGAGGAAGTCTTGACCCCGAGCCCGATTCCCAGAGTCCTTTCGACGTTCCGGGAGAGCGAGGTCGAGGCGCTTCTGATGGGGGGGCAGGCCTGCATTCTGTACGGCGCAGCGGAGTTTAGCCGCGACGCCGACTTCGCTATCCTCTCGTCTGCCGAGAACATCGAGCGGCTGAGGGCCGCCCTCGCGGCGCTGGACGCCTCGGTGATTGCGGTGCCGCCATTCGAGCAGCGGCACCTCGAGCGCGGCCACGCAATCCACTTCCGAGCGCGCGCTCTCGACCGAGAGTACTGGCGCCCGCTTCGGGCGGAGCTCGAAGAGCTGCGCAAGCAGCGGACGCCCGGGGGGTGAGAGGTGGCTCGCCGGGAGATGGAAAGTACCGCCTTCGTGCAGTGCAACGAGCTGCTTGGGCCAGCCCTCGTGCAGTGCAATGGGCTCCTTGAGCTTGTCGCGGAGGCGGGAGGCTGGTCTCAGCCGGCGAAGCGGTTGGAGAGGACGCCGATGCCCTCGATCTCGATCTCCACGGTCGAGCCCGGCTCCATTGGCTGGGCCCCCAGCGAGGTGCCGCAGGCGATCAGGTCGCCGGGCAGCAGCGTCATGTCGTGGGACAGGCGGGCGACCAGCTCGGCCGGCGTGAAGAAGAAGTCGCTGACCGGGTAGTCCTGGCGCGTCTCGCCGTCGACGGTGGTCCTGACGCGCAGCTCTCGGGCGTCGAGGCCGGTGGCGACGACCGGGCCGAAGGGGCCGAAGGTGTCGAAGCTCTTGGCGCGGGTCCACTGGGGAAACTGCGGGAAAGACTCGTTGTTGATGACTCCGAACGCCGTGGCGTCGTTGACGCAGGTGTAGCCGAAGATGCAGCCGGCGGCCTCTGCGTCGCCCACCGCCCGGCAGCGCTTGCCGATCACGATGCCGAGCTCGCCCTCGTACATCACCGGGCCGTCGTAGCCGGCCGGCCGCACGATCGTGCCGCCGGGGGCGAGCAGCGCCGACGGCGCCTTGAAGGCGTACAGCGGCCCGTCGGGATCGGCGAGCCCCATCTTGTCGGCGACGGCGCGCAGGTTGTTCCACAGGCAGATGAACTTCGACGGAGTCGTGGGCGGCAACAGCTCGACCGCTTCCAGCTCCCGCTCCTCGCCGGCGCTCGCCGGGGCGTCGAACATGTCGCCGGCGTGGACCTGGATTCCGGTGCCGTCGAGAAGGCCGAAGCCACTCCGCCCCTGGTGCCGGAAACGAACCCACCGCGCCATTCCTTGCTACTCCTCGCCCCGGCCCGCCATCGGGCCTGTGTCGAGCCTCATGTGATCGGGGTTCCTCGCGCTCACTTCTGCACCTTCGCGGCCCGTTGCTCCGCTCTCCGCGCCGCCGGCCCTTGCGTCGCTGCCCCTCGCGCCTTGGCCTCGCGCCGCCGGGCGTGCAGGACGCGCTCGGTGTAGCCGTTCGGCTCGTCGCGGCCCTCGAACACGAGGTCAAGGGCGGCCTGAAACTCCGGGCTGCCGTCGAGGTCGGCGGCCATGGGCAGGTAGGCCGGATCGCCCTCGTTCTGCCGGTCGACGACCGCCGCCATCCGCTGGAAGGTGGCGATCACCTGCTCGCGGTCGACGATGCCGTGGTGCAACCAGTTGGCGATGTGCTGGCTGGAGATGCGCAGCGTGGCGCGGTCCTCCATCAGGCCGATGTCGTTGATGTCCGGGACCTTGGAGCAGCCGACGCCCTGGCCCACCCAGCGGACCACGTAGCCGAGGATTCCCTGGGCGTTGTTGTCGAGCTCGGCCTGGATCTCATCGCCCGTCAGCTCGCGGTCGCCGAGCAGCGGCAGCGTGAGGATGTCGTTCAGATCGGCGCGCTCGCGGCCGGCGAGGCCCGCCTGCACCTCCGCAACGTCGACCTGGTGGTAGTGCATCGCGTGCAGGGTCGCCGCCGTCGGTGACGGCACCCAGGCGGTGTTCGCCCCGGCGCGCGGATGCTCGATCTTGGCCTTGACCATGGCGGCCATCTCGTCGGGCGCCGCCCACATTCCCTTGCCGATCTGGGCCTTGCCGGGGAGGCCGCACTCGATGCCGACGTCGACGTTCCAGTCCTCGTACGCCAGCATCCACGGGCAGCTCTTGATCTCCGGCTTGGGGATCATCGGCCCGGCCTCCATGCTGGTGTGGATCTCGTCTCCGGTGCGGTCGAGGAAGCCGGTGTTGATGAAGATCACCCGGTCCTGGGCGGCGCGTATGCATTCCTCGAGGTTCACCGTCGTGCGCCGCTCCTCGTCCATGATGCCGATCTTGATCGTCCTGGCGGGCAGGCCCAGCGCCTCCTCGATGCGCCCGTACAGCTCGACGGTGGCGGCGACCTCCTCGGGGCCGTGCAGCTTCGGCTTGACGATGTAGACGTTGCCGGCGCGGCTGTTGGTCAGCGGCCCGCCGCCCTTCAGGTCGTGGATCGCGGCGAGCACCGTGATCAGCGCGTCGAGGAAGCCCTCGGGGACCTCCTCGCCGCCGGCGGTGGTGACCGCGTCGGTGTACATGTGGATGCCGACGTTGCGCACCAGCAGCAGGCTGCGTCCCGGCACGGTGAGCACGTCGCCGCGCGGATCGGTGTAGATGCGATCGGGCTCGAGGCGGCGGGTGAGCTGCTTGCCGGCCTTGGTGAACGTCGCCTCGAGGGTGCCCTTCATGATGCCGAGCCAGTTGCGATACACGCCGACCTTGTCGCCGGCGTCGACCGCGGCGACCGAGTCCTCGCAGTCCTGGATGGTGGTCACGGCGCTCTCCAACAGGACGTCCTTCACCCCGGCGGGGTGGGCGGCGCCGACGGGATGCCCCCGATCGATCTGGATCTCGATATGGAGCCGGTGGTGGCGGAGGAGGACCGCCGACAGGCCGTCGTCCCCGGCGTCGTAGCCGGCGAACAGGGAGGGGTCGGCGAGGCCGGTCCGGCCGCCACCGGCGAGCACGCAGGCCAGCCGCTTGCCGCCGCCGCCGTCATCGAGCTCGTAGGCGACGATGTCGGCGTATTGGCCTTCGGCGAGCGGGGCCACGTCGTCGAGAAACTCCGCGGTGCGCGTCACGACCCGCTCGCCGCGCACCGGGTTGTAGGAGCTTCCCCGGGCGGCGCCGCCGTCCTCCGGGATCACGTCGGTGCCGTACAGCGCGTCGTAAAGGCTTCCCCAGCGGGCGTTGCTGGCGTTGAGCGCGTAGCGGGCGTTGTCGACGGGGACCACGAGCTGCGGGCCGGCGATCTCCGAGATCTCGGGATCGACCGGCGCGGTGCTCACCGCGAAGTCCTCGCCCTCGGGCACCAGGTAGCCGCACTCGACGAGAAAGGCGCGGTACTCGTTCACGTCGACGGGAGCACCGCCGCGTTGCCGGTGCCATTCGTCGATGCTCGCCTGCAGCTCGTCGCGAACATCGAGCAAGCGGCGGTTCTTCGGGGCGAGGTCGGCGACGATCTCGCCGAACGACGTCCAGACCTCGGCGGCGTCGAGGCCGGTGCCGGGGGCGATCTCGTCGCTCACGAGCTCGTACAGCGGGCGCGCGATTCTCAGCTTGCCGATGGTGACAGCATCCTGCTCGTCGCTCATGCGGCCAAGCCTGCCGGACGGCGCCGAAAATGTCCAACCCGCCCAAGACCCTGGGGCGGGCCGCATCGCCGACCCGGATCCTCGCCCCGGTACGACGGGCGACGTTGACAGCTGCGCGCCCCCCGCACCAGAATCCACGATCCGGGTGGAGAGCATCCGAAGGAGGAAGCGTGACCCGAGAGCATTTGCAGTCCCAACGGCTCCCCGTTCCCTTCGTATTCTTTGCCGCCGCCGTTCTCGTCTACGGCTGCGCACCCGCCGCCGAGACCGTGCCCGACCTCGACGCGTTGGCGACCTCGTCGCTGTCGCAGCTCGACGGCGAGATCGAGCTCGCCGGGCTCGGCGCCGAGGTCGAGGTGCTGCGCGATCGCTGGGGCGTGCCCCACATCTACGCGACCAGCACCGACGACCTGTTCTTCGCCCAGGGCTTCGTCGCCGCCCAGGACCGCCTCTGGCAGCTCGAGATGTGGCGGCGCTGGCTGGAGGGAACGAGCGCCGAGATCTCCGGCGCGGACCGGTTCGAGGCCGACCGCATCATGCGCCTGCTGTCTTGGCGCGGCGGCCTCTCGGAGGCCGAGCTTGCCAGCTACCACCCCGAGAGCGAGCGCATCCTGTCGTCGTTCGCCGCCGGCATCAACGCCTACATCGCCCACCGCGGCGACGACCTGCCGGTGGAGTTCCGGCTCACCGGGATCCGGCCGCGGCCGTGGACGGCGGCGACGCCGACCCTGCGCTCGACGCTGACCGGCGTCGGCGGCAGCATCACCGCCGACCTGCGGCTGGCGCAGCGGGTCGCCGAGCTGGGCGCCGAGGAGGCCAACCGCCGCGCCTCCCCGGACCCGTTCTACGAGCTGGTCGTCCCGGAGGGGCTCGACCTCGGCGTGATCACCGACGGGGCGATCGAGGCCCTCTCGGCTCGTGCCGGCCGCTCGTTCGACGTGCCGCTGCTGCCCGAGTACGCGGCGCTCGCCGAGCGGGGAGTCGCGGCGGTCGAGCGCCGCGGCGGAGCTGCCGGCGCCGGCCCCTCGACGCTGCTGGCCCGACTCGAGTGGTCGGCGCCGAGCCTGACCTGGTTGGCGCCGCCGCCGCCCACGCACCGCGACGAGATCGGCAGCAACAACTGGGTGATCTCCGGGGCCCTGAGCGCCTCGGGCGTGCCGATGCTGGCCAACGACCCGCACCGCGAGGTCGGCAACCCGGCGCTTCGCTACCTGGCCCACCTCGAGGCGCCCGGCTGGCGGGTGATCGGCGCCGGCGAGCCGGCGCTGCCCGGCATCGCCATCGGCCGCAATGAGCGCGCCGCCTGGGGGCTGACGATCGTCGGCACCGACCAGATCGACGTGTTCATCGAAGAGCTCGACCCCGCCGACCCTTCGCGGGTGATGTACCGGGGCGAGTCCGAGCCGCTTCGCGTCGAGCGCGAGACGATTCCGGTCCGTGGTGAGACGGCCCGCGAGGTCGCCTTCGAGTTCAGCCGCCACGGCCCGATCGTCTACAAGGACGTCGAGCGGGGCGTCGCCTTCGCGGTGCGCTCGTTCGCCCAGGAGCCCGGCACGGCGCCCTACCTCGGCTCTCTGCGGGTCGACCAGGTGGCCGACTGCATCGAGTTCCTCGACGCCATGGACGGCTGGAAGTCGCCCTCCGAGAACATGATCTGCGGCGACGTCGACGGCAACATCGCCTGGCGCGCCGCGGCGCTGACCCCGGACCGCGCCGGCCCCACACCGTGGTACGGCCGCCTGCCGGTGCCAGGGACCGGCGCCTACCAATGGACCGGCTTCCGCGACGACCTTCCCGAGGAGCTCAACCCCGAGCGAGGTTGGATCGCCACCGCCAACCACAACGTCCAGCCGCCCGGCTTTCACCCGCCGATCATGTTCAAGTCCGGGCCCCCGTACACTCGCTACGAGCGCCTCGTCGAGATGCTGGAGGCGGGCGGCGGCGGCGCCGGCGGCACGTTCACGATCGCGGACTTTCGGCGCATGCAGCACGATGCCTACTCGAGCTCGGCGGCCGAGCTGCTGCCCCTGTTTCAGGGCTGGAGCGCCGAGGATCCCGACGTCGAGTGGGCGCGCCAGCAGCTCGCCGGCTGGGATGCCCTCTTCGACCGCGACAGCGCCGCCGCGGCGCTGTATATGACCTGGCGGCGCAGCGTCGACGACGAGGCGCTCGAGACCGCGGCCACCGTCGAGGAGGGCCTGCGGCAGGCCTTGCAGCGGCTGACAACCGAGCTCGGCGCCGACCGCTCCGCGTGGCGCTGGGGGCGGCTGAACGATCAGCCGTTCGGCCATCGGCTGGTGGACGACTTCGACCTGCCGGCCGTCGAGAAGAGCGGCGGCGCCGGCACCGTCTATGCCAACGGCGCCACCTTCCGGGAGATCTTCGATCTCGCCGACGGGGACGCCGGCCTCGCCACCACCGCACCCGGCCAATCGGGCCAGCCCGGCAGCCCCTACTACGGCGACCAGATCGAGCCCTGGGCCGCCGACGACTACTTCCCGCTCGCCTTCAGCCGCGCCGCCGTCGAGGAGGTCATGGCGCATCGACTGGTCCTGCGGCCGGCCGGATCGGCCCGCTAGCTCGTCTATCTGTCGCGACGGCTCGATCGCCAGTCGGTCGCCCCGGGTCGGTCTCGGTCTTCCGCGACGATGCGCGTGCTGTCCGTGCCGCCGCGAAGCCTGCCGCTTTCCATGAGCTTGCGGAACGCGGGTGTCAACTTGCGCCGGGCGAAGTAGGGCGCCTCAGCTCACGATGGTCAGAACGGCAGCCGGCGGCGGCGGCAAGACCTGCACGCCACAGCCGACGACCATCGCCACGCTGAGCGGATGGCGCCCACCGTCGGCCCAGTCGGGCGCCCCCGCCGAGCCGAACAAGGCCAATCCGCTCGGCCGCGCGCGTGGGTCGTGGCGCAGCTCGTGGCGAATGCCGGCAAGACCATGCCTTCGGAAAGCCGCAGCCCAACGCCTGGGCAGATCGTAGGGAAGAAGGGTCGACAGCTCGGTCGTGATACCGAAGCGCCCTGCGGCGCGGCGCGTGGTCGCCGCCAGGCGCGCTTTCGGATCAGGCGGCGCCGCCTCCCGCAACTCGCGAGCCTGTACCCAACCAGGGGTGACGGGACCCAGCCGAGACGCCTCGCGAACGGCGGCGTAGGCATCCGTCGCCAGGTAGCAGGTGCCCTCTGGTGGAGCCAGATCGAAGCGGCCCGATCCGTCGCTCGAGAACCACCACGTGGCGCGTTCGCTCCGGCACACGCGCAACAGACGGGCAGGAACACGCGAGCTGGGAAACCCCCGAAGATCGCTCGGGGGCTCGCGGAGCGAGCTCAAGCGGCCAGCGCGGCTGCAGCCGAGCGGGCGGCGGCAAGTACAGCGGCGACGTCACCTCGTTGCAGCGCCTCGAGAGGGGCCTCGCCGAGCTCCGGATCGCGCGTCCGCAGCCACCCAGCGAGCGTCCAACCGTCCACGGTATCCTCGGCAAACAGGGAGAGCACATCGTCGAGCCCCGGCACGATGCCGCCGTCGGCGAACTGCCACGTCGGGTACAAGTGCACCCCGTCGGCGGTGACCACGCGAAGCAGCCTGCGGCGCGCCGCGCGGGCGGCGACGGCCTGACGGGTGACGCCCAGCCGGGCTTCGACCCCTTCGCATCGCAGGAACGGGCCGACGAGATCGTCCCACGGCGACGGCGCCGGTGCCTGTGCGGCGACCGCGCGCTCACCGAACGACTCCGGCTCTCCGAGCAGGTCGGATGGGGACCGGCCCCCGCGGCGGTAGTCCGCCACCACGCCAGCCAGCGCTCGAGCGAATCGATGCGTCGCCCGTTCCACGAAGTCTGCGTCGACCGATGAGGTCGTTTGTCCACGAGCCATGCGTCAATGCTGTCACATGTCTGTCAATATTGTCAATGTCGGGGAGGGGTCCGGAATAATCGCTTTCCTCGAAGCGACGCCGCGCGCCCACACGGTCGCTGTGCGCCTCGTGACGATTCATCGCACGGAACCGCAATCCTGGAATCGAAGCCCTTGTGGCTTCGACATCGACTCCGGCAATTGACACGCCGCGATGCGCCCTTGCTGCCCTCGCGGCGCCACGTGCGGCGCGTGCGGCAACACCGTGCGCTCCTTGTTTTCGGTTGGCGCCGCCCCCGCCAGTGGGAAAGACGCGACGCTTTTTGTAGAGTTCGGTCGAGACATGGCGGCGAGCCGAGACGCGGCGGCGACACGTATCTGAGCGCGAACCATGAACCCCGGTGATCAACTCGGACCCTACGAGATCAAGGAACCGCTCGGCGCCGGCGGCATGGGGGAAGTGTATCTGGCCGAGGACGAGCGCCTGGGCCGCCGGGTGGCGATCAAGGTGCTGCCCGACAGGTTCGCCTCCGACCCCGCGCGGCTGGCGCGCTTCGAGCAGGAAGCCCGCGCCGCAGCGGCTCTCAACCACCCGCACATCGCCGCGGTCTTCGACGTCGGCTCCGCGCCCGCCGCCGGTGCCACAGTCGAGACCCGCTACATCGTCCAGGAGTACCTCGAAGGCGAGACGCTACGGTGGGCGCTCGCCGCCGGCCGCCTGCCCCTGAAGAAAACCCTGGCTCTCGGCATCGAGATCGCCGAGGCGCTGGCGGCGGCGCACGCCGCGGCCATCGTCCACCGCGACCTCAAGCCCGACAACGTCTTCGTCACCTGCGACGGGCACGTCAAGGTCCTCGACTTCGGCCTCGCCAAGCTCACCGAGGTGGCTCCAGCAGCCACGGAGTCGGCGTCGCCGACGGTGATCGGCACCGTCGCCGGACAGATGATGGGCACGGCGGGCTACATGGCCCCCGAGCAGGCACGAGGAGACGAGAAGATCGACGGCCGCGCCGACCTCTTCGCCTTCGGCTGCCTGTTCTATGAGATGGCGACCGGCGGCCGCGCCTTCGGCGGCGAGTCGGCACTCGACATCCTGCACGCGATCGTCCATTCGGATCCGGCCTCGCTGGCGCAGGTCGACATGTCGTTGCCGGCGGAGCTGGACCGCATCGTCGCCAAGAGCCTCGCCAAGGATCCCGCCGACCGTTACCAGACGGCCGCCGACCTGGTCGTCGACCTGCGGGCGCTCGCCGCTCGGGTCGAGGCCGGCACGGCGCCGTCGCTGCGGGTCGTGACCGCGGCCGGAGACGGGCCTCAGGCGCGGCGCGGCCTGCCGGTCGCGGCCACGGTTGTGGTCGCCAGCGTAGCGCTGCTCGCCGGCGCCGTCGGCTCGCGCCTCCTGCTGCGCTCCGGGCCGCTGCCGATGAAGCGATTCGAAATCACGCTGCCGGCCGACCACCACTTTCCCTCCGGCGTCGGCTCGCTCGCAGCCATCTCGCCGGACGGCCAACACCTGGTGTACGTGGCCGTGTCCGGGGGCCTGCGGCGCCTCTACCACCGAGCGTTCGACGCCGAGGAGTCGGTCGCATTGGCCGGCACGGAAGGGGCGGCGCATCCGTTCTTTTCGCCCGACAGCCGCTGGGTCGGTTTCTCGGCCAGTGGCGATCTCCACAAGGTCGCGCTCGCCGGCGGCGTGCCGCAGCGCCTGGCGAGGTTCGGGAGCGGCACTGGTTACGGGGCGTGGCGCGACGACCAGGTGATCGTTTTCAGCCGCGGCAATGCCGGCATCTGGAGCGTGCCGGCCGGCGGCGGTGAGGAGCCGCGACGGCTCGTCGAGGTCGACGAGACCCAGGCGCCCCAGGGTTACGAGCGGCTCGAGCCGTTGCCCGGCGGCGAGGTGGTGGTGGCGGAGGCAGACCGCGGGTTGTCTGCGAACAACGCCATCGTCCTGGTTTCTCTGCTCACCGGTGAGGTCGAGGTGATCGCCGAGCCGGGCACCGACCCCGTCTATCTGCCCTCCGGCCACGTCGTCTTCGCCCGGCCGGGGGAGCTGTGGGCGGTGCCGGTCGACGTCGGCGGACGGCGCGCCAGCGGTGAAGCGGCGCGCATCCTCGGCGACGTCCGCGTCGAGACCGGGGGGGCGGCCCATTTTGCCGCGGCCGACGACGGCACCTTCCTGTACGTGCCGGGGCGGGCCGGCACGGCCTCGCTCGTCTGGGCGGACCGCGCCGGAAACAAGGCCGAGATCCTGTCGGGCCGGCAACCACTCGCCCGGCCGAGGTTGTCCCCCGACGGCAGGAGGATCGCCTACGAGTCCGCCTCCAGCGCCGCAGGCGGCAGCGGCGAGATCTGGATCCACAACCTCGAGCTGGGCACCGTTCGGCGGCTGACGAGCGGGGGCAACGACCGCCTGCTGGCCTGGGAACCCGCCGGCGAGGGAATCTACTTCGCTTCGTTGGGGCGCCAGGCCCAGCCGACCCTCTACCGGGCGCTGGCCGATTTCAGCGCTCGGGAGTTCGAGACGATCTACTCGGTCGACGGCTACAACATGCGGGCGGGGGACGTTTCCGCCAGCGGGAGGCTCGTCGTCTTACACGTCGAGTCCGGCGCCGACGGCGCCCTTTTGAGCATCGAGCGGGGCGGTTCGGGAGAGGCGACGACCGTTCTCGACACGCGCTACGACGAGCTGTCCCCCGCGCTCTCGCCGAATGGGCAATGGATCGCCTACGTGTCGAATGAGTCGGGCCGCGACGAGATCATCGTCGCGAGCTTCCCCGAGCTGGGGGCGAGCGAGCAGGTCTCGGCCGGCGGCGGCACGCAGCCGGTGTGGTCGGACGATGGCGGCGAGCTGTTCTATCGCTCCGGCGACGATCTGATGGCCGCCCGCATCGAGCTCGACCCGACGTTCCGCGTGCTTGGCACCACCCGGCTGTTCCCGTTCGGCAACTCGGATGACCGCTGGTCGCCGAACTACGACTACGATACCGCCAGCCAGCGGTTCGTCGTCATCGAGCGCGACGTCGCCGAGAGCATCCGCTTCAACGTCATCCTGAACTACTTCGAGGAGCTGCAGCGCCTCGCGCCCGCCGGACGGACGCCCTGAGGCGTTGACGATTCTTGATTTTTGCAGGGCGGTGGGGATTCGTTGCTGGAACCTTCCTTGGGGCACGACATAGACTCCTTCAGATGTCGGCGCCACCGGCGGAGCCCAACGGAACCAGATGCGTGAACTGGCGGTTCTCTGGCGCGATACTGCTGCAGCGGCGGGGCTTACGAGCAAGCAAAAGGCACGGAAGCGCGAGCCGGGACTGACAATCGCTGTCGCAGCGTTGTGCCTTTTCGCCGCCTCGTGCGCCCCACGCTCCTCGTGGCCGGGAAACATCGAAACCCGCGATGGCGTGACCTACGTCGAGAATCCGGCAACCGGGCTTTGGGACGGCCGCGACCCCTTGCCGGTGAGCTTCGAGCTCGAGCAGGTCTTCGGCGTCGAAGAGGGCCCGGACGAGATGATGCTCGGCTCGGTCCGCGGCGTCGCGGTCGACGACGAGCAGAACGTCTACGTCTTCGACCAGCAATCGAACCGGTTGGTTTCGTTCGCCGGCGACGGGAGCGTCCGCTGGACAGCGGGGCGCCAGGGGCAGGGCCCGGAGGAGTTCCAACGCGCCCGCGGCATCGCGTGGGACGGCGAAGGGTCCCTCTTCATCGCCAATCAAGGCGGCACGCGGCTCGACCAGTGGGATCTCGACGGTGCTTTCTTGGCTACCTACCCGCTCGGTACGGCCCGCGTCAGCGGCGGCCAACTCGCCGGCTTCCTCAGGTCGGATACGGCCGTCTTCACGGAGTTCACGCCCGGCGCGGTCGGGGTCGACTTTACCGTCGTCGAGCTCGGGGAGCCGTTGACGGCGCGCGCTGAGGCCAGCGTCCGCGTGAATCCCGATCTGGCGATTCCTGCGACCGTCGGCGCCGGCGTCGACCTCCGCGTCGCCGACGGCGCGATCCTCGTCGGCAACGACGGAGAGTATGTCCTCCGCGGGTACGACGCGGATGCGCAGCTGACACGGGTCGTCTCGCGTCCCGTCGACTACCTCGTGCGCGTCGGCGTCCACTTCATCGACAAACGGCGCGGCAGCATCGGATCGTTCGGGCAACTGATGGCCCCATTGGCGCTCGAGTCGGGGCACTGGCTCGTTTCCGCGTATTGGCCAACGAACATCGACGATCCCGACGCAGAAATACGACGGATGATGGAGACCCGCGAGCGAACCACGACGGAATACGCCAATTCACTCGATCTGTTCGACCCCGATGGCCGCTTCCTGGGATCGGTTCTGCAGGAAGGAACCAACGCCCCCGACATCGGCCGGCCCGAGCTGGTCGGCCCCGACGGACGCCTGTACACGACGCTCTACAACCCCTTCCCGCAGGTTCGACGCTACCGGGTGCGGATCGAGGGATGAAGGACGTGCGCCTCTGGCGGCTGGCGGCCGAATGTTGTCAATGTCGGGGAGGGGTCCGGAATCCAGGCGCGCATGCCCGTCTCACTTCCACGAAGAGTGAAGGAATCCCTGAAACGATTGGCGTTCCGTAGCCGGCTGCATGCCGGGGTGAACCGGGGTTGACGCTCGACGTTGTCGAGCTGCTCGAGAACCAGGGCGTACGCACAGCGCCCACCTCTGCAAGACCACGGGTCGATCGAGCACCCGAGTCCTCATGAGTGCGAGTCCGCTCGGCTCAGCCGCCCGGCCTTCGCAGCGGCTCGATGCGCTCCGTCCCGCCCATGTAGGGGCGCAGGGCATCGGGAATCGTGACGCTGCCGTCGGCCTCCTGGCCGTTCTCAAGCAGCGCGACGATGGTGCGGCCGATGGCCAGGCCGGAGCCGTTGAGGGTGTGCACGAGGCGCGGCTTGTTGCCCTCGGCGGGCCGGTAGCGGATTTCGGCGCGGCGGGCCTGGAAGTCCTCGCAGTTGCTGCACGAGGAGATCTCTCGGTAGCGCTCCTGGGACGGCAGCCAGACCTCGAGGTCGTAGGTCTTGGCGGATGCGAAGCCAAGGTCGCCGGTGGACAGGCTCACCACCCGATAGGGCAGCTCGAGGCGCTGCAGGACGCGCTCGGCGTCGGCCACCAGCGTTTCGAGCGCCTCGTAGGAGGCCTCCGGCGTCGTGTACCAGACCAGCTCGACCTTGGTAAACTGGTGGACGCGGATCATGCCGCGGGTGTCCTTGCCGTAGGTGCCCGCCTCGCGCCGGAAGCAGGGGGTGTAGGCGCAGTAGCGGATCGGCAGGTCGGCCTCGGCGAGGATCTCGCCGCGGTGCAGGTTGACCAGCGGCACCTCGGAGGTCGGGATCAGGTAGAGCGAGTCCTTCTCGATGAAGTAGGCCTCGTCGGCGAACTTCGGCAGCTGGCCGCTGCCCTCCATCGCCTCCGGCAGGACGAGAAACGGCGTCAGCACCTCGAGGTAGCCGCCCTCCTCGCGGGCGAGGTCGAGCATGAACGCCGCCAGCGCTCGCTCCAGGCGGGCCCCGGCGCCGAACTGGGCCGGGAAGCGCGTCCCCGCCACCTTGGCGGCGCGCCCGAAGTCGAGGATGCCGAGGCTCTCGCCGACGTCGACGTGATCGAGGACCTTGAAGTCGAAGTCGCGCGGCTCCCCCCAGTGGCGCTCGACCCGGTTGGCGGACTCGTCGGTGCCGACCGGCACGCTCTCGTGCGGCAGGTTGGGCAGCGCCAGCAGGTCGCGGTGGATGCCGGCGTCGAGCTCGCCGCGCTCGGCGTCGATCTTCTGCGCGGCGGCGCTGACCTCGGCCATCTCGGCGATGATTGCGTCGGCGCTCTCACCCTTCTTCTTGAGCTCGCCGATCCTCTTGCCGGCCTCGTTGCGCCGCGCCTTGAGGGCGTCGCCCTCGGTGATCAGCTCGCGGCGCCGCTCGTCGCGGCGCAGCAGCTCGTCGAGGTCGAAATCGACGTTGCGGGAGGCGAAAGCCCGGCGCGCCGCCTCGGCGTCTTTGCGGAGCCTGGGGAGGTCGTGCATGGGTTGGTGCTAGGAGGCCTTCTTCTCCTTCTTTTCCTTTTTCGCCGCCGCCTTCTTGGAATCCTTCTTGTCGCTCGCGCCGGCCTTCTCGGAGGTATCAGAGGCCTCGGCCGTACCGGCGTCGCCGCCCGACTCCGTCTTCTCTTCCTTGCCCTTGCCGGCGTAGTCGGTCACGTACCAGCCGGTTCCCTTGAAGCGGATGGCCGACGAGCTGATCAGCCGGTCGACCTTGCCGGAGCACTCGGGGCAGCGCTGGCGGGGCTTGTCCGAAAAGCTCTGGATGAGCTCAAAGCGGTGGCCGCAGCGCCGACACTCGTATTCGTAGATGGGCATGGGAACGTCGCGAGTCTTTCTGGAACGGGGGTGTTGCGATCTCCGGGAAACCACGAGGACTGAAACGTCGAGTATATCGCGCCCTGCTACGTCGTGAGACGGCACTCCCAGTCGTGCGGGCTGTCAGGCCTTCGCGTCCATCCAGTTCGGCCCCCAGCCGATGTCGACGACCAGCGGCACGTCGAGCTCGATCGCGGACACCATCTCCTCGCGGACGATCTCGCCGACCTCTTGCTCGGCGCCCTGCGGGACCTCGAGGACCAGCTCGTCGTGGACCTGGATGGTGATCTCGGCGCCGGTGCGCTCCTCGGCGAGCCGGCGGTGGAGGGTGACCATGGCGCGCTTGATCATGTCGGCGGCGGTCCCCTGCAGCGGCGTGTTGACCGCGATGCGCTCGCCGAACGATTGCACCGAGCGCTGGTGGCTGTGCAGCTCGGGCAGGTAGCGGATGCGGCCCAGCAGGGTGGTGACGTAGCCGTCGTCCTTGGCCTTGTCGATCGTCCGGTCGAGGAAGCGCTTCACGTCGGAGTAGATCTCGAAGTAATCGTCGATGAAGGCGCGGGCGTCCTTGAGGCTGACCCCGAACTCGCGCGCCAGCCGCTGCGGCCCCATTCCGTACATGATGCCGAAGTTGATCACCTTGGCGCGATCGCGCTGCTGCGCGGTGACCTCTTCGGGCTCGATGCCGAAGATCGCGGCGGCGGTGGCGCGGTGGATGTCGACGCCTTCCCGGAAGGCGGCCTGCAGCCGCGGGTCGCCGGACAGGTGCGCCATGATCCGCAGCTCGATCTGCGAGTAGTCGGCGACCAGCAGCGAGTGGCCGTCGGCGGGGATGAAGGCGCGGCGGATCTGGCGGCCCAGCTCGGAGCGAACCGGGATGTTCTGGAGGTTGGGGTCGCTGCTCGACAGCCGGCCGGTGGCGGCCACCGTCTGGTTGAACGACGCGTGCAGCCGGCCGGTCGCCGGGTTGACCAGCGCTGGCAGCGAGTCGATGTAGGTGCCCTTGAGCTTGGCGAGCTCGCGGTACTCGATGATCTGGCGGGCGATCGGGTACTTCTCGGCGAGCTTGTCGAGCACCTCGGCCTTGGTGGAGCGCGAGCCGGTCTTGGTGGTGCGGCTGCCGGAGGGCAGCTCGAGCCTGTCGAACAGCACCTCACCGAGCTGCTTGGGAGAGTTGATGTTGAACTCCTCGCCACATTCCTCCCAGATGTTCTTTTGCAGGGAGTCCAACTGCGCCTCGACCTTCCCGCCCATCGCCGCGAGGTAGTCGGAGTCGATCCGCACGCCCTTCAGCTCCATGTCGGCGAGCACGTGCATCAGCGGCAGCTCGAGGTCGCGGTACAGCTCGCCGAGGTTGGCGGCCTCCAGCTCGGGCTCGAACAGCCCGCTGAGCCGCAGGGCGACGTCGGCGTCCTCGGCGGCGTAGCCGGTGGCGGCGTCGATCGGCACCTCGTCGAAGGTGGCGCCCTTGTTGGGGACGATGTCCTTGAAGGGCGTCATCTTGATGCCGAGGTAGTCGACGGCGAGGCCTTCGAGGCCGTGCCCGGTGCGCGTAGGGTGGAGGAGATACGAGGCGATCATGGTGTCGAACCAGGGCTCGATGCCGGCGACGCCGTGGCGTTTCAAGACGATCAGGTCGTACTTGAGGTTCTGGCCGATGAGCTTGATGGAGCGATCGGTGAGGCTGGGGGCCAGCTCCTCGAGCGCGTCCGCGACGCTCATCGCGTTGTCGGCGCCGAGTGTCGTGTGGGCAAGCGGCAGGTATACGCCGGTGCCCGGCTCCCAGCTCAGCGCCACGCCGACGATCTCGGCACGCACCGGCTGCTCGTGGGTGGTCTCGAGGTCGAACGACAGGCGGCCGGCCTGGCGCCCCTCGGCGAGCGCGTCGGCGAGCTCCTCGGCGCTGCCGAGCGCGCGGTAGGCGACCTCTTCGACGCCGCTGTCGATGAACTCCTCGAGGATCGAGCGGAACTCGAGCTCGCCGAAGAGCTTGCGGGCCAGCTTGCGATCGGGCTCCTGGGCGCGGAACGCCTCGAGGTCGAGCTCCAGCGGCAGGTCGGTGCGCACCGTCGCCAGCTCCTTGGAGAGCCGCGCCATGTCGGCGCCGGCGGCGAGCTTCTCGCCGTACTTCATCTTGGTGATCTCGTCGGCGTGCTCGATCGCCGTCTCGATGCTGCCGTACTCCTGCAGGATCATCTGCGCGCCCTTGGCGCCGATGCCCTTGACGCCGGGGATGTCGTCGACCGAGTCGCCCATCAGCGCCAGCAGATCGGGGATGCTCTCGGGCGGGATGCCGTACTTGTCCTGCACCCGAGCGCGGTCGTACACGACCCGGCCCTGGCGCTCCGAGAACATGGTGGTGCCGTCGTCGACGAGCTGCAGGAGGTCCTTGTCTTCGGAAACGATCACCACCTCGATGCCGGCGTTGCGCGCCTTGCCGGCGAGAGTGCCGATGACGTCGTCGGCCTCGTAGCCGGGGATCTCGATGACCGGAATGCGCAGGGCCTCGCAGACGCGCCGCACGTAGGGGACCTGCGCGATCAGGTCCTCGGGGGTCTCGTCGCGCGATGCTTTGTAGTCTTCGAAAGCCTCGTGGCGATGGGTGAGCCCCGGGGGGTCGAACGCCGCGATGATGTAGTCCGGCTTCTGCTCGCGCACCAGCTTGCGGATCATGTTGGTGAAGCCGAGCGTGGCGTTGGTCGGCAGCCCTTTCGACGTGGTCAGCCCGGGGATGGCGTAGAAGGCCCGGAAGATGTGGCCGCTGGCGTCGACGAGATAGAGGCGGGATTTGGCGGCGGCGCTCACCCCGGCAACCTGTCAGGCCGGCCAGACGCCGTCAAGCCGCTCGAAGGGCCGGTTCCGCGGCCGCCCCCGGCGGCGGCCGCGCGGGGGAGGGTGGTGACAGGACCCTCTGGGCTTGGCGATTTCGGAGGTGCTCACCCCGGCGCCCGCGCGGGGGGTGTGGTGGCTGGGTCAGCACCTTTCCACGTCGGCGGCCGTGCCGTCCCTGGCGCCCGCGCGAGGAGTGTGGTCTATTTCTCGCCTCGGGGCGCTGTTCTGTTGATTCGCGGCGAAACGGGGTGGTACAGTGACCGCCAAAAGGGGCAAATTCTGCACGCTCATGATCACCTCTTCACAGATGCTCGCCCGTAGGGGCAGGTTTCTCTGCCCGCTGTTGGCGGCTGTCGTGGCCACGCTGGTCGTGGCGCAGCCGGCGGCGGCCTTCGCGAGCAGCGGCGAAGCCCAGCTTTTGCAGCAGGGCAGCGAGCTGCGCGGCACCGTCTACGACGGCAGCGGCCTGCCGCTGATCGGCGCCCTCGTCGCCGTCGCCCTGCGTGGCTCCCAGGAGCCGCCGGCACTGACGGTTTCGGATTCCAGCGGCCGCTTCGTCATCGGCGAGCTGGCGCCCGGCGTGTATACGTTGATGGCACGCAGCTTCGGGTTCGTCAGCGCGGTCGTGCCGGAGGTCGCCGTTCCGCGGCCCGAGCCCATGAGCCTGCAGCTGCGCTCGGAGCGTCAGGTCGCCTCGCTGCTGGCCGCGGGCGCCCCGCTCGACCTCGGCTGGGCCTTCCGCCCCAAGGTTCGTGACGTGCTGCGGCGCACCGAAATCGATTCCGATCGCCCCCGATCCTGGCTCGACGAGATCGACGGTCCGTCGCTGTGGGACAACCTGGGTGGCGAGCTGAGCATGTGGACGATGGCGCCCGCCGACGGCGAGCTTGCCGACGGTCGCTCGGCGACCGAGCTGTCGATGGGCTCCTTTGGCAGCGGCAAGCAGAGCTGGGTGTTCCGCGGCCAGGTCGCCGACGGTGGCGTCATCCGCGCCCGCAGCGACGTTTCGCGCGTCATGAGCGACAGCCACGGGCTGCGCGTCGGCATCGGCTACGCCGCCAAGGACCTGGCGCTGCTCGGCATCGACGATGACGCCCGCCAGATGTGGGTTGGCAGCGTCGCGGCGGAGGACTACTGGCGCCTCGGCAAGACCCTCCGGGTCGGCTACGGGCTTCGCTTCGAGCATTACAACTACTTGCAAGAGCGGGTGCTGGTGTCGCCGCGGATCCAGGTCGCCTTCGCTCCGATCGACTCGTTCTCGTTGACCACCTCGGTTTCCTACGACGCCGAAGCCCCCGGTCTCGCCGAGCTGCGCTTCCAGGTCGACCCGCTGGCCATCCGCTACATGGACGTGCTCTCGATCGACGGCATCGACCCCGAGCGGACGCTTCGCTACGAGGTCGGCGTCCGCAGCGGCAGCGCCACGACCGAGGTGCGGGCGCGCGCCTTCCATGACGAGGTTGCCGAGGAGCTGGTCGGCATCTATCTCGCCAACGCGACGGGCACCAGCGACTACATGGTCGCCAACGTCGGCGATTCGGTGACCCAGGGCTTCGAGGTCGATGTTCGCGGCTCCGTCTGGGAAGGCGTCTCGGGCCTGGTCAGCTATGCCTACGGGCGGCGCACCGGTGGCTCGTTGCCCGCGGAGTTGGCGGCCGAGCGCGGCCTGCTGGCCGAGGCGAGCTACGATCCAGACGGTGCCGACGTCGACGTGGTCCATGAGCTGGCCGCCGGCCTCGAGACAATCGTGGGCAGCTACGACACCCGCGTCGGGGCCACCTATCACTGGCAGTTGGGCGTCCCGGTCGTCCGCGACGGCAACCTCGACAGCAGCTATGAGCGCTGGGACGTCCGCGTCCGGCAGCCCCTTCCGTTCCGCGCCCTGGCCAGCGACTGGGCAGCGCTGGTGAATATCCAGAACGTCTTCGGCCGCACCTACGACGGCGTCTTCGACTTCCGCCTCGGCGACGCGCCGGTCCTGTCGCGTCTGGTCAGCGGCGGCCTCGCGGTCCGCTTCTAGCGGGCATTTTCTCTCGCGGTTTTGCCGCCGGCGACCGCGTATCAAACTGCCTTGCGATGAGTCGGCATTCTCGAACTGGCGTCGAGCACGCCCGTTCGCCGCTCCCGGCGCGCGACCCCGCGTGCGAACCAAATTTCCGGAGCGAATCTAATTCGTTGGAATGACGAACCAAATTTTTGGATTTGAGCGCGATCCCGCCGTCGCAGGGTCCCACGAAGCCACGCGGAAGCGGCGATCTCGGCCCTCGTCGGATCTTCTCTCGTGGTATGCGGTTTGCTAACGTTATTCGGGGAGTAGGTCTGTAGGGAGCTTGAGCATCTCTGACAGGTTTCCGGGAAGCGTGACGGGAACAGATCCCGAAGCGCGGCGCGCAGCCCAATGACAGCCGACCAACAACGCATCGACATTCTGAGGCTCATCGGCCTGATCGTGCTTACCGGCGCGCTGGTCTTTCTCGGCGTAGTCAGCTTCGTCAACCGCCTGCACTTCGAGGAACCGACCGACGGCGTCGTTTGGGTCGAGCGCGACGAAGCCCTGGTCGCCGACGCCGTCGTGCCCGGAGGCCCCGGCGACCAGGCCGGCCTGCAGGCGGGCGACCGCCTGGTAATGATCGGTGACCTGCCCGTCGAGCCCGGCGTGCCCGACTTCGTCCCCGCCGCCCTGTGGTTGATGATCCCCGGCGAGCGCGTCGATTACGTCGTCCAGCGCGACGGGGCCCAGATCCAGGCGCCGATCGAGGTCGGCAGCGTCGAGATCCCCATCTACGCCTACTTCTATCTCTGCCTGGTGGGCGCCGCGTCGTTGGTTGCCGGCGTCTTCGTGCTCATGCGGCGGCGCGAGGCCGAGGCGGGCTCGGGCCGCCGCCTGACGGGCATCGCGGCGCGCTTCTTCTGGCTGGCGGCGGCGTTCTACGCGGTGCTCGTGTTCTACCCGACGCGCCCGGACGATCCTTTCTACGCGGCGATCTACTGGCTCGATCAGCTCGGGCGCAACGCGCTTCCCGGCCTGTTCCTGTACTTCGCGCTGACGTTTCCGCGCCCCAAGCCGAACTTCGAGCAGCGTCGCGCCGCCTGGCTCACGGGCATCTTCGCGCCGGGCGCGCTGCTGTTCTTCAGCTACGTGGTGCTGATCGGCGGCGCCGAGGCGTTGCGCTTGACGCCGGCGGCCTTCTACCCGGCGCTCGACGTGCTCAACAACCTCGATCTGATCTACATCGCGGTGGCGCTGGGGCTCGGCGCCCTGTTGATCGCCCACAGCTACAAGGTGACGGTGACGCCCATCGAGCGCCGCCGCCTGACCTGGCTGATCGGCGGCCTCGCCATCGGCATGTTTCCGTTCGTCGCCCTCTACGTGCCGCTGTTCGTGGTCGGCGTCACGCACCCGCTCCTCGATCTGACGGTCCTGCCGTTCGTGCTGATCCCGATCTGCTTCGGCTACGCCGCCGTCGGCTTCCGGCTCTGGGACGTCGAGGTGATCCTCAAGCGGGCGCTCGCCTACTCGGTGGCGGCGCTCGCCGTGCTCGGCGTTTACGTGGGAGTGGAGTGGGCGTTGCGCAACGTGCTGGGGGGCATCGACGTCGACCTGGCGCGGGCAGGGGCGTTTCTGGCGACGCTGATCGTCGCCATCGCCTTCGCTCCGCTTCGCGACCTCGTCCAAGACACCCTCGACCGGATGTACTACCGCGACCGCTACCGCTCGCGCCGGGGCATCCTCGATTTCGCCCGCGAGCTCAACACCGAGCTCGACCTCGGGCAGGTGGTCGAGCTGCTGGTGCAGCGGGTCCGCAAGATGGTCGCCGTCGGCCGCATCGCGGTCCTGCTCAAGGAAGAGCAAGGCTCGCACCTGCGGCTGGTGTCGACCGAAGGCTCCTTCGCCGAGGGACGCCGGTTATCGGGGGCGTTCTCCGAGTTCCTGGCCTCGGCGCTCGCCAACCGCGAGTTCATCTACGTCGAGGACATGTCGGGGCTGCTCGACGAGTTCCCCGCCGACCGCGACGTTCTCAGCGAAGAGGACCTCGCCTACTTCCTGCCGCTCGTCGTCAAGGGTGAGGTCCTCGGCCTCCTGGCCCTCGGCCGGACGCTGTCCGGCGACTACCTGTCGTCGGAGGACCTCAAGGTCCTCCAGATGCTGACTTCGCACGCGGCGCTGGCGCTGGACAACGCGCTGCTCTACCGGCAGGCGCACGTGCGGGCCCAGGAGCTCGAGCGCCTGAAGAACTACAACGAGAACATCGTGCAGAGCATCAAGGTCGGCGTGATGGTTCTCGATCCCGACGGGCGCGTGCGGCTGTGGAATCGCTCGCTGGAGGCCACCCACGGCATCCCCGGCAACGAGGCCATCCGCAAGCACGTCGACGAGCTGTTCCCGGCCAGCTTCCTGGCGGCGCTGGAGCAGGCCCGGGGGCGCGTCGAGCAGGGAGCAGAGCCCATCGCTTCGGCCTACCGCGTGGCGCTGCGCAGCCGCGACGGGATCGACCGCATCGTCAACTTGTCGGTGGCCCCGCTGCTCGGGGAGAAGGGCCATCGGCCCACGGTCGTGCTGGTCGACGACGTCACCGAGCACAGCGAGCTCGAGACGCAGCTGCGGCAATCTGATCGGCTGGCTTCGGTCGGCCTGCTCGCCGCCGGGGTCGCCCACGAGGTGAACACGCCGCTGGCGGGCATCTCCAGCTACGTCCAGATGATGCAGCGGAAGATGCCGGAGAGCGATCCCCGCCGGCCCATCCTCGAGAAGATCGAGAAGCAGACTTTCCGGGCGTCGAGCATCGTCAACAACCTGCTCAACTTCTCCCGCCAGCAGGCATCGGAGATGCAGGCGGTCGATATCGGCGCGGTGGTCGACGAGACCCTGGCGCTGGCCGAGCTGCCCCTGTCGAAGCGGAAGGTCCGCGTCGAG
The DNA here is from genome assembly GCA_036398215.1 of Acidobacteriota bacterium. GTDB lineage: Bacteria > Acidobacteriota > UBA890 > UBA890 > UBA890 > DASWHK01. Next base: position 1,816 of record DASWHK010000330.1, on the reverse strand, counting down.
ACCCGGCTCGACGAGTCGTTGCCGGCGGTCTGGGGAGACCCCGGCAAGCTGCAGCAGGTGCTGATGAACCTGGTGCTGAACGCCCGCGACTCGATGCCCGACGGCGGTGACCTGAGCATCCGCGCCTTCTGCCAGAACGGCGAGGTGATCCTCGAGATTGCCGACACCGGCACCGGCATTCCCAAAGAGCAGATCCACAAGATCTACGACCCCTTCTTTACGACCAAGGGTACCGGCAAGGGCACCGGGCTCGGTTTATCGGTGACCTACGGCATCGTCCAGGAGCATCGCGGCACGATCACGGTGCGGAGCGAGAGCGGCCGCGGTACCTGCTTCCGCGTCGCGCTGCCGCTGGCGGCGAGTCGCGCCCGCGCCGCCAGCTAATCGGTCGAGCGGCCGCATCCTGGCGGGGACTGTAACGGAAGGACTAGATGTCGGAACTGGCTTCGGTCCTCGTCGTCGACGACGAGGAGATCATGCAGGAGATCCTCGGCGATTTTCTCCGCGACGAGGGCTACACCGTCGATGTCGCCGGCTCCGGCGAAGAAGGCACCGAGCGGGCCCGCCAGCGCTTCTATGACTGCGCCATCGTCGACCTGATGATGCCCGGGATCGACGGCATCGAGACCATGCAGCAGCTCAAGCAGATCGATCCCGCGCTGCCGGTCATCATGGTGACCGCGTTCGCCTCCGTCGAGTCCGCCGTCGAGGCGATGAAGCGGGGCGCCTACGAGTACATCACCAAGCCCTTCAAGAACGACGAGGTCCTGGTGGTGTTGCAGAACGCCATCCGGACCCGGCAGCTCGAGGACGAGGTCAAGAGCCTGCGAAAGGCGCTCAAGGACAAGTATCGCTTCGAGAACATCGTCGGCAAGAACCGCCACATGCAGGAGGTGTTCGCGCTGATCGAGCAGGCGGCGCCGTCGCGCTCGACGATCCTCATCCAGGGGGAGAGCGGCACCGGCAAGGAGCTGGTGGCCAAGGCCATCCACGCCAACAGCCCGCGCGCCGACAAGCCGTTCGTGGTGGTGAACTCCGGCTCGATGCCTGCGGACCTGCTGGAGAGCAACCTGTTCGGCCATATCCGCGGCGCGTTCACCGGCGCCGTGGCCAGCAAGAAGGGCCTCTTCGAGGTCGCCGACGGCGGCTCGATCTTCTTCGACGAGATCGGCAACATCGGCGTCGATGTGCAGGCCAAGCTGCTGCGCGTCATCCAGGAGCGCGAGTTCATGCGCCTCGGCTCGGTCGAGACCGTCAAGGTCGACGTGCGCCTCATCGCCGCAACCAACGCCGACCTCAAGCGGCTGGTAGGCGAGCGCGCTTTCCGCGAGGACCTCTACTACCGGATCAACGTCATCTCGATTGCCCTGCCGCCGCTGCGCAGCAAGTCCGACGACATTCCCTTGCTCACCCAGTACTTCCTCGACAAGTACGGCGCCGAGAACGCCCGCGAGAACCTGGAGATCAGCGACGACGCGCTCGAGCTGCTGAAGCGGCACTCGTGGCCGGGCAACGTTCGCGAGCTCGAGAACGCCATCGAGCGCGCCGTGGTGCTGGCGCCGCCCAGCGGCAAGATCGACGCCGAGCTCATCCGCGAGTACATCGAGCCGTCTTCCCGCGACCTGCCGACGCCCTCCATAAGCGTCCCCCCCGAGGGCCTGCCGATGAAGGACGTCGTGCAGGAGTTTCAAAAGCAGCTCATCATCGACGCCCTGCGCAAGACCTCATGGGTACAGAAAGAGGCGGCGAAGCTCCTCGACGTCAAGCCGACAACGCTCAACGAGATGATCAAGCGCCACGGCATCCGCGAGGACGG
>DASWHK010000329.1:0-3749 GCA_036398215.1 Acidobacteriota bacterium | reverse complement strand
CGTCACACCGAGGCCGAGCGAGAAGCCCGCTGGCAAGGCGCGCGACCGAGGCGTACCCACCGTCGTACGTCGCAGGGAGCGCAACGCAGCCAGCGGGTTTCGCAGCCGGCCGAATGTAGCAGTTATTTCGTCACGAGCCCTTAGTCGCCGGCTTCCTCGAGACGTCGCTGCAGCGCTTCGAGCCGCTGCTCCAACGTCGCCGCGCGGCGCGACAGCAGCCAGACGTAGGCGAAGGCGACGGCCCAGGCGAGCGCGAAGCCGGCGAACAGGAATCCGGGGTGGCTCATCGGGCGGTCTCCTGGTTGTCGATGTGGCGGCGGAGCTCGTCGACCCGCCGGGTCTGGCGCTCGAGCCGTAGGCGCAGGGAAAAGAGCGTGGCGAAGAGGGCGAGCGCGGCGACCTGGCCGACCGCCAGCGCCGCCAGCATCCTGTCGGGCAGGCCGGCGCCGAGGCCGCCTTCGGTCATCACGATCGGCTCGGGGTGCATGGTCCGCCACCATTCCACGGAGTAATGGGTGATCGGCATGCCGATGAAGCCGAGGACCGCCAGCACGGCGCAGAAGCGGGCGACCTGCTCTGGCGGGCCGCCGTAGGCGCGCAGCATCACATAGGCGACGAAGATCAGCCAGAGGATGAAGAACGAGGTCAGCCGTGCGTCCCACGTCCACCAGGTCCCCCAGACGGGCTTCGCCCACACCGGCCCGGTGGTCAAGACGATGGTGCCGAACACCAGGCCGGCCTCGGCGGCGGCGGCGCCGACCTCATCCCAGCGTGCTTGGCGCGACTGCAGATACAGGAGGCTGGCGATGAACAGCAGCGTGATCGCCAGGTACATGGTCAGCGCCGCCGGCACGTGGACGTAGAAGATGCGCTGCACGTCGCCTTGGGTCTCGGTGGGCGCGTAGAGGAGCGCCGCCCACAGAGCCGCAACCATGCTGGCGGCCGCGAAGGCGACGAGAACGGCCGAGGGGACGGCGGCCGGCGCCGCGCGCGCCGTCGCCGGAGCTCTAGCGGGCATCTCTCTTCCGCGGAAGAGACGAGACGTTCGGGCTGACTGTGCTGACGGGCACGTTCATTCCTCGAGGATCGCCGGAAACGTCAGGTAGCCGGCAGCCAAGAAAATCGCGTCGAAGGCCGCCAGCAATTGTATCCAACTCCGCACCGGCGCGAGGCCGTCGCCGCCCAGCACCGCCGCCGTGCACTTCACCGCGGCGATCAGCAGCGGGATGGCGATCGGCACCATCAGCAGCGGCAGCAGCACCTCGCGGGCCCGCGTCTTGGAGGCCATCGCCGCGAACGTCGTGCCCAGGGCGGCGAGGCCGAGGCAGCCGAGCAGGACGACCGCGAGGAGCTGCGGCAGCATGCCGGCGGTGCGAACGTTGAAGAAGACGACGAACAGGAAGAGGGTGGCCACCGCGGTGGTCGCCAGCAGCACGTAGAGCGTGCAGCACTTGGCGACGTAGAGCGTCGTGCGCTCGACGGGGCAGAGCATCAGCCCCTCCAGGCCGCCGCGCTCGTGCTCGGCGTGGTACACGCGGTTCATTCCCAGGAAGGCGGCGAACAGGAACGCGGTCCACAGGATCCCGGGGCCGACCTCCTGCGCCTGGAAGCGCCCCGGCTCGAAGCCGAAGTTGATGACGGTGAGCGCCAGCAGCGCGAACGAGATGGTGGCCGAGAGCACCTCCTTGCTGTGCCACTCCGAGAGCAGGTCCTTGCCGACCAGGATCGCTACGGCTCGCAGCGGGCTCATTGGATGCGGCCCACGGCGTGCCGCCGGTACAGCGTCTCGATCGGCTCCTGCAGGTCGGCGGTCGCCGACTCGAAAAGGACGCGGCCACGGACGAGGATCGCCACCCGATCGGCGTGGGCGGCGCCGCGGCCCAGGTCGTGGCTGGTGAGGACGATCGTGCGGCCGCGGAGGCGCTCCAGGGCGAGCAGCTCGTCGAGCCTGTCGGTGGCGGCGGGGTCCAGGCCGCTGAACGGCTCGTCGAGCAGCAGGATGTCGGGCCGGTGGACGAGGGCCCGGGCGATCGCGCAGCGCTGCTCCATGCCGCGCGAGTAGGTCTGCACGGGATCATCCATGCGGTGCTCGAGGCCCATCTCCACCAGCATCTCGCGGGCGCGGCCCTCGGGATCTTCGACGCCGAACATGCGGGCGAAGAACACCAGGTTCTGGCGCGCCGACAGCGAGGCGTACAGGAGACTGCGGTGGGAGACCAGCCCGATCCTCCGGCGCAGGCCGGCGGCGGCCTGGGCCGCCTCCTCGCCGAGGATGCGCACGGAGCCGGAGCTGGGGCGCGCCAGCATCGCAAGGATGCGAACCAGCGTCGTCTTGCCGGCGCCGTTGGGCCCGAAGACGGTGAGGAACTCTCCGGCTCGCAACCGGAAGCCGACGTTGTCAAGCGCGATCGCGCTGCCGAAGTGCTTGCCCAGGCCGGCGACGTCTATCGAGGGTGGTCCTGTCTGCGTTGGTGTGAAGGGCGATCCGGAAGCCGCCGCGGTCACGGGTGTCCTCCGGGTCGGCCAGGCGCCTCACTCACCGGCGCTCTCCAAGCCGGCAGGCGCGTCACCCATCGGTGCCTCCGGGCGGGCCCGCGCTCGCGACTCCATGTGCAAGAGCCTGCCGATCGCCTCGCCGCGGCGGGCGTGGTATTCGTCGTCGGCGATCCGGCCGGCGGCATGGGCGTCGTCGAGCGCCGCGATCTCGGCGATCAGGCGGCGGCGGGCGCCAGGGTCCGGCGGCCGGCGGCTTCCCCACAGCGACGCGGCGGCGCCGGCGAACAGCGCCGCCGCCAGGCCGAGCAGCGCCCAGGCCTCGACCGAGAGTGCCGGCCGCTCGGGGCCGAGGCGGAAGCGCAGCGCATCGCCGGGGGCGAGCACGTCGCTCCGCCAGCTCGCGTAGACTCCCCGGCCCGAGATCTGCTGCGGCTCGAGCTCGGCCATCTGCGCCGACTCGATGCGGGTCGACTCCAGGCCCGGACCCACCAGCAGGCTGACCTCGGCGGTCGGGTAGGGGAGGATGATCTCGAAGTCGCTGCCCTCCTCGGCGACGAACAGGGTGTACTGGACCGCAACCTGGTGAGAGCCGGGCGGCACCGGCTGCCGGCTGACGAGCTGCCCGCCTTCCATCGCCAGCTCGATCTCCGCCAGCCCGGCGAACCCGCTCACGGGGGCGATCTCCAGCGCCCCGGTGGGCACCGGGATGATCATGCCGGCACCTTGGCCGTCGACCTCGGGCCCGGCGCGCGCCGGCGCCTCGCCGACGTTGATGACGTTCATGACCTGGATCGCCTGGTAGACGCCCGGCGAGACCAGGTTGAGGACGATGTGGAGGATGTCGATGTGCAGGGTGGGCATCGCGGCGGCTGCGTCGGGCTGCGCCGCGCCGGGGTCCTGCACGGCTGGCGCCTTGGCGTCGGGCTGTGGCGTGCCGGGGTTTTGCGCGGCCGGCGCCGCCGCGAGCGTCACCAGCAGGGCGAAAGCGGCAAGCACGGCCGGGGTCACCCCGTTTGCCTCAGCGGCGTGCCGCAGGCGCCGCAGAATCGGTCGCTCGGCGCGGCGGGCGCCCCACACTGGGTGCAGAAGGCACCGGCACCGCCCTCGGGAGCGGTGGCGGAGGCCGGAGCGGCAGCCGGTAGCGCCTGCCGGGCGGCGGCGATCTCGGCCTCCAGCGCGTCATCGGCGCGAGGCGGCTGGCTGCGCAGGACGTCGATCTGCCGGACGATCTCCACGGCCTCGCGCTTGAGCCG
>DASWHK010000328.1:0-7531 GCA_036398215.1 Acidobacteriota bacterium | reverse complement strand
GGCCTGCTAGAGTGTTCTGGCTGGGAAACGGCGGCAACCCGAGGAGAGACCTCGAACATGAAATCGGCAGCTCCGGCGAGATGGAGTCACGACATCCATCCCGGCGAAAGCCACGGCGTCAGCCGTCCAAGCTTCCAGAAGGACCGCGACGAGCGCTACCCAGTCTGGCATCGCAACGGCGTGAAGGCGAAAAAGGGGTGAGGTTCCTCGTATTCGGCGCCGGTGCCCTGGGGAGCGTCGTCGCCGCCCGGCTGGCGACATGCTACGAGGTGAGCCTGGTGGGCCGGCAGCCGCACGTCGACGCCATCCGCGAGCGCGGCTTGCGGGTCAGCGGCAAGACCGAGATCGTGGACGAATCGCTCACCGCGGTCAGCAGCGTCGATCAACTCGACGGCGAGGCGCCCGAGGTGATCTTGCTGACCGTGAAGTCCTACGACACCGAGGCGGCGGTGGAGGCGCTGGGGCCGTTCCACCGGCAGTCGACGTTCGTGTCGCTGCAGAACGGCCTCGGCAACGAGGAGATCATCGCCGCGCGCGCCGCCAAGGTCCTCGGTGCGGTGATCAACCAGGGGGCGACCTTCTTGGGGCCCGGCGAGGTCTTCCATGCCGGCGCCGGCGAGACGACGCTGGGGCCGTTCGCGGGCACGACCATGGACGACGCCGAGGCCGTCGCCTCCGCTTTCCGGAGCGCCGGCATGGCCGCCAGCGCCGCCGAGGACATCCGCACCAGGATCTGGGCGAAAGTCATCCTCAACGCGGCGGTCAACCCACTGACCGCGCTGCTGCGACTGCGGACCGGCGCCCTCCTCGACAGCGAGGCGCTCGCCGAGACATTGCGGTTGATCGTCGACGAGTCTGTCGCCATCGCCGCAGCCTGCGACGTGCCGCTGCAAGCCGCCGAGGTCCTCGCCACCATCCGCGCCGTCGCCGAGGCGACGCGCGACAACAAGTCGAGCATGCTCCAGGACCTCGAGCGCGGCCGCCGCACCGAGATCGACGCGATCAACGGCGCCCTGATCCGCCGCGCCCGGGAGCACCGGGTCCCCTGCCCCGTCAATCAGCTCCTCGCCAGCATGGTGCGCGCCGCCGAGGGCTAGCCCGACCATCTCTCATCGCCATTCTGCTGCGGGCGCTGGCCGGCTGTGATTTTCTCCGAGGTCGTTCAGCCGGTGGCTCGCTCCTTTGGCACCCGTCCTTGTTGCTCCAATGCGCGTGCCACCCTCACGGTGGCTGGTATGAGCCTTGCTTCTCCGAAGCGCGCCGGTAGACGGCGCAGCGCACCCGGCGGCAACCCTTTGCGAAGTTCCCGGATCTGCTTCACAATGCGCGCCGACGGCGAAGAAGATCTGGTTTGCACGTAGGCTGAACCGGGAACGCGCCGCAAGGAGGACGCCGGCGACGGCGCGAATCCTGGCGACGGCACCCCCAGAGAACCATGAGTCAACCGCACGGCCGACTTCCGCCCTGGGGCACGCAGCCGCTGCCGGCCCCGCCGGCCTTCACGCCGGGCAACGTCGCGCGGACGGTCGGGCCGGGGATCATCGGCCTCGGGGTGGCGATCGGCAGCGGCGAGTGGCTGCTAGGCCCCTCGGTGATCGTCAGCTACGGTCCCGCCCTCCTGTGGATCACCACGGTGGCGGTCGTCCTGCAGGTGCTCCTCAACCTCGAGATGGCCCGCTACACCCTCTATACCGGCGAGCCGATCATGACCGGCTACATGCGCACCTGGCCGGGGCCGGGCTTCTGGGGGTGGACCTACAGCGCCCTCTCGTTCCTGCAGTACGGCTGGCCGGGCTGGGCGCTGGCGAGCGCCACCGCCTCGGCGGCGCTGCTGTTGGGCCGCATGCCGACCGAGGCCGACGCCGGCCTGGTCATCAGGCTCGGCTACCTGACCTTCGGCCTCTGCTTCTTGATCGTATTGGTGGGAAAGAAGATCGAGCGAACGCTCGAGATCGCCATCGGGCTGCTGATCGGTGCGGTCGGGACCTATCTCTTTTTGATCGACACCCTGACCGTATCGGCGAGCAACTGGGGCCGCGTGCTCACCGGCTTCGCCAGCTTCGGCAGCCTGCCGGAAAGGGCGGATTGGGCGCTGATCGGCGCCTTCGCCGCGTACTCCGGATTGGGTGGCGCGGGCAACGCCTACGTCACCAACTGGATGCGCGACAAGGGCTACGGGATGGCGAAGACGGTCGGCTACATTCCGGCGGCCTTCGGCGAGAGCGTTCGGCTATCGCCGCACGGCAACGTGTTTCCCGTCGACGAGGCGTCGTTGAAGTCGTGGCGCGAATGGTGGCGCTTCGTCAACGTCGACCAGTGGGGCATCTTCGGCCTCGGCTCGGCGGTCGGTATGTTGCTGACCGCGCTGCTCACCATGCAGTTCGTCGCCCCCGGCTCGGCGATCGGAGGCTGGGCGGTTGCCAACCTGCAGGCCTCGGGGATCGCCAGCGTCCACGGCAATCTTTTCTGGTACCTGACGCTGATCGCCGGCCTGTGGATCCTGTTCTCGACCCAGCTGGGCCTCGTCGACGGCCTGCCGCGGGCGACGACCGACATGCTGTGGAGCGGCAGCGCCACCGTGCGCCGCTGGCGGGGCGGTGACGTCCGCGCCGTCTACTACTGCGTGCTCGCACTCTTCGCCGTCTGGGGGTGCGTGGCGCTCAACCTGGCGCAGCCGCTGACGCTCATCATCATCGGCGCCAACGTCGCCGGGTTCGCCTTCGTGCTGCTCGGCATCCACACGCTGGTCGTGAACCGCATGTTCCTGCCCGCGGAGCTGCGACCGCCGCTGTGGCGCGAGGTCTGCGTCGTGGCCTGCTCAGTGTTCTACGGGATGTTCTTTCTCGTGGCGCTGATCCAGCTGCTGCGCTGAAAGGACAGCGCATTCCGTCGCCGCCGCCGGAGCTCGAGCGCCGGCGCGGTCGCCGCCTGCCCAGCGACCAGTTGCCGGGTGGGCTTTGCGCCCATTGGGAAAAACGCCGCCTCTTCACGGCGCACCGAGAATGTCGGGCTACGGCCGCCGGGAGCCGGCCTTCTTCTGCTCCTTGATGCGGCGGTGGACCTCGGCGTTCTCGATCCAGGGCTTGCGCTCGAAGTAGCTGCGGGTCTCCTCGACCACCTGTGGCGAGAGCATGATCAGCGCGATCAGGTTGGGGACGATCACGACGGCCAGGAAGATGTCGCCGAAGTTCCAGATCACGGTCAGCGGCACGACGGCGCCCACGAAGTGCATCGCCACGAAGGCGAACTTGTAGGGCAGCACGGCGCGCTGGCCGAACAGGTAGTTGGCGCAGCGGTCCCCGTAGTAGCTCCAGGCGATGGCCGTGGAAACCGCGAACAGGAGCACCGAGATCACCACGATGAGATGTCCCCACCCGCCGAATGCGGACAGGCCGCGCCGGAACGCCTCCATGGTCAGCGGCGCACCGCTCTCGGCCGCGGCCCCGAACAGCGAGGTGTGGGTGCGGCCGTCGTCGCCGACCGCGTTGCCGGCGCTCGGAAACACGGTCCCGGTGAACGGCTGGGTGAGCGCGGCGTCGACGAAGAGCTGCTCGAGCGCCACGTCGTGCCAGCCGATGCGCGCCGCGCCGAGCTCGCCGTCGGCGTGCACGCCGCCGTCGAAGCGGAGCTCCCCGGGCGCGGAAACCACCTCGCGCCCGCCGATCTCGTCGACGGTAACCCACACCAGATCGCCGCCGCGAAGGGTGATCTCCGTGGGCATGCGGTCGTTCCAGACCCCGGTGGTGAGGATCACCAGGCCGGTCATCGAGCAGATCACGATCGTATCGATGAACGGCTCCAGCAGGGCGACGACGCCCTCGGATACCGGCTCGTCGGTCTTGGCGGCGGCGTGGGCGATGGGCGCCGAGCCCTGTCCCGCCTCGTTGGAGAACAGGCCGCGGCGCACCCCCCACATCATCGTGACCAGGAACGCGCCGACGCCGGTGCCGGCCACCCCGGCGGTGGGATTGAAGGCCTCGCGGAAGATCAGTCCCAGCGCCGGAAGCACCTGCCCGGCGTTCAGGATCAGGATGACCAGGGCGCCGAAGACGTAGATCGCGGCCATCAGCGGGGCCAGGATGCCGGTGACCTTGCCAATGCGGGTGATGCCGCCGAGGATGACGGCCGCCACCACGGCCGCCGTCACCAGACCGCTGACCCAGGGCGGCACGCCGAAGGTCGTCTGCATGGTGTCGGCGACGGTGTTCGCCTGGATGGCATTGCCGGTCAGGAAAGCGGTCACCCCCAGCAGGCCGGCGAAGAGCACCGCCATCCACTTCCAGCCCGGCCCCAGCCCTCTTTCGATGTAGTACATCGGCCCGCCCGAGACCGTCCCCTCCCACTTGTGGGGGTCGCGGTCGATGCCTTCGAGCTTCCGGTAACGCTGAGCCAGGGTCACCTCGGTGTACTTGGTGGCCATCCCGAGGCCCGCCGTCACCCACATCCAGAACAGCGCCCCCGGCCCGCCCCAGTGGATGGCGATCGCCACGCCGGCGATGTTGCCGATGCCGACGGTGGCGGAGAGCGCCGTGGTCAAGGCCTGGAAGTGAGAGACGTCTCCGGGCTCATTGGGGTCGTCGTAGACGCCGGCGGTGACCGCGAAGCCGTGCCCGAGCCGGCGCAGCTGGATGAACCCGAGCCGCAGGGTCAGAAAGACGCCGGTGCCCAGCAGCAAGAGGACCATGAACGGGATCGTCTCGTCGCCGACGCGGATCCCGAGCTCGACGATGTAGCGGTTGCCGAAGTCCGACAGGGTCTGGAAAAACTGCATGCGGCTCCCCTTTGCGACGCGGTGGGCGAGCAGTGACCAACCCGAGCCGTTGACGGAATCGGGTTGCCGACGGAGACAGGGCGCCAACTATGGCGCAAAGCCGGATTCTCGGCAAGGAGAGCGGAGCTGCCGGGCACCGGCGGAGGGCCCAGGTGGGTGGCGCCAGCGCGGGGCTCGCGGTCGGCGAAGCCATCACCGGGAAGCGATCGCGCAACGCCAGAGGGAAGATGGGGTGGAGACCGCCAGGGCAAGCGGTCAGCGAAGCAGCCTCTCCGCTGCGAGGAAATCGCGCGCCACCTGGCGCGGCGATCGGCCGGTGGCGTCGACCTCGTAGTTGAGGCGACGCATCGTCTCGTCGTCGAGCAGGTCGGCGAGCAACCCGAGGACCTCGGGGAGCAGTGGATGGCTCCGCAAGGCCGGAACGCGGACGACCGGCGCGGCGTAATAGGGCGGGAAGACGCCGCGGTCGTCGTCCAGGACCTGCAGGTCGTAGGCGGCGATGCGGCCGTCGGTGGCGAAGGCGCAGATCACGTCGACCTCGCCCTGGGCGAGGGCCTCGTACATCAACGATGCGTCCAGGTCGCGCACCTCGGCGAAGCTCAAGCCGTAGGCGCGACGCAGGCCGGGGTACCCGTCGGGGCGCTCGGCGAACTCGCTGGTGAATCCCGCCCGCAGCCGGGGCGCCTCGGCGGCGAGATCGGAGACCCTCTGCCAGCCGTGGCCCTCGGCGTCGGCCCCGCGGACGGTGATCGCGTAGGTGTTGTTGAAGCCGAACGGCCGCAGCCACTCGGCGTCGAATCGATCCCGGTAAGCGCCCGACACGATCTCGAAGACGCGCCCGGGATCGGCCACCACCTGCCGGCCGAGGATGGTGGTGAGGGCGGTACCGGTGTACTCGGCGTACAGGTCGATGCCGCCGCTGATCAGCGCTCCGTGGGCGATCATGGTGCCGCCGAGGTTGAAGCGCCGCTCGACGGCAACGCCGGTACGCGCCTCGATCAACTGCGCCATCAGCTCGCCGAGGACGAGCTGCTCGGTGAAGTTCTTGGTGCCGATGCGGAGTCGCGGGCCGTCGCCGGCGATGACGCCCGCTCCCGAGGGCGATCCGCTCGCCCAGGCGACCAGCCCGACGATGACCAGCAGCCCGGGCAGGGCCACCGCCACCGGCCTGAGCCTGGCCGTCAGGCCGCCGGCTTCGGCCCGCCGCAACGGGCGCAGGCCCCATGCGCTGGCGGCGATGCTGGCGTCCACCAGCAGGGCCAGCAAGGCGGCCGGGACCGCGCCCAGCAGGATCAGCCGCGTATTGGAGAGCGCCAGCCCGCGGTTGATGAACTGTCCCAGCCCCCCGGCGCCGATGAACGCCGAGAGCGTCGCGATGCCGACGCCGACGACGGCGGCGGTCCGGACACCGGCCACGATGACCGGCGTCGCCAGCGGCAGCTCCACCATCCACAGCTGCTGGCGACCGCTCATGCCGATGCCGCGGGCGGCCTCGCGCACCTCCCCGGGGACGTCCTGGATGCCGGTGAGCGTGTTGCGGGCGATCGGCAGCAGCGCGTACAAGGTCAGCGCGATGATCGCCGGCAGGGCGCCGATCGTCTGCAGGATCGCGAGAAGGATCGCCAGCATCGCCAGGCTGGGGATCGTCTGCAGGATGCTGATACCGCCTAGCAACGGGCCGCGCAGGCGCGGCGTCCGGGAGGCCAGGATGCCGGCGGGCACGCCGATCAGGATCGCCAGCGCGGTGGAGGCACCGGTCAGCATCAGGTGCTCGCCGGTTCGCAGCCAGAGCTCCGGGGCCCGCTGAACGACCAGCTCGAGCCAGCCCGGCGCCGTCACCGCAGCGCCTCGAACGCCGCCAACTGCTTCGCCGGCTTGCCGAACAGCTCGCGGACGAACGGGGTCGCGGGCCGACCGACCAGCTCCTCCGGGGCGCCGACCTGCTCCAACCGGCCGCCGTCGAGCACGGCGATCCGGTCGCCGATCGCCAGGGCCTCGAAGATGTCGTGGGTGACGAAGACGACCGTGGTTTCGAGCTCGTCCTTGAGCGCCAGCAACTGCTGCTGGAGGGCGTCGCGGGTGACCGCATCGAGGGCGCCGAAGGGCTCGTCCATCAGCAGGTACGCGGGGTCCGCGGCCAGCGCCCGGGCGACGCCGACGCGCTGCTGCTGTCCTCCCGAGAGCTCGTCGGGGAAACGGTCGCCGTGCTCGCCGGCCGACATCCCGACCATCTCGAGGAGCTCGTCGGACCGGCTGCGGCGATCGGCCGGCGGCCAGCCGAGCAGCCGCGGCACTACTTCGACGTTGTCCCGGACGCTCATGTGGGGGAACAGGCCGATGCCCTGGAACACGTAGCCGATGTCGCGCCGCAGCTCCACCGGATCTCGCCCGCTGATGTCGTCGCCGCCGACCAGGACGTTGCCCTCGGTCGGCTCGACGAGCCGGTTGATCAGCTTGAGCGTCGTGGTCTTGCCGCACCCGGAGCTCCCCAGCAGGACCACGGTCTCGCCAGCCTCGACCTGCAGCGTCAGGTCGCGAATCGCCCAGGTCTCGCCGCCGTCGAAGGACTTGCCGACCCCCTGGAGCGAGATCATCTAGCAGGCCGTGTGGAACGGTGATGGGTCTCACGTTCACCGCCGCGTGCCAGGCGTCCCTGACCCGCATGTCTCATCGCCTTTCCGCTACCATCGCGGGCGGGCCCGCGCCCACGGCGTTGCGCTGGTCGGTTTCCTCCCCGCATTGTCCGCCAAGCCTGCGGCG
>DASWHK010000327.1:0-5674 GCA_036398215.1 Acidobacteriota bacterium | reverse complement strand
GCGTGGTTCGGCATCCCCACCGCCAGGTAACCCGGCCGCCGCAGCACTCGGAGCGCCTCGTTCAGCGCTCGCGGAATCGACGGCAGGTGCTCGATCACCTGGAAGCAGGTCACCAGGTCGAAGCTGCCGTCCGCGAACGGCAGCTCCAGCGCGTCGCCGCCGACCGCCGTGAACGGCGCGCCGCGCGCCTGGATGGCCGAAAGGTTCCGATTTGAGAGCTCGAGGCCGACGAGCCGCCGCGGCCGGCGCTGGCGAGCGTATCCCTCGAGCGCGGCGCCACTGCCGGCGCCGAGCTCCAGGATGCTGTCGACCCCGCCGGGAAGAAAGCGCGCCAGCACGCCGACGTACTTGCGGAAGTAGGCCTCGTCGTGGGCCGCAACCTGCGCCGCGTAGACGGCCGGATCGCGGTAGAAGCGGCGCATCCGGGCCCGCAGCCGCGCATCCGGCTCATCGCTCCCCGGCCGCGGGTCCCGCGCCGGCAAGGCGGTCATGACCTCGATCGCGAGGCGGCGGTCCCTCAGCTACCCGCTTCGTTCGAAGGAGAGCGCTGGCCCCGCTGCCACTCGGCCATCTGCTCGAGGACGCGCTGCAGCTCGCCCGCCGTGACGCCGGCGGCGCTGATGTCGCGCAGCGAGATCCGCCGTGAAAATACCGGCGAGTCGTTGCCGCGCTCATGGAGCCGCAGGTAGCCGTCGAGCCGCATCGGCGCCGTCGCCCGCAGGGAATCGACGGCGATCATCACCACGTACTGCGCCTGGTCGGGCTGCAGCACGACGCCGAACTCGCGGACACCGGCGACGCTGCTCTTGAGCAGGCGCGTGAAGGATTCGAGCTGGGGGGCGATCTGCACGAGGATCTGCTGGGGGCTGTCGGTGTCCCGCCGCGCATTCGAGGGGGCCGCGTCCGCCGCCAAGAACGCGCTCGTGTCGAGACCGGCGACGAAAACCCGGGCGGCGGCGAGCCGCTCTTCGAGGTCGGCGGGCGGCGTCGACAGCTCGGCGAGGTTGCCGAACGCGTCCGGCTGCGAGGCGCCGGCCATGTGGGCGCGGATCCCCTGCTCCCAGGCGGTCTCGTAGTCGCCGGAGAGTCGGGCGGCGGCGGCGGCCAACTGGTGGGCACTGGCGTGGCCGGGGTTCAGCTCGGTGGCGACAACGAACGCGTCCTTGGCCTCGGCCATCCGTCCGGTCAGCGCCAGTGCCCGGCCGTGCTGGTAGTGCGCCGCCCAGTACTCCGGGTCGAGGGCGATGGCCTCGTCGAGCTTGACGATCGCCTCCTCGCGCTTGTTCTGCTCGAGCAGCTCGACCGCCTCTTGGGTGAGCCGCGCCGCCTCCTCCTGCTGGGCGCCGGCGGCGACCGAGCTTGCGACAGCCACCAGCAGGACCGTCCCAAGGAGCTTTCCGACCCGTTCCCGGGTACCCATCCTGTCTCGCATCGATTCCTCCCTGTCGTTTGACCCGGACACACCTTCCATGTGTCTTTCTACCCCGAAAGCCCTCCGGCCACAACGGAACTCGGCCCGAAGGGCACGGCGACGCTCGAGTCAGCGGCTAGCTCTGATGGATTACGAGCGGCACGCCCGTCAGGCCGAGGTGGAAGTCGGTCGACCAGCACGAGCCGATTTCGCGCTGTTCCATCAAATGGAGGCCAACCGCATCCGTGAGCGTCAGCCTCTGGTCTTCGAAGCGGCGCAGTAAAACGACACCGGCCTGCTGCTGCCGGCTGCCGACCGCCAGCACCTTGAGCGGCGTGAGCGCCTCGATCATGGCGAGGAACTGCAGGCCTCGGGCAGGATCGAAGCGCTTGAGAAACCAGCCATGCCCTTCGGCGACGACCAGCGCGGTGGTCACGAGGCGCGGAGGGTCGGAGAAAAGGCGGCGAAACAGAGTGTGATGCGTGTCCGAGCGGTCCGCGAACGCGATCAGTGCCGAGGTATCCACGTAGACTTCAGTCCTTCTGGCCATAGATCACGTCGTCGATCTTCTGGCTGGAGCTGGGGTCGCCGGACTCGATCAGGCCGGCATACCGCATCCACGGCTTGGATTCATCGGCCGGCAAGAGCGGGCGAAGCGAACGGCGCAGCAGCTCGGCAAGCGAGATGCCCAGGCGCCGGGCCTCGCGCTTGGCGGCCTCGTACTCCTCCTCGGACAGGCTGATCTGCGTTCGAATCATGATAACAGTATATCAGAAATTGTTATCATCCTGCGAGCGGCTTCCAAGCCCCGTCCCGCCAGCTACTCATCTCGGGTAGCGTCCGATCTGCCAGAGCCTCCGATTGGCGCTTTCGTCCACGGCTGACGCGAGACACCTCGAACAACATCGTGGGCCCAGTTCCATTAGACGGCCACGAGCTCTGTAATTCCCCCTGCCCACGTACCCTTGACAGTCACGCGCCGATTACGGAAGGTGCGGCAAGGAGTAACGGATCGGGTTCGGCGTCCCGAGCGAGGATCGGGAGGTCGTGAACGATCCCTTCGGCGCCTTCGATCGTCGTCCTCGAGCGAGCCCAACACGCAGGTCAACGTAAATGAAAAAACTTCCAAGCTACGGCATCCACAACTCGATCACCCGGCGCGAGGCACTGCAGCGAGTCGGCACGGCGGGCGCCGGCATGGCGCTCGCGGGCGCGGCGCCACTGCAGCCGATCCTCCGCTGGCAGGGCGCCGGCATGCAGGTCGCCGGACAGGCGGTCCAGGTGGCGATCGCGCGGGTCAGCGAGGCGACGCTGCGGATCAGCGTGCTGCCCGCGACGAGCGAAGATCCGACGCCGATTCCCACGGACGGGGCGCTCGTCGATCCGACGTTCGCGCCCGAGCGCCGCATGCAGCCGCCCGGCGGCGGCACCACCGCCGGGGACTTCGCGATCGACGTCGAGGGCGGCCCGTTGACCGTGCGCGTACAGAAGAGCGCCGGCGATACCGCCGCGGGCGGCGGCCGCGGCGGTCCCCGCGGCTCCGCCGCCCCCCGCCCGCTCGTCCTGACCGTGGACGCCGATACCGGCGCCCTCTCCTTCCCCCTGGGCGACCGGCCGATGCTCGGCCTTGGCGAGGGCGGCCCGCAGTTCGACCGCCGCGGCGAGACCTACCGGATGCGCAGCGGCCAGGGCGGCTACCAGCTGCGCACCCACGGGGGCGTGGTGCCGATCCAGTGGCTGGTGAGCACCGAGGGCTGGGCCCTGTACATCCACCACCCGCTCGGCACCTTCGACCTCACCGGCGAGCGCGGCCGCTTCGACCCGCCGGAGGGAGCGCCGCTGCCGCTCGACGTCTTCTACGTCGCCTCGAACGATCCGACCGAGATCATGGCCGAGTGGGCGCGGCTGACCGGCAAGCCCGAGATGCCGCCGCTGTGGTCGTTCGGCTACCTGCAGTCGCACCGCACGCTGGCGGGCCCGGACGAGGTCCGCTGGGTGGCGCGCACCTTCCGGGAGAAGCAGCTCCCCTGCGACGCGTTGATCTATCTGGGAACCGGCTTCACGCCCTCGGGCTGGAACACAAACAACGGCGAGTTCGCCTGGAACCCGGACGTCTTTCCCGACCCCGAGGGAATGATCGACGAGCTCCACGACATGAACTTCAAGGTCGTCGTCCACGTGGTCCTCGAGGGCGATCGCCTCACCGGTACCGTCCACGATCCATGCCCGAATCCGCCCGCCCCCGGCGAGACCGGCTCAGGGCGCGACTGGCCCGATGAGCAAGAGGTCGCCTGCTACTGGCCGATCCATCGCCAGGTCCTCGAGCAGGGCGTCGACGGCTGGTGGCCGGATCAGGGCGACGGGCTCGACGCCGAGTCACGCCTGGCGCGCCACCGCATGTACTGGGAGGGGCAGCAACTGTGGCGGCCCGACGAGCGGGTCTTCGCGCTGCACCGCAACGGCTACGCCGGTATGTCGCGCTACGCCGCCTTCCTGTGGTCGGGCGACGTCTTCACGACCTGGGAGACCCTGGCGATCCACGTCCCCGACGCCGTCAACACCGGCCTCTCGGGCATCACCTACTGGGGCACCGACATCGGCGGCTTCGTGCCGACCCCCGAGTACACCGGCGAGCTGCACGTGCGCTGGTTCCAGTTCGGCGCCTTCTGCCCGCTGTTCCGCGCCCACGGCCGCACCTGGCACCTGCGGCTGCCGTGGGGCTGGAACACCGGCGGCCTCGGCCACGACGAGATCTCCAGCTACCGCGGCGGCGCCGGCAACCCCGATCTGTCCGAGCTGAACAATCCCGAGGTCGAGCCGATCTGCAGGCAGTACCTGGAGCTGCGCTACCGGCTGATGCCGTACCTGTACACGGCGGTGCGCGACGGCCACGAAACCGGCCTGCCGATCATGCGGGCGCTGTGGCTGCACTACCCCGACGACGACGCTGCCGCGGCGGTTGGCGACCAGTACCTGTGGGGACGCGACATCCTGGTGGCGCCGGTCGTCGAGCAGGGGGCCACGTCGCGCTCGGTATACCTGCCGCCCGGCGTCTGGCACGACTTCTGGACCGAGTCGCTGGAGCGCGGCGGCCGCCGCGTCAGCCGGACGGTCGATCTGGCGACCACGCCGCTGTACGTGCGCGCCGGTGCGATCGTTCCCTTCGGCCCGCTCAAGCAATACACCGGCGAGCAGGTCGGCGGCCCGCTCGAGCTGGTCGTCTATCCGGGGGCCGACGGCGACGGCAGCGTCTACGAGGACGACGGCCACTCGCTGGGCTACCAGCGCGGCGAGTGGATGCGGATCCTCACCGCCTGGAACGACGCCGATCGCGTCCTCTCGCTGCGCCTGGCGGAAGGCTCGCAGCTACGCGAGCCGATGCCGCGGCGCATCGTCGTGCGGGTGGCGCCCGACGAGACGACCCGCGAGGTCGTCTTCGACGGCAGCCCGCTGGAAGTTTCACTCTAGGGTGAAACAGCGGCCCGCCGGCCGCGCCCAAAACCTGTGGACGTGAGGGTCCTGGCAGGCCGCCGGGCCAGACCCATCACAACTCCACCGCGGCCTGTCAGGCGGTCAGGAACGCTAGAACTTCTCGAGCGCCCCGCACAGCTCGTGCAGCGAGCCGACGCAGGCGTCGGCGAGGCCGAGGACCTCGGGGCCCGGATCGGTGTGCGGGTTGGGCACCGCGATGACCTTGGCGCCGGCGGCCTTGCCGGCCTCGATGCCGGCGCCGGAGTCCTCCACCACCGCGGTGGCGGCCGGATCGAGGTCCATGCGCCGCATGATCCCCAGATAGACGTCGGGAGCCGGCTTGCCGCGCTCCAGCTCGTCGCTCGAGATCCGGGCCTCGAAGTGATCTTCCCAGCCGGCGCCGTGCAGGCAGGCTTCGATCAGGTGCTGCGGCGACCCCGAGGCGAGACCAACGCGGTAACGGCGGGCGCAGGCGGCGAGCGCCTCTGGGGCGCCGGCGAGGATCGGCACCCCGCCGCGCTCGTAATAGCTCGCCATCCGCGCGGTGACCTCGTCGAAGATCTCGTCGGGCGACAACGCCCCTTCGAGCTTGTCGTGCAGGGCCGCCACCCAGACGTCGGTGTGGACGCCGGCCATGGCGCGCTGGTCTTCTTCGCTCCAGATCTTGCCGTGCCGATGGGCGAGCGCCTTGCGCACCCGAAACCATATCGGCTCGCTGTCGACCAGCAGGCCGTCCATGTCGAAGATGACCGCCTCGAGCACGCGCGGCTCCTTTTCGTGGGGTCTCGAGCC
>DASWHK010000326.1:0-3470 GCA_036398215.1 Acidobacteriota bacterium | reverse complement strand
GAGCTGTCGTTGCCGGTGATCCAGGCCACCGTCTCCGCCTGACGCTGGGCGTCGAGCACGAGCGTGGTGGCCAGGGTCAAGCAGGCGCTGCCCCCCAGGCCGGAGAGCTCGATGAGCCGGCCGGAGATCTCCTGCAAGTCCCAGCGGGGAGCCAGCGGTATGGGGCTCGGGCGCACGGGGCGCGGCGCCAGAGCGTTCGCTCCCCGCGTCACCCCCTCGGGCAGCGAGTCCATGACCACTGCTTGGGCGATCACCTCAAAGGCCTCCTTCCAGATGCGCCTCGCATGACCTCAAAGGCCTCCTTCTAGATAGCGTCGTACTTCAATGACCTTGCCGAGGATCTGCAGCTCATCGGGATCGGGAACGATGGGCTCGTAGTCGGGGTTCGCCGGGCGCAGCTCGATGCGGCCGCGAGAGCCGGCGGGCGTCCCGCCGGCGGCGTCGGGCCCGTCTTCCGTCCCCGTTCCGTTTCTGATGTGGAGCGTCTTTACGGTCGCCTCGTCGCCCACCAGCGCCACGACGATCGATCCCGAGCTGGCGGTGGGCTGGCGGCGGACGATCACCAGGTCGCCGTCCATGATGCCGGCGTCGCGCATGCTGTCGCCGCGCACCCGCAGGGCGAACAGCTCGTCGTTACTGCCGGAGCGCGAGGGCAGGTAGGCCTCGACCTCCTCGATCGCCAGGTCGAGGGGACCGGCCGGCACCCGGCCGAGCAAGGGCACGAGACGGGGCACCCCGCCCTGCCCCGAGCTCTCGGGCAACGTGTAGCCGCGCGCCTTGCCCGGCCTCTGGGCCAGCCGCCCTTCCTCCACCAGGGCCGCCAGATGGGCGCGCGCCGACTCCACGGCGCGGAAGCCCATGGCGTCGCGCACCTCGCGCAGCGTCGGCGGCCGGCCGTCGAGCAGGCGGTCGCGCATGAAGCGGAAAACGCGCTCTCTGGTCTGTCCTGGAGGAGTGTGTGCCATCGGTCTTTCGTCTCCGAATCGATACATCGAAGTAAAGCAGACATTTGTCTGTTTTGCAAGAGAAAAGTTCCAGGCGCGTGGGAGACGGAACCTACATCGTACCCACCTGGCGAAGCTGTGGGTGCTTCGCGGGCGGGTGGGGGATCTGCGGAGGATCTTGTAGATGACGCCGCCGGGGCCGTTCCCCGCGCCGGACGGTAGGACGCGTTACGATGGGACGCCATGAGCTCGCTGCCACGTCCCGCCATCTTCTCGTTCGGCACCAAGAAGAAGCTCAACCTCAAGCGCTGCCTGGTGCCCGAGGGACCGTTCATGATGGGCACCAAGGGCGACAGCTTCGACGAGTCCCCGGCGCACCGCGTGTACGTGTCGGCCTTCGAGATGGCCCAGATGCCGGTGCTCAACCACGACTACGCCATCTTCTTGAAGGAGAACAAAGACGTCGATCCGCCGCAGTGGTGGGACGATCCCGACTTCAACGACCCCCGCCAGCCGGTGGTCGGCGTCAACTGGTACGAGGCCAAGGAGTACTGCACCTGGCTGGGCCACAAGTCGGGCATGAACATGCGGCTGCCGACGGAGGCCGAGTTCGAGAAAGCGGCCCGCTCCGGCCTGCAGGGCATGGAATATCCCTGGGGCAACGACATCGCCCGGTCAGCCTACAAGCTGACCGGCGGCCCCCTCCCGGGCCCCTACAAGCCCGGTGTCAATTCGCCCAACTCCTACGGCCTCTTCGACATGGTCAGCAACGTCTTCCAGTGGTGCCTGGACCGCTACGACCCGATCTACTACTCCGAATCGGAGGGGCGGAACCCGATGGGATCGCGGCGCACCGGCCAGCGCGCGGCGCGCGGCGGCAGTTGGAAGCACGAGACCCTGATGAACCGCTGTGCGGCTCGCGCCAGCCTGGCGCCCTACTTCCGCTGCAACGACTTCGGCTTTCGCTGGGTGAGCAGCTTCAAGGTCGACGTCTAGGCCGGCGGCTCCGGCGGCAGCCGCAGCTCGACGATCAGGCCGCCGTCCTCGGCGTTGGCCGCCTGCACGGTGCCGCCGTGCAGCCGGATGGCCCTGCGGGTGATGGCCAGCCCCAATCCGGTGCCGCCGCTCTCCCGGTCGCGCGCATCGGCGAGGCGATAGAAGGGCTCGAACATGTCGTCGAGGTGTTCCTCGGCGACCCCCGGGCCGTGATCGCGGACCGTCACCACGGCGCCGCCACCGGCTGGCGCCATCTCGATCTCGACGCCGGTTCCGCGGGCCGTGTAACGGACGGCGTTGCGGACCACGTTCTCGAAGGCGCTGCGCAGCAGCGGCTCGCTACCCAGCACCCGACACGGCTCGGCCGCCGAGAAGGTCACGGTGCAGTCTTTGGCCCGGGCCTCGAAGTCGGCGTCGGCGGCGATGTCCTCGAGCAGGCGGCCGAGGTCCACCGGGGCGCGCTCCGCCGGCGCGGCGCCGCTCTCCAGACGGGCCAGCTCCAACACCCGGCCGATCAAGGCGTTGAGCTGCTCGGCCTCGGCTTCGATGCGATCGAGCGGCGCCGCCGCCTCGGGCCCCGAGCGCTGCCGCGCCAGGGCGAGGGCCACGTTCAACCGCGCCAGCGGCGAGCGCAGCTCGTGGGAGACGTCGCTGAGCAGCTGGCGCTGGGTGGTGAGCAGCGACTCGATGCGCGCCGCCATGAGGTCGAAGTCGTGGCCGAGCTGGGCGAGCTCGTCCTTGCGGTTGCCGACCGCCGGCCCGACGCGAACAGCGAGATCGCCGCCAGCCAGCCGGTTGGTCGCGTCGCGCAGCCGCAAAACCGGCGCGGTCAGGTAACGGGCGAGCCCGTAGCAGACCAGGCCGGCGGTGAGGAAGACCGCCAGCAGCCGGAAGGCCAGCGCGCCCGGGTCGTCGATGAGCGACAGCCAGACCCAGTACCAGGCCGGCGGGCGCGCCTCGCGCGGACCGCGCGGCGGCCCGCCGCGACGGTCGAAGCCACCGCGATCGGCAGCGGATGCGGCGCCGGCATCCGGGAGGACCGTTTCATCTCCCTGGCCGCCGGCCTGGCCCTCCACGCCCCGGCCGCCGGTCTGCCCCTCGACGACGCCACGAAAGCGGTTGTCGGCGCGGTCGCGCGGACGCCCGCCACGATAAAAGACGCGCACGATCTCGGCGAGCATCACGTACTGCCCGCCCTCGGGGGTGATGATCCGGCTTGCCACCAGGCGCGGCCCCTGCTCGACCTCCCGAACCACCAGCTCCTCGGACGAGGCGGCCTCCCGGGCCAACTCCTCGCCGCCGTCGGGCAGCTCGCGGCTGGACAGCTCGCGGAGCTGGTCGTCGAGCAGCCAGGCGCGCATGTCGATGCGTCGCTCGATGCGATCGAGATGAGCGGCCAGCGCCTCCCGGCCGTCGCGCTCGTAGGCATCGATCGCCGCCTGACCGTTGATCGCCAGCCCCTGGGCCACCAGCGGCCGCCAGCGCGACTCCGCTTCGCCGGTCTGGGTAGTGACGGTCGAGACGACGAAG
>DASWHK010000325.1:0-3476 GCA_036398215.1 Acidobacteriota bacterium | reverse complement strand
CATCGCCAGCCGCATCGACAGCCGACAGGGGACACGAGAATGCAGCGTCCGAACGGAAGGTGGGAGCCAATCATTCCAGAGTCGAGGCGCGGGGCGCTTGCCGGCCTCGCGACCGCCGCTTTGATGGTGGCAACGCCGGCGCTGGCGCTGGCGCAGGACGCCGCCAACGGCGGCCAGCTCTACGAGCGGCTCGAATGTGCCCGCTGCCACGCGGCGGACGCGAGCGGCGGCATGGGCCCGGCGCTGGCGGGCACCAGCCTTTCGTTACAACAGGTCCGCGCCCAGCTCCGCGACCCGACCGGCGGCATGATGCCGACCTTCGGCCCCGAGCGGCTGAGCGACGCCGAGATCGCCGACATCTATGCCTGGCTCCAGTCGGGCGATCAGGCTTTCCCGAGCTGGTTCGGCACCGACCTGATCAACCTGCCGACCCCGATGCTGCCCGGCGAGCGCACGCTCGAGGTGCATTTCACCCACCGCTTCCAGTCCTCGATCCGCGACGCCGGCCGCCAGGGCCTCTGGGGGCTAGACAGCTTCGCGACGCCGGTCTTCTGGTTCGCCTACGGGATCAGGGACTGGCTGCAGGTGCACGGCGGCCGCAGCGCCGTGCGCGGCACCTGGGAGTATGGCGCCAAGCTCTCGCTCCTCGACGAGGGGCGGCTGGCGGCCCCCATATCGGTCGCCGCCGTGCTCACCGGCGCCTACGTCGACCGCGACGAGATCATCGACAAGGGCCGCTTCGCCGTCGAGCTACCGGTTGGCTTCAAGCTCCACGATCGCGTCAGCGTCGTGGCGGTGCCGTTCCTCGCCACCAACACGGACGCCTCCGGAAACCCGGCCAGCGACGACTACTCGGCGGCCATCGGCCTGGGCGGGACGTTTCGGGTGACCCCCGGCCACAGCCTCGACGTCGAGTGGATCACCAACCTCGGCGGCTTCGAGAGCCCGGAGGCGGTCGATCAGTGGCAGGTGTTCTGGGCGATCAAGGTGGGCGGCCACCTCTTCCAGATCGGCCTGACCAACGCCGTGCTCTATACGCCCGACCAGATGGCGCCGGGCGCCCAGAAGACCGGCATCCGCAGCGACGTCCGGCTCGGCTTCAACCTGGTGCGGGCCTTCGACCTCGGCGGCGGCTAGCCTCGAGCAGCGAGAGGTGAGACGACCCGGTAGGGCCGGTTCACCGCTTGGAAGCCCGCGGCCGCTTGGCGCGCGGCGCCAGGTGCGTGATTACATGGAACTACATGGAATGGAACATATCGGCCGGCGGCCACCGCGCTCGGCGCAGCGGGTCGTTGCCGGTGGTTCCGGCCCCCGTTTCGAACCCCGCACCCGAGGATGCCCGATGCCATTGGAGCTGAGATCATCCGCCTTCTCCCACGAGGGCAAGATTCCCACCGAGTACACCGCCGACGGGCGCGACATCTCTCCACCGCTCTCCTGGTCCGGCGCCCCGGAGGCGACCCAGAGCCTGGCGCTGATCGTCGATGATCCGGACGCACCGGACCCGGCGAACCCTCGCACGACCTGGGTCCACTGGGTCCTGTACAACCTGCCTCCTTCCGTCACCGGCCTGGCGCGCGACGGCGACGAGCTGCCCGAGGGGGCGCGCGAGGGGCTCAACGACTGGGGGCGCACGGGATACGGTGGGCCGGCGCCGCCGATCGGCCGCCATCGCTACTTCCACAAGCTGTACGCTCTCGCCACGGTGCTACCAGACCTGCATCAGCCGAGCAAAGAGGAGCTGCTGAAGGCGATGGAGGGCCACGTGCTGGCCAGCGCTGAGCTCATCGGCACGTACGCGAAGTCGCGATAGTTGGGGCTGGCTTGCGCGGGTGAGCGACGCTTGAACCAGATTCGCGAACCGGCAAAAAAAGCCGGGCTACGCTGGCGCCGCGGCAGCGCGTAGAGCCCGGCAAAGAGCGCCCAGCGCCGCGCCGGAGTCGACGCCGGCGGCGAAGACGGCGCTGACCACCGCCACACCGGCCGCCCCCACGCCCAGGCAGGCGGCAACCCGCGTCGCGTCGACGCCTCCGATCGCCAACACCGGGAGGCTGGTCTGGCGGACGACGGCGGCGAGGGCCCCGGTGCCGACGCCGAGCTTGGGGCCGCTGGTGAACACCGGCCCGAACACCGCAAGGTCGGCGCCGGCGGCTTCGGCGCGACCGACCGCGGCGGCGGAGTGGACCGCTGCGGAGCGTACGAACGTTCCGTCGCCCGAGGAGGTCCGCCCCCTCGGGATCGAGCTCTCCGGCCAGTGCACGCCGTCGAAACCGAGGCGGCGGGCCTCGGCCTCGGGGCCATTCAGGAACACCGGCACGCCGGCGGCGCGAGCGCGTGCCAGGCCGGCGGTCATGAGCTGCTCACGCCGCTGCCCGGTGAGCTCCTTGGTGCGGAGCTGTATCAGGATGCCGGGCAACCGTCCGAGTCGCTGCGCCGCGTTCCCAGGGGCGTCACCCGGGCCCTCTGCCGCGATCGTCTCGGCGTCTTTCGCACTGGATACCACCACGATTGCCGTGGCGATCCGCTCGAGGGCCTCCAGCCAGGCCTCGTCGCCGCCGAAGAAGCCACGGTCGGCCACCAGCATCAGCCATGGCGGGGGCGGCAAGCTTCGATTCACCACAGATTCAGCGTGACCACGCGGTTCGTCGCCGGCTACCGCCAAGGCAACCCCTCGCGGGGGCTCGAAGGATCGGCGTGGAACTTGCGCGGCATGCGCTTGGCGAGGAAGGCTTCGCGCCCGGCGATCGCCGCGTGGCGGATGGCGCGGGCCATGCGCACCGGCTCGCCGGCGCGCGCCACCGCGGTGTTCAGCAGCACCGCATCGCCGCCGAGCTCGAAGACGATCGCCACGTCCGAGGCCGTGCCGACGCCGGCGTCGATGATCATCGGAATCGACACCGCCTCGCGCATCAGCAGCAGGTTGTGGGGGTTGCGGACGCCGAGCCCGGAGCCGATCGGTGCCGCCAGCGGCATCACCGCCGGGCAGCCCATCTGCTCGAGCTTGACGGCCACCACCGGGTCGTCGTTGGTGTAGGGGAGGACCTGGAAGCCGTCGGCGATCAGCCGCTCGGCGGCGACCATCAACTGCTCGGTGTCGGGCAGCAGGGTGTCGTGGTCGGCGATTACCTCCAGCTTGACCCACGAGGTCCCCAGCGCCTCCCGGCCCAGCTGGGCGGTGAGCACCGCGTCCTCGGCGGTGAAGCAGCCGGCGGTGTTGGGCAGGATCAGGTAGCCGGCCTTGCGCAGCGCCCTGTACAGGTCCTCCTCGTCGCCGCCGCCGCCCGGCTTGACGCGGCGCAGCGCGACGGTCGCCACCTGGGTGCCCGAGGCCGCCAGCGAATCGAGAAGGACCTGGCGGCTGGGGTAGTGCGCGGTGCCGAGCAGCAGCCGCGAGCTCAGCTCCTGGCCGGCCAGCGACCAGGTGTCCTGGCCGGCGGCGGCCTCGATTCTAGCCGGCATTTCTCATCGCCCTTCTG
>DASWHK010000324.1:0-4076 GCA_036398215.1 Acidobacteriota bacterium | reverse complement strand
GAGCCGGAGTCGCGCGCGCTGATGGACTTCGTCATCGCCAACCGCCACGTCGGCGCGGTGCTGACGTTCGGCCATTCCGACAACCTGGTGACGGCGCCGAACGACCGCGGCGAGCTCGCCGCGCCGAGCGCCATCGATCTGGTCGCCTTCGCCGGCGAGGCCAACGCCGACCTCTACGACGACGGTGTTTTCGGTGGTGGCGGCGGCGGCGGCTTCGGCGGCGCCGTCGGGGCGGGCGGCGTTCGGCTGCGCGGCGCCCAGCGCGGCGCCGACAACGACCCACAATCCGGCCGGCGTCCGGCGGTGACCGTGAACGGCGAGGACCGGGAGTACTTCTCCGCCGTCTCCGCTGCCTACCGCGAGATCACCGGCATCACCGAGGTCGGCGTGAACCGCCGCGCCCAGGGGGCCTTCTTCCAGGTGGCGTACTACCACATGGGCGTGCCGGCGTTCAGCACCCAGGGTTGGGGGCTGCCGGAGCCCTCCTCCGACGACGCCACCGGCGACGCCCGCCTGATCGACGCCTTGCAGGGCGCCGGCGTCGACATCTTCGCCGACTGGACTGCCTTCGAGCACCCGGACCTCGGCCCGGTGGAGATCGGCGGCTTCGTGCCCTACGCCGCCACCAACGCTCCGGCGGCCCAGCTCGCCGCCCTGGGGCGCAGCCACGGCGAGTTCGTGGTGCGGCTCGCCGGCATGCTGCCGCGCATCGGCGTCGTCGACACCGAGGTCACGGCGCACGGCGGCGGGGTCTTCACGGTGCGCGTCGAGATCGAGAATTCCGGCTACTTCCCGACGTCGCTGGAGCACGGCCAGGTGTCGCGTTCCGTACAGCCGACCACGGTGCGTATTCAGGTCGACCAGGAGGCGATCCTCACCGGCGACCCCAAGTCCAGCACGGTGGGCAAGCTGGACGGTTCCGGCTCGCGGGCGGCGTTCTCCTGGGTGATCCGGGGTGACGAAGGGCAGACCGTGGAGATCTGGGTCCGTTCCCAAAAGGGTGGGACCGACACGGCAACCGTGACGCTCAGGTAGACCGATGACGACGAACAGCACGATCACGACGAAGGGCACGATGACGACGACGAAGCGCTCGGTCAAGGCGAAGAGAACGATGACGACGACGAAGCGCTCGATCATGGCGAAGAGCACGATGAAGACGAAGAGGACGATGACGACGAAGCGCTCGATCGAGACGAAGAGCACGATGACGACCATGACCCTGCGACGCAGCGCGCTCGCACTCACGCTGGCGGCGCTGGCGCTGTCGGCGACGCTGACGGCGGGCGCCACCGCGCAACAGCGCGGCTCCGACCCCGAGCACACCCTCGACCTGACCTGGGACCGCTGGCTCGATCACGACGAGATCGGCGAGCGCATGCAGCTCATGGCCGAGACCTGGCCGGATTTCCTCGACCTGCAGTCCATCGGCAGCAGCTACGGCGGGCGCGAGATGTGGCTGATGACCATCAGCAACCCGGAGACCGGGCCCGAGGAGGGTAAGGCCGCGATGTTCATCGAGGCCAACGTGCATGGCAACGAGATCCAGGGCGGCGAGGTGATCCTCTACACCATCTGGTACCTGATGGAGAACTACGGCGAGATCGACGAGATCACCCGGCTCGTCGACGAGCGCGTCTTCTACCTGCTGCCCAGCGTCAACCCCGACGGCCGCGACTACTTTCTCGACGAGCACGGCGCCGGGGCGCGCACCGGCCACGTTCCGGTGGACTCCGACGGCGACGGCGCCTTCGACGAGGACGGCCCCAACGACCTGAACGGCAACGGCGTCATCGAGCAGATCCGCAAGCACGTCCCCGGCGAGGGCACGCACCGGATCAGCGCGCTCGATCCGCGCATCATGGAGCGGGTCGGGCCCGACGAGGTGGGCGACTGGGTGTTGCTCGGCTCCGAGGGCATCGACGACGACGGCGACGGCCGCGTCAACGAGGACCCCGTCGGCGGCTACGACCCCAACCGCAACTACGCCTCCGATTGGCAGCCCAACTACATTCAGGGCGGCTCGATGAACTATCCCTTCGAGCTGCCGGAGGCGCGCGCCATCAACGACTTCATGATGGCCCATCCGAACATCGCCGGCTTCCAGTCGTTCCACAACTCGGGCGGCATGATCCTGCGCGGTCCGGGCGCCGCCTGGCAGGGAGACTACCCGTCGGCCGACGTCCGCGTGTACGACGAGCTCGGCGAGTTCGGCGAGCGCATGCTGCCCTACTACGACTACCTGGTGGTGTGGCAGGGCCTGTACACCGTCCACGGCGGCTCCATCGACTGGACCAACGACGGCCTCGGCATCGTCAGCTTCTCCAACGAGCTGTGGAACGGCGGCCAGTACTTCAACAGCCCGCTGTTGCAGGCGCAGGAGCGGGACCCGAGCCAGCCCATCGCCGGGGCGCGCTCGAACTACTTCTTCAACGACTTCCTGGAGTTCGGCGACCAGTTCGTGGAATGGACGCCCTACGAGCACACGCAGTTCGGCGCCGTCGAGCTGGGCGGCTTCAAGAAGCTCTTCGGGCGCGTCAACCCGCGCTTCATGAGCATGGAGCTGTTCCACCGCAACATGGCCTTCACGCTCTATCACGCCGACATGATGCCGCTGATGGCCATGGGCGAGACCTCGGTGGAGCGTGTCGATGGCGACGTCTACCGGGTGCGCGTCGACATCCGCAACGAGCGCCTCATCCCGACCATCACCGTGCGCGCCAGGGAGAACAAGGTCGTGCGTCCGGACCTGATCACCGTCGACGGCAACGTCGAGATCATCGCGGCCGGCTGGGTGCCCGACAAGTTCCGCCCCGGCCCCACCGAGCTCATCGAGCAGCGGCAGCTCGACCGCATCATGGTGCGCAGCGGCCATCCCGGCCGCACCACGCGGACGATCGAATACCTGGTGCGCGGCAGCGGCTCGATGACGGTGAGCTACTCGGCGCTCAAGGGCGGCGCGGCGAGCACCACGGTGGAGCTGCAGTAGGGCTGACCAGCCGAACCTGATCGGGTCGGGGATACCGACCGCCCCATGTTCGCGTAGTAGCCGCAACGGAACGCTTCCGGCCGTTCCGCCGGCTGGGCCGACAAGGTCCACGGCGGGCACCTAACCTAGCGATTCCCGTCCGTGACGGCCGGATCTCGTGGCGAGGCGCCGAGGAACCCGGGGTCCAAGACGGCATGCCCGTGGATGACTTCCTCGGCCTGCTGCGAGGCATGCGCCGATAGAACGACCTCGCTCGGGGCGTCGCGGGCGAGCTTGGAACGGCCGGGATCGCGTGGCATGGTCTGGCGATGAGCGGCTTCGAGTTCTTTTCGTTTCCGCCGGGCCCCGAGCTTGCCCCTTTCGTCGAGACGATCTGGGGGGTTCGCGGCGCGGCACACTTCAGCACCGAGGCGGTGCTGCCCAATGGCGCCGTCGAGCTGATGGTCAACTTCGGGCCGGTACAGGCCGTGGTAGGGCACGGCGACCAGGAGCTGCACGCCACCTATCGGCGCTCCTGGTTGTCCGGTCTTCACGACCGTCGCCTGGTGCATTCCGCGGAGAACGGCGCCGATCACATCGCCGTGCGCTTCCGGCCGGGTGGCGCCCACGCCTTCCTCGACCTGCGCATGGACGAGGTCTCGAACCAGGTTCTCGAGCTCGACCTGTTAATCGGATCGGAGGCCGCGGCGCTGCGCGATCGTCTCGGCGCGCTGCCCTCCGACCGCGCCCGGGCCGCCGAGCTCGAGACCTGGCTGCTCGGGCGGCGCCGGGTCCATTCGTCCTTTTCGACCGTTCGTCGCGCTACCGAGATGCTGCGCGACGGCGGCGCCCACCGCGCGCCGGTGGCCGAGGTCTGCGAGCGCCTCGGCCTGAGCAACAAGCACCTGGTCGAGCAGTTTCGCCGTGTCGTCGGGCTGCCGCCCAAGGTGGTGGGGCGCATCGAGCGCTTCCAGGGCGTCATCTCCGCCTGCCGCGGCCGCGCCGAGGTCGACTGGCTGGACCTTGCCCACCGCTTCGGCTACGCCGACCAGTCGCACCTGATCCGCGAGTTCCGCCGCCTCGGCAGCGTTACGCCGTCGCATTTCCT
>DASWHK010000323.1:0-15828 GCA_036398215.1 Acidobacteriota bacterium | reverse complement strand
GTGCCTGCTGCCGCCGACGATCCTGATGGGGGCGACGCTGCCGGCCGTGGCCCGCTGGATGGAAGCGACGCGCATCGGCATCTCGCGTCTCGGGTTCCTCTACATGGCCAACCTGGCCGGCGCCGTCGCCGGCTGCCTGCTGGCCGGCTTCTACCTGCTGCGCGTCTACGACATGGTCTTCGCCACCTTCGTGGCGGCGGCGCTCAACGCGCTGGTGGCGCTGGTGTCGCTGGCGCTGGCGCGGCTGGCGGCGGGCTATCGGTCCTCGACGAAGGTCGCGGGCCCGGCGGCGCAATCGCTCGCCGGCTCCGGGCAGTCGCCTTCACAGGAAGATACGGCGGCCAACGGAGTCGAAACGCAACCGGCACCCGAAAGCTTGGTCGTTTCGGGAGCGGCGACCGGAACGGCGGCGGTACGCGGAACCACCGGCGAGCTCGTCGCCGCGGCGATCGAAGCACCCGGCCTGGAGCCCGGCATCGATCGCCGTATCGTCTACCTGGCGATCGGGCTGTCCGGGTTGACGGCGCTCGGGGCCCAGGTGATCTGGACGCGGCTGTTGGGCCTGCTGATGGGGGCGACGGTGTTCACCTTCTCGATCATCCTGGCGGTCTTTCTGGTCGGGCTCGGCGCCGGCAGCAGCCTCGGCTCGGCGCTGGGGCGCGACCTGAAACGGCCGGGGCTGGCGCTCGCCTGGTGCCAGATGCTGCTGGTCGTCGCCATTCCGATGGCCGCCTACGTGATCAACCGGGAGATCCCCTTCTGGTACATCAACCCGGAGTTCTACGACAGCCTGCTGCCGCGCTACCAGCACGACCTCTTGCGGGCCCTGGTGGCGATGCTGCCGGCGACCTTCCTGTGGGGCGCCAGCTTCCCGCTGGCGATGGCGGCGGCGGTCCGCGGCGGCGACAACGCCGACCGTGTCGTCGGCGACACCTACGCCGCCAATACGGTCGGCGCGATCGTCGGGTCGCTGCTGTTCGGCATGGTGCTGCTGCCGTGGCTGGGCACCCAGTCGTCGCAGAAGTACTTGACGCTGTTGGCCGGCGTTGCGGCGCTGTTCATGTTCGCCCACGCCGGCGCCAAGCGCTGGGGGCCGATCGAGATGCTTGGCCGCGGCGCGCTCATTCTCGGCGTGACCGTGCTGATGAGCCGGGCGGTCGTGGCCACCGAGCCCGGGTTGATCGCCTATGGGCGCTTCGTCGAGGAGTGGGGCAACGTCGAGGCCTATCACTACGTCGGTGAGGGTCGCAGCACCTCCGTCGCGGTCTCCGACTACGAGGACGGCCAGACGCGCAGCATGCACGTCGGCGGCAAGGTGGTGGCCTCGAACAAGCCGATCGACATGCGCATCGAGCGCTTGCTCGGGCACGTCCCCGGGCTCGTGCACCCCGACCCGAAGACGGTGCTGGTTGTCGGCTTCGGGGCCGGCGTGACGGCAGGCTCGTTCGTGAAGTACCCGGGAGTCGAGCGGATCGTGATTTGCGAGATCGAGCCGCTGGTTACGGAGGCCGCAGGCTATTGGTTCGTCGAAGAGAACTACGACGTGCTCAACGACCCGCGCACCGAGGTCATCTACGACGACGCTCGCCACTTCATGGCGACCACGCGGGAGACCTTCGACATCATCACCTCGGATCCGATCCACCCCTGGGTGCGCGGCGCCGCCTCGCTGTACTCGGTCGAGTACTTCGACCTCGTCAAGCGCCACCTGAACCCGGGCGGCGTCGTCGCCCAGTGGGTGCCCCTGTACGAGACCAGCGTCGAGACGGTCAAGAGCGAGATGGGGACCTTCTTTCAGGCGTTCCCCGACGGCACGGTCTGGAACAGCGACCTCCATGGCGACGGCTACGACGTCGTGATGCTCGGCCAGCTCGGACCGACGACGATCGACGTGACCGCGCTGCAGGAGCGCCTGCGGGCGAACCCGGAGATCGCTCGCTCTCTGGCCGAGGTCGACCTCTACTCGGCGCAGGCGTTCCTGGGCCAGTTCCTCGGCCAAGGTCCCGACCTCGCCGGCTGGCTCGCCGACGCCGAGATCAACCGCGATCGCAGCTTGCGGCTCCAGTATCTCGCGGGCCTGTCGCTCGACCGCTACGACACCCGGTCGATCTTCGAGGCGATCGCCGCGTACCGCCGCTATCCCGACAACATCTTCGTGGCCCCGCCTGAGATCGAGTGGCAGCTCCGTAACGGCTTCTGAGCGGGCCGGCTCCCGCGAGAACAATTGGCGGCGGGTGCCGCCAGGCGGCGACGCACCCCCTGCCTCTGGCGAGAGACGGGGGCAAAAACGTTTGACAGCATCCCCTTCGATGGTTCAAGATCCTTCCCCTTAGAGCCTATGGGGAGTCTTCTCTATGAAAATCGATCGCGCCACGCTGCCGCTGCTGAAGGGAACCCTCGATCTGCTGGTCCTCAAGGCGCTGAGCCAGGGGCGCGCCCACGGCTACGGCATCGCCAGCTGGCTGGAGAGGCACTCGGACGGAGCCCTTGGCGTCGAGGACAGCGCGATCTACCAGGCGCTGCACCGGCTGGAGGGCCGCCGCCTGGTGCGCGCGACCTGGGGCACGACCGAGAACAATCGGCGGGCCCGGTACTACGAGCTGACCGCCAAGGGGCAGGAGCGCCTCGAAGCGGCGGCCGATACCTGGACTCGCTACGCCGTTTCCGTCGCGGGCATCCTCCAGCTTCGCGGGGGCGACGAGTGAGCGGCCCGGCCAACGCCTGCGCGGCCCGACGTCGGCCGCGGCCGAAGGGGCGATCGATTGGATGGGCGATACGCGCCGGGGCGCTTCCTGGCCCCGCAGCTGGCCCGCCGGTGCGCCCGTGAAGCGCCGCGATCGGGATTTGGCGCGCCAGATCGACGCCGAGATCCGGGCCCACATCGCTTTGCGTACCGAGGAGCTCATCGCCGGCGGGCTCGATCCGGATGAGGCGCGCGCCGAGGCGGAGCGGCGCTTCGGTGGGGTCGAGGAATCCCGCCGCCGCCTATACCTGTCGGCGCGGCGCCGCGAGGGATCACTACGGCTGCGCAGCTGGCTCGACAACGTCAGCCGCGATTTCGGCCTGGCGCTGCGCCGCATCCGGCAGGCCCCGGGTTTCGCGGCGCTTGCCATCGTGATCTTCGGGCTCGGCATCGGCCTGACCACGGCGACCTTCACGGTCGTCGAGCGGGTTCTCCTCCGGCCCCTGCCATTCCCGGAGCCTGATCGTCTGGTGGCGCTGCACTCGATGGGCGAGGCCGGCAACTGGTTCCCCTACGTGTCGCAGGGCAACTGGGTCGACTGGAAGGAGCGCAACAACACGCTGGCCGCCACCGCCATCCATCACCACGAGAGCACGGTGACCGTGATGACGCCCGAGGGGGCCTTCTTTGCGCCGGGCGCCATCGTCGGCGGGGCGTTCTTCGAGGTGGTCGGCATGCCGATGCACCTCGGCCGCGCCTTCACCGAAGAAGAGAGCCAGGCGGACGCCCCGGTGGCGGTCGTGTCGCAGGGATTCTGGGAACGGGTGATGGGAGCCGATCCGGGGCTCGACGCCGAGCTGTTCATCCAGGGACAGCCGCGCGAGATCGTCGGCGTCGTGCCCGCCGGGCTCGAGTTCCCGCAGGGCACCGACGTCTGGCTGCCCTATCGCTATCGTCCCCAGACCGGCGCCATGCGCAACAACATCAACTGGTTCGCCGTCGCCCGCCTGCGGCCCGGCGTGAGCATCCGTGAGGCCGGTGACGATCTCGGCACCATCGCCGCGGGGATTCGCGCCAGCGACCCGGCCGGCGTCTACTCGTGGGGCGTCCACGTCGAGCCCCTGCACGAACGGTTGACCGGCCGGATCAGCGGGACGTTGACGCTGCTGATGAGCGCCGTCGGCTTCGTGTTTCTGTTGGCCTGCGCCAACCTCGCGGGGATCAACTTCGCGCGCAGCTCGGCGCGCCGCCAGGAGATCGCGGTGCGCGTCGCGCTCGGCGCCGGCCGCCTGCGGATCATCCAGCAGCAGATCGTCGAGAACCTGGTGCTCGCCTTGCTGGGGGGTGGGCTTGGCGTGTTGCTCGCCTGGCGAGTCGCGGCAACAGTCTCGGCGCGCCTCGCGGAGGCGTTGCCGCGCACCACGGAGATCGCGGTCGATGGATGGGTCCTGGCGTTCGCGGTCCTTGCGTCGTTGCTGGCCGGCGCGCTCGCCGGGCTGGCGCCCGCGATCAACGCCTCGGGCGCTGCGCCGAAGACCGCGATGGCGGCCGGAGCGCGCTTCAGCGGCGGTGCCGGGCGCGGTCCGGCGACGCTTCTGGTCGCCGGCGAGATCGCCCTCGCGGTTCTCCTTCTGACCGGCGCCGGGCTCTTGCTGTTGAGCTTCACCACGCTGGTGGGTCGAGAGCTCGGCTTCGAACCGCGCGGCGTGGTGGTCGCCGACGTCGCCGCCAGCTCGCCGCGGCTCCTCGCCGATCCCAGCAACCGGGTCGGCATCTGGGAGGCCCTCCTCGAGCGCTTCGGCTCGCTGTCCGGGATCGCGTCGGTGGCGGTCGCCAACCCACCGCCGGCCGGCGACGGCGGCAACGGCTGGGTAGCCGTGGAGGGCAGGCCGGACCTCGACCTGGCCGCCGAGTATCGGGCCGTCAGCGACGACTACTTCGAAACCCTCGAGATCCCGTTGCTGGCGGGCCGCCCGTTCGACAGCCGTGACGCCGCCAACGGTCAGCGGGTCGTGATCGTCAGCCGCGCCGCCGCCGAGACCTTCTGGCCCGGAGAGGACCCGCTGGGCAGGAGAATCCGCGCCACCAGCATGGAGGCCCCCGAAGGCTCACCGTGGCTCACCGTGATCGGCGTCGCCGAAGACGTGCGCAACTTCGGCTTCGACTCCGACGTTCACGAGGCGATGTACATCCTGTTCCGGCAGGTGCCGCGCACCGCCGGGAAGATGGCGCTGCTGGTACGCGGCGCCGGGGGCTCCGATGCCGCGCTCATGGGCGTCGTACGCGAACAGATCGGCGCCTTGGACGACGGCCTCGCCGCCGGCATCGATACTCTCGACAACCGGCTCGCCGGCGGCGTTTCCGGCCAGCGGACCACCATGTCGGTGCTGGGGTCGTTCGCGGCGCTGGCCCTGCTGCTGGCCGCGATCGGCATCTACGCGCTGCAGTCGTTCGCCGTCGCCCAGCGTACCCAGGAGATCGCCGTGAGGACCGCACTGGGGGCGTCGCAGGCGGTCGTGGTCCGGGGAGTCGTCGGTGGCGCGGCCCGCATCGCGGTCGCCGGCACCGCCGCCGGTCTGCTCGCGGCCTGGTGGCTGACCGGTCTCCTGGAGGCATTCCTGGTCGATGTCAGCCCGCGCGACCCGTGGACGTTCATTGCCGTTGCCGCGACGCTCCTGGCGACGGCTGCTGCAGCCGCGGTGCTGCCGGCGTGGCGAGCGGCCCGGCTGGATCCGCTGCAAGCGCTGCGGCGGACGTAGTGCTCCATCCTCTGAGCATGATGATGTTTGTAGCGAGTCAGAAAGCGTTGATCCGCCCGATCGAACCTCTCCGCCTGCGTCGGGATCGAGATGTTCTTGACCTGCGAGTCAGAAGGCTTTGGTCCGCGCGATCGAGCCTGCCGGTTAGCGACGCCCGCTGGCGCCCATCCCCGTCGCGTTGTGGCCGACCTCGATCACCTCGACGATGCTCTGCGTCTCCGTGTCGATGACCACTACGGTCCCGAGGCCCGGCGCCGGCGCCGGGGCGTGCTCGGCGTGCTCGCCACCGGCCATCGCCGCCATATCGTGGGGGGCGCCGGTGTTGTTGTTCGAGATGTACACGAAGCGGCCGTCGGGCGAGAGGGCGACGCCGTGCGGCTGCGCCAGGCCATTGCCTTCGATCACCCGCGCCACCCGCCGCGTGTCCATGTCGATCACGGTGACCGTGTTCGCCGCCTTGTTGGGAACATACAGCCAGCGGCCGTCGCGGGTGAAGATCGGGTCGAACGGCTGCGCGCCGACGTCGATCACGTCGGTGATCCGCGGCGCCAGCGGCTCGCCGATGTCGATGAGCATCACCTTGTGCGAAAGCTCCGCCGATACCGCCAGCGTGCGGCCGTCGGGCGAGAGCGCGAACTGCATCAGCGCGTGCGGCTCGCCCTCGACATTGACCAGCTCGATGTCCTCGTCCTCGAAGCCGACCGCGGCCATCTGGTTCACCCCCAGGCTGGCCGTGTAGACGGTGTTGGTCAGCGGCTGCAGCGCCAGCGCGTGGGGCCGCGGAAAGAAGATCGGCAGCTCGTCGATCTCCATGCTCGAGCGACGGATCATCCCGATTCGCTGCGGCGGATTGACGGCGGTCATCGAGCGGGCGACGAACAGCCAGTCCTCGGTCGGGTGCAGCGCCAACATGCCGGGGGTCTCGAACTCGACCTGGCCGGCGACGCGGTCGTCGCGGTCGAGCTTGACGATCTGGTTGTCGCCGATGAGCGTTACGTACCAGTACGAGCCGTCAGGCTCGACCGCGATGTGATGGGGCTTGGCGTTGGCGGAGAACCCGAGCTCCTGCAGATCGATCGTCCGCACGACGGCCTGGGTCCCCATGTCGATCACCGACACGGTCGCGTCGTTCTGGTTGCAGACGTAGAGCCATTCGCCGGTGGCAGGGGCGCCGCCGGCCGCTGCGGAAACCAGGATGGCCGCGAGCCCAAGGGCGCACGCGATCAGGTTTCGGGAGAGTCGTCGCCGGGTCTTGATCATCGTTCTTCTTCCACCGTCTGCCGGATCGAGGGAATCCCGAACCGTGGCCGAGCGGCCGCTCATCGAGAAAGCCTACCCCACCGCCGGGCTTCATGGGCGGTCATGGCCGAGGTTACGAGAAGTTCCGTCCACATCATCGCACGCCTCGGATCACTTCGTGAATCGGTGGGGGATAGTGGCCGGTCCACTGTCGCTGGACGATATGCTTCTCACGATCCAACACGACGATCACTCCGGCGAAATACGCGCCATGATAGAAGACGCCGCTGATACGGATGACCCTATCCACGGGATCCCATCCCATCAGACCGCTGACGAACTCGTCGGGGAATCCCTCACGAGACCAGCGACCGCGGAACCGGATCGCAAGTCGGCCGACGCCCCACTCCAGCAGCAGATCGCTCTGCATCGCCAGCCCCGCAGGATCCGTGGGGACGATTCGGCCGATATAGAAATCGAAGACCTCGAGCGCGTCCTGCCCCGCCGACGCTGCGGCGGGCGCCTGGGCGCTCACCGTGGCAGCCATCAACAGGCCAATCGCCGCGAGTGACACCAGGGCACTGACCCGGCCTCCTAGCGCCGAAGGGCACATGGTTGCCCCGATTCTCTCAACCAGGCCAGCCCGCTCGACCCAACGGAGCTCCCGTTCACGCCTGGTCAGAGCCATACGTCAGGGCGCGCCGACGATCTCGGCGACCTCCACAAGCACCTCCGGGAAGGCCTCCGGCGCGACCGTCTCGCCCGGCCGGAGCTGCTCGTGCGAGCGGTAACCCGCCGGTGAGGGGTCGCGAAACACGTGCACTGTGGATTCATCGACGTCGACCACCCAGGTTTCCCGAACTCCGTAGCGGCTGTACAGCGGCGCCTTGATCCCCTGGTCGTAGGGTTGCGAGGTGTGGGCCACTTCGATGAGCAGGAGGACGTCGCCGGCGCCGGGATGGGAGCGGCGGTAACGGTCTTCTCGGGGGCGGAGCAGACAGAGATCGGGCTGGGGCTCGTTGAAGTCGTCGAGGCGCACGGGGTTCTGGGCGGCGACCACGGCTCGATCGCCCAGTCGGCCGGCGTAGATGGCGATCAGGGCGTTCACGCCTCCGGCGTGCTGACTGCTGATCGGCGTCATCTCGACGATGTCCCCGTCGAGCAGCTCGACGCGGTCGTCCTCGTCGAGAATGCCGACCTCTGCAAGGTGCTCGAACTCGTCCACCGTGAAGCGTCGGCGGGCGGGTAGGGCGGTGGCTGCTTGCATGTCGATCCTCCCTCTGGCCGTGCTTCGCCCATGATATCTCCGGCGGTCGACGGGGCGGAAGCGGCGTGGCGGCGAACGCCGCAGCGACGCGTCTGTAAGGGTGAGACGGCCACGGCTACCGGCTTTCCGAATCGGCACCCACCCGGCCGCCAATTACCTCGCCATCGGCGACGCGCTGATCGGAAACGGATTGATCCTCTCTCGACGGGAGCTGTACCGCGCGCGCGGTTTGGGGCCGGCGCCGTCTCCGCGCCCCCACTTCTTTCGAGCTGGGCCGCGCGCGGGTGGGGTCTCCAACTCCCCGGGCTTGACGAGACGTGGACCTTCCCGTAAAAGGCTCTTGCCGGCCCGCCGGAGAGACCCCGGCGACATTTCTTCCGACATTTCTTCAGACGGTGTGAAGCCCATGATCGACAAGACCATCGCGGCCGCACGGGGCGCCAGGAGCTGCTCGAAGCCGTGCGGCGGGCTTCGAGCCGGGCTGGCATCCCTCCTGGTCGCCGTGACCGCCGCCTTCGGGTGCGGCGGCACGTCGGTCGAGCCGGCGGAGGATGCCGCTCCCGAGGCCGGCGCCGGCAGCGCCGTCGCCATCGACACGCCCCACCGGATCATCTTCCAGTCGGATCGAGGGCTCGGGATCGACGTCTGGGTGATGAACGCCGACGGCTCCGACCTGAGGAACCTGACGAACAACGGCGAGCGTGGCTTCAACGATCGGCACCCGACGGCTTCGGCCGACGGCGCCCGGATCGCGTTTCGCTCGGATCGTGACGGCAACCCCGACGTGTTCGTGATGCAGGCCGACGGATCGAACCAGATCAACCTGACCGCGCACCCGGCGATGGACATCGACCCGTCGTTCTCGCCCGACGGCTCGCGCATCGCGTTCGACACCGATCGCGACGGCAACGTCGAGATCTACGTCATGGACGCCGACGGATCGAATCTCGGCCGCCTGACCGACAACGAGGTCGTCGACAGCCACCCGTTCTGGTCGCCCGGCGGCGAGGACATCGCCTTCTACTCGAACCGCGACAACCCCGCCGGCGAGGCGATGGACATCTACGTGATGGCCGCCGACGGATCGAACGTCCGGCGGCTCACCGACCACCCCGCCGACGACCGTTATCCATCCTGGTCGCCCGACGGCAGCCGCATCGCGTTCAGCTCCGATCGCGACGGCAACGCCGAGATCTATCTGATGGACGCCGACGGGTCGAACCTCGTCCGGCTGACCGACAACGGCGACGCCGACCTCGCCCCGGTCTGGTCCCCCGACGGCGACTGGATCGTGTTCGTTTCCGAGCGCCACGGAGCCGGCGAGATCTACGTGATCCGCACCGACGGGATGAGCGAGACCCGCCTCGCCGCCCACGACGCGGCCGACAGCAACCCGCGCTGGCTGCCGGTTGGTGCGCCTGGCGCGCTCACTTCAGGCGGGTAGCGCGTCGATTCACGGAGTATCCTTCGTCGCAAGATGACAGACGCCGCCCGTGCCGTCGAAGGTCCAGCCGCCTGGTATCGCGCCGACATGGTGCGTTCCGATGCGTGGCTTCACGAGCTTGCCGCCGATGAGATCGCCGAGATCGACAAGGCGGTCGAGCGGGCGCTGAGCCGGGGCATCGAGATCGGCGACATCTCGCGTGATGACTTCGCGCTACCGACCCTGGGCCCGACCCTCGATCGAATCCGCGGGGAAGTCGTCGAGGGTCGGGGCTTCGTGCTGATCCGCAACGTGCCTGTCGATGGCCGCAGCATGCGCGAGAAGGCCATCGCCTACTGGGGGATCGGTACCTACTTCGGTTGGGCGGTGCCGCAGAACGCGCCAGGGCATCTGCTCGGGCACGTCAGGGACATCGGCATGGATCCGTCCAACCCGCTGCACCGTCTGTACGCCACGCGTGCCCGGCATCTCTTCCACACGGACTCCTGCGACATCGTGGGTCTCTTCTGCCTGCATCGCGCCAAGTCCGGGGGCTCGAGCATGATCGCCAGCTCGGTGACGATCCACAACGAGATGCTCGCGCATCGTCCGGACCTCGTCGACACGCTGGCACAGCCGTTCTTCGTCGACCGCAAGGGGGAGATCCCCGCGGGCAAGAGGCCTTACTACCAGCTCCCGGTGTTCAACTATCATGCCGGCCGCCTCACGACGATCTACGCGCGCGACTTCATCGAGGGCGCGCAGCGCTTCGCGGAGGTGCCGAGGCTGACGCCGATGCAGATCGAGGCGCTGGACGTGGCGGACCAGCTCGCCAACAGCGACGAGCTCCGCCTCGACATGGACTTCAGGCCCGGCGATATCCAGTTCCTCCACAACCACCAGATCCTGCACGCGCGCACCGCCTACGAAGATTGGCCGGAGCCCGAGCGCAAGCGGCACCTGCTGCGCCTCTGGCTGGCGCCGCCCGACGGCCGCCCGTTGCCCCCCGGGTTCCAGGAGCGCTACGGCAACATCGAGCCCGGCACGGCGCGCGGAGGGATCCGAGTGCCCGGACAAAGGCTGTACGCCCCTCTCGAGCCCGACCAATAACCCCCGGCACCACCCCCCGGCGGCGAACACGCGCCCGTATGCTCGGGCGCCGCATCGAAAGGGAAGCGGGTCCCACGTCGCGGCAGCCCACTGGAGCCTGTCTTGACGGCGCGCCACGGCTCGGCTCAGCCATCGGCGAACGGATCCACTAGAAGTTGAAGTTGCCTCCAGCGCGCAACGCCATCGAGATGCGCTGGCTCAACGCCGCGAGCGTCTGCTCCGACCCGGTGAACAGGCCCGCGGGGAACCTGCTGTCGGCGATCATGTTGCGGTAGATGTCGTCGGCCTTGTACTGGTTGAGCCCGAGGCCGGCCAGATACTGCAGCCGCAGGTTGAGGTCCCGGTTGATCTCGGCGCCGGCCAGCCATCCGGCCATGTCATTCGAGCTGCCCGCGTAGGTGCCGAACAGATCCACCGCCGAGTTGATCCCGATCTCCCGCAGCGAGTAGCTGATCGCCTGGTTCTCCGGCGCCCTCAGCCGTGCCTGGATACGGTCCAGATCGATGGGCTGGTCATCCAGCTTGCCGAGCAGCACCAGGTCGTACCCCTCGCCGTCGGCGGTGTTCGCGAACACGGCGCCGTTAGGGAACGCCTGGAAGAAGGTGGCGATCTCGCTCTTGACCGCCTCCTCGGTAGTCTCGTAGAGCTGCACGAACAGCGTGACGACTCCGCCCGGGTTCAGGTGCCGCTTGACCTCCTCGAAGAACTCGATGGTGTAGAGCGTCGCGGCACCCTTGACCCAAGGGTCCAGCGGGTCCGAGGTGATGGCGTCGAACTTCTCGTCGGTCGTCAGCAGATAGTGCCGCGCGTCGTCCAGGTGGACCCTGACCTTCGGGTTGGCGATGAGGTCGAAGTTGTGCTCGGCGAAGTAGGTGGACACCACGAACGGCACCAGCGGCTCGATCTCCGCGACGATCTCCTCGCTCACCAGGGGATCGATCGACACCGCGCCCGCCGTCACCCCGGCGCCGCACCCGATCACCAGCACCTTGGACGGGTTCTCGGGCACCAGCGTCGTCATGTGGCCCAGCATGCGCTGCAGCCGCATGTCCTGCGGCTCGCTCGAAGCCTGTACCTTGCCGGCGTTGTGGTAGTTCAGCACGCCGTACGGAGTCCGCGAAACGGCCACGGCGGCGGTCACGCCCTCGCCCGCATAGATGATCTCGTTGACACCGACCCAGGTCGCCGCGAAGCGGCCGTAGGCCACGAGCAGCCCCGGCAGCGGCGGCACCATGCGGATGAGCAGCACGGCGGCGGCCAAGGTCGCGAGCGTGAGGTTGACGGCCCTGTCCCGCCGCCCGGGTTGCGCCAGCATCGGCGGCAGCAGCATTAGCAGGCCGGAGAGCGCGGCGAGGACGATCATGGTCTGCTGCGCGACCTGCGAGCCGACCGTACCGAGCAACAGCAGGCTGGTGAGCACGGCGCCCAGGATGGCGCCCACGGTATTGGCGGCGTAGACGCCGCCGACAAGGCGGCCCGCATCCTGGCCCGGCGCCGCGATCGCAGCCAGGGCGAGCGGGAAGCTTGCGCCCCAGAGGATCGCGGCGGGCAGCATCACCCAGACGGCGCGCATCAGGTCGAGCTGGAAGTTGTAGGCGATGTCGGAGGAAATCGAGGGATCGATCGGCCAGAACGGCAGCGAGGCGCCGGCCGCGTACGCCGCCCACGCGATCGTCACGCACAGGCCGAGCTGGCACCATCCCAGCGCCGCGCGCGGGTTGCTCGAGCGCGCCGCCATCCCCGCGCCGAGCGTGCTGCCGATGCCGAGCCCGACGAGGAACACGGCGAGAATGAGCGAGAACGTGTAGGTGGTTGCACCGAACAGCAGCGACAAGCTCCGCGTCCAGACCACCTCGGCGCCGAGCGCCGTCAGCCCCGACAACCCGATCGCCACATACACCAGCCGCGCGCCCGGCGCCGTGGCGATGGCCACGCTGGCATCGCCGGCGAGGCGTGCGTACGGCGTCACCCGCGCCAGCGCGAGCGCCAGCGCCGCCACGGCCATGTTGAGGCCGAAGGCCGCGAACGTCGCCGTGGGCATGTCGTAGACGCGCAGCAGATAGAACCCGGCGAGGAGGCTGCCCAGCACGGCCCCGGCGAGGTTGCCGCCGTAGAAGTAGCCGAGCCAGGATACGCCGGTCGGCGTCGTCTTCACCCACCGCGCGATCGCCGGCAGCGTGGCTCCCATCAGCACCGTCGGCGGCAGCAGACAGATGCCCGCCACGAGGGCGCGCAGCATCACGCTGGTCGACCCGATGGCGGCGTAGAGGCCGCCCAGCAACGGGATGCCGTACAGCACCAGGAGGCCGCAAACGCCGATGCCCAGCTCCAGGTGTGCGTACACGCGGAGCGGGTGCTGGCTCGGACCGATGTACTTGGGCAGCAGCAGGCTGCCCAGGCACATGCCGCCCATGAACACGCCGAGCAGCACGCCCAGCGACACCGCGGAGGACCCGACCGAAAGCTGCAACAGCTGCAGCCAGACGACTTCGTAGATGAGCGCGGCGCAACCCGAGCCGACGAACAGCGCCAGCATCGCCGGCAGCCATCGGCGGGCCGTTTCGAGCTGGGCGTCCGCCACAGGCCCCTGAGAGTTCGTCATGGTGCCGCGGATGGTATCAGACACTGGGCCGCCGAGCGGGCTGGCAACGGCCTCGGGCGCCAGGCTGTGCGGAAAGCGTGAGCGGGACGCATCACACCTTCGCCACCGCCCGCGTGACCGGCCTTACTGCATCTTCCAGAAGGCGATCCCGCTGGCCTGCTGGCCGACGTCCGCAGTGCACTTGCCGCCGGCCCCGGCGGCCGGGAGTCGTTGCGCCGATCGAAAGCGCTTCGGCCGCCGGCGCGCCGCCCTGTAACCTGTCTGGGAGGGACTTGCCGTGACGGAGATCAGTCGATGCTGGAACGCAAGCGAATACCGATCAAACAGTGCCCGCAATGTGGCTGGGAGGCCGAGGGCCACCCGGTCGAAGACCCCGCCGCCTCCGGGGGCGGCGCGTTGCTCAAACGGGTCCCGCCGCCGCCGAAGTTCGCTTACGAATGCGGCAACTGCGGCCAGCAGTGGGTCGAGTAGGAGAGGCGGAAGCCCTACTCCAGCGCCAGCCGAAAACCTTCGCGCTTCGCCGCCCGGGCCAGGCGCGCGTCGAGCGTGCATACGGCGTGCTCGCGCGGCCGATCTCGAGCCCAGGTGAGCGCGGCGGCCATCGGCCGTCCTCCGAGCCGCTGCCGCCGGGGTACTGGGACGAGGAGCGGCCCGCGGGATCGTCTGGTGGGCGACACACTTAGCGAG
This sequence comes from Acidobacteriota bacterium, assembly GCA_036398215.1. Lineage (GTDB taxonomy): Bacteria > Acidobacteriota > UBA890 > UBA890 > UBA890 > DASWHK01. Next base: position 2,058 of record DASWHK010000323.1, on the reverse strand, counting down.
CCACCCGGCTACCGGCATCCGATCTGGTCCCTGTGGTCTGGAGTTCACGAGCGCGTGTCGTCGGCATCCCTCGACCGGGAAGGGCTCACTCGTCGCGCAGCACCTCGGCGGGATCCGCCCGGGAAATTTCTGGCGCGGTCCGGCGGCGCGGCATGGAGGAGGAGCAGGGGAAGGCAGCAGCCTTCCGCGTAATTGACCTGGTGCATCAATTTGAATTCGCTGAAGTAGGCCCGTCTTTTAGCAATATTCTGCTATAATCTCGGCATATATGCTGACGGACGCCGATATTCTGAGCCAGAACCCCTGGTGGACGGCAAGCGGGTGGGAGCTTGACGACCCCCACCTGCGACGCCTGGCGAGACAGCCACGGCGGCTGCCGGCACCCCTGGTGAACGAGCTGGATCTCGGTGCTTCGGCCATCCACACCGTTCGTGGGCCGCGGCAGGTTGGCAAATCGACGGCGCTGAAGCTGCTCGTCATCCGGGCGCTGGAAGAAGGGCGACAGCCGACGTCGGTCATCTACCTGGCTCTCGATCGTCTCGAGGGGCAACCAATGCAAGCGCTGGCCGCCACCGTCGAGCGCGCCAAGACCCTGGCGCGAAGTCCGATCGGCGCCCTCATCCTGCTGGATGAAGTAACGGTCCTTTCCTCCTGGCAGACGGCCGTGAAGTCCCTGTGGGATCTCGGCACCATTGACCGCGACGTAGTCGTTTGCACCGGCTCGTCGGCCATCGACCTGTCGCGCGGGACCACGCTGGGACTCCCCGGTCGGCGCGGCGTGGGGCGCGATCACCTCGTCCTTCCGCAGCCTTTCTCGACCTTTGCCCGGATGCTTCATCCCGATCTCCCGCCATCCCCGGGACGGTCACTTGCGGATCTGTTCTCACACGAGGGCAGGCAGGAGCTGGAGGAGATCCAGCTCCACCAGCCAGGTCTCGACCGCGCCCTGGAGCTGTACGTTCGCTTCGGAGGCTTGCCGGCCGCGGTGGCGGAGGTCGTGAGCGGAGCCACGGTGCCGTCGGAGACCACCCAGCGCGTCTTGTGGGACTCGTTGCTCCGCGAGACCTATCGCGAGGGCGCCAGCGAGCCCGCCTTGCACGCGCTCCTGGAGCGCGTCCTTCGCTCGCTGGGATCCAAGACGAACTGGTCGCGCATGGCCGAGGAGATGAGTGTGCCACTGCGGCGCCGGCGGACCGCGCCGGGCAAGGCGGGCGACTACCGCACGGTGCGCGATTATGTCGAGTTCCTGGCCGGCGCGTATTTCCTGCTGGTCGTCTACTTCTGGCGGCCCGACTCCGACAGCAACGCGATCTCCAAGGACAAAAAGGTCTACTTCGGTGATCCGCTGATGGGCTACCTAGTGCAGCAACGAACGCCGGGACTGGGCATCGACGCCGCGGCCCTGGTCGAGAATGCCGTCGCCCAGTCTCTGTACCGTCGCTACGAGCCGCCCGAGAACCAGTTCCAGGGTTTCCTCGCGCCGCGGCGGCTACACGTGTGGGGCACGACCGCCGGCGGGGAGATCGACTTCGTCTGCGGACCACGACAGGCTCTCGAAGTGGTGGAGGTCAAGTTCCGCCGGCGCATCGATGGGCGATCCCTGAATGGCCTGAAGCGCTCTCTGCTGGGGCGTCCGCTCGTCGTGGCGACAAGAAGCGAGCTGGCCTTCCGCGACGATCTCGTGATGGTTCCGGCGAGCCTGCTTCTATGGGCGCTGGGATAGTTGCCGCGGCCACCTCCGCCCGCTTCAGCTTCCGGTACTCGATCCGCTGAATCCCAGCAGGGGGCGTCGTTGGGCTCCTCGTTCGTGTTCCAGGGTTGTAGGGGCTCGCAGCGCCGGAAATCGCTGTCGAGAAGGCAGCTAGCCGACGATCATCACGCTCATTCGCGCGCGCAACAGGTGCCTGTTGAGAGGTGCGGCTAGTCGCAGGCCCGGCAGTTGTGGTTGTTGATGGCGCCGACGCTCTCGAGCAGCGCGATGGTCTCGGGGTAGGGCTGGGTGCGCTGCTCCGGGCTGTTGGCCATGTCGACGGTGGTGTGCCCGCGGCGCGAAACGAC
>DASWHK010000322.1:0-2762 GCA_036398215.1 Acidobacteriota bacterium | reverse complement strand
CATGCCCGTCAGACCGATCGCGTAGGCCCGCGTCTTGCTCCAGTCGACGCCCCGCAGCCATTCGGCGGTCCCGTCGGCGCCCTCCTCGAGCGCCAGATAGCCGTTGGCGTGCAGCCAGGTGTTGAGGTTGACGCCGCGGCGAAACGAGTTGAAGCCGTGGTCGGAGCAGACCACCAGCAGGTCGCCGTCGCCCAGCTTCTCCATGACGCGACCGACCAGCGCGTCGTTGTGGATGTAGAGCTTCTCGATGGCGTCCGCGTGCTCCGGGACGACGCCGCCGTCGTCTCCCGGCCCGGCGCCGGTGCCCGTGGCCACACCCTCCCGGGGCCCGCCGGCGCCGGTCGCCGCAACCACGTGGCGCGATCCCCCGCCCGCTCCCACCCGCGCCGCCGGATGGCCGTCTTCCAGGTAGCGCCAGAACATGTGCTGGATGCGGTCGGTGGCGTCGAAGACGCACACCAGGGCGCCCTTGTGCAGCTTGTCGAGCGCCGCGAAGAACATCTCCTCGCGCTCCTTGTCGATGTCGTAGGTCATCTGCAGGAACGCGCCGTCGTCGATGATCCCCTCGTTGAGCGCCCAGGTGTCTTCGGCCAGCCCCAGCGTCGAGTACTTGCCGATCTTCTTGGCCAGGTAGGTCGCGTAGTACGACGGGTGCGACACCGGCATCGCCGGCTTGTCGGGATCGAAGCTGATCGGCGTCACATAGAGGCCGAAGTGCTCGTCCATCTCGGTGACCAGCAACCGGCAGATGCCGCGCAGCTTCACCCCGGGCGCCGCCTTGAAGGCGACCTCCACCCAGCCGCTGAGCTGGCCCGGCGTCAGCTCATGGGTCTCGCCGTCGAGCGAGATGCGGGCAACGCCGGCGGCCCGGTCGATGTCGGCGCGCAGGCGGATCTTCATCGGCGGGTTGCCTTCCACGAGGTCGTTTTCCGGCCCTTCGAGGTAGGCCTCGTAGCGATCGCGGCGCCGTCCCGCGGCACCGTGCCCGCCCCCGGCGGCACCGTGTCCGGCTTCGGCGGCGCCGCGCGCGTCCCCGGCCGTCTCTTCGTCCCCGGGGGCGCAACGCTCACCTCCGCCGGCGCCGGCGCGGTCCTTCCCCCCTGCGCCGTTCCCCGAGAGGTGCACACGGATGCCGCCCTCCTTGATGTCGCCGCCGCCCGGGCGGGTGGTGAAATAGGTGAAGGTCCCCTGCGTGCCGAGCAGGTCGGGGACGCACATCGCCGAGAGCAGCGCGCCCTTGAACTTCTCCGGCGGGAAGGTGATCGGCACCCGCAGCACCGTGCTCCAGATGTTGTGCTCGCCGAGGACCTTCCAGAAGGGCTTGGACTTGCGCAGCAGCCGCAGCTCGGGCTTGCCGAGCGGAATCCGGTACTTGCCGATCTTCAGGCGCCGGCTGACGCTGCCGATCCGGGTCGACGACAGCACCGGCAGGTAGGTGCGGCGGTCGCGATCGAGAAAGTCGTAGATGTTGTGGCGGGCCGGATGCGAGCCGGTCGAGAACGACGACCAGGCCACCGGCGAGACCGACGGGAAGGTGGTTCGCAGCCGCTCGTAGCAGCCCTGCTCGGCGAGCCTGGCGAAGTTCGGCAGCTTGCCGGCCTTCAGGAAGCGGTCGGTGAGCACCGGGTCCTGGCCGTCGAGGCCGACGACGATGAAGCGCTTGATCCTGGGCTTCGGCATGCCGCGGTACTTGATGGCGCGGAACACCATCCGGAACGGCCATGCGAGCAAGGACAGGAACGACAGGAAGATCGTCGTGAGGATGACCAGAAACGACCCCACGAAGGCGATGCCGGCGCCCGGGCCGACGTAGGCCTCGGCGGTCGCCGGCGCCGCCAGCAGGAGCAGGAACACCCAGCCGGCGGCCCAGCGGCGGAGACCAGGCGATCGATGGAGGACACCGTGGCCGCCGGAGGCCCAGCGCGGGCGGCCCGTGAATCGAGCGAGCATGCCGGCAATCGTATCCGCTCGCGGTGGCGGCCGCACGACCTGGGCGGCCCGTATGTCGCAAGGAGCGCAACGAAGTGAGGATTGCGCCCTTGGCAGCCGGATGCGGCACGTATTCTTGCGCGAGCCCTTACGTGGCGCAATCGATCAGCCGCCGTCGCCGAAGAACTCGCGGTGCAGCCGCGCCACCGCTTCCGCCACCAGCTCGCGCGGCATCACCAGCGGCAACCGGTCGTTGGAGGTGCCGGCCCGGGCGGGCTCGGCCGCCATCCCGGCGAGGGCCCGCCGGATCCGCCCGGCGATCTCCTCGCCGCCGCCGCGGACGGCGCCGATGCCCTCGCCGACCAGGCAGACCACGGCGCGCCCGCTGACGGCGGCGCCCACATGGCCGTCGCCGAGCGCGGCGCGGACGGCGGCGGCGGTTTCGGCGGCGAGGTCCTCGGTGACCGCGATTGACTTGACGGTGGCGACGGCCGCCGCGGCGCCCGCGGCGCCGCCAGCGCCGGCGGCCGCGCCGCGGGCGGTAATCCAGGTGCCCTCGCCGGCGGGGTCTCGAGAGTGCAGGATGCGCACCGGAATGCCGCGCTCCCGGGCGGGCTCGACGGTGTCCGGGTGCAGGACCTTGGCGCCGAACAGGGCCAGCTCGCGCGCCTCGCCGAACGACAGCCGCGGCACGCGGCGCGGGGCGGCGATCGCCGGGTGGCCGGTGGTCAGCATGCCGGGCACGTCGGTCCAGATCTGCACCTCCTCGGCGCCGAGCGCCGCCCCCAGCAGCGAGGCCGTCAGGTCCGAGGCTTCGAACCCCATGGTGGTGG
>DASWHK010000321.1:0-10818 GCA_036398215.1 Acidobacteriota bacterium | reverse complement strand
CTCAAATCGATGATCGAAACGGCGATACCGGGCGCCGTGGTGACGGTGCGCGACCTCACCGGAACCCGGGACCATTTCGGAGTCCAGGTCGAATCGACCGCGTTCGCCGGCAAGAGCCTCGTCGAGCAGCACCAGATGGTGTACCGGGCCGTCGGCAAGGACCTGACCAACGCTGTGCACGCCCTGCAAGTGCATACGGTGGTCCCAGAGGAGTAACCAAATATGTCGGACCAGCTCAAGCAAGAGATCGAGCAGAAGATCGCTGACAACCCCGTGCACATTTTCATGAAGGGCACGCCGGAGTGGCCGCAATGCGGCTTCTCGAAGGCGGCCTGCGAAGCCTTCCGGGCCATCGAAGCGCCGTTTACCGCCACCAACGTGCTCGAGGATCTCGACAACTACCGCGCCACGCTGCTGGAGATCTCTGCCTGGCCGACGATCCCGCAGATCTTCATCGGCGGCGAGTTCGTCGGTGGCTGCGACATCGTCCTGGAGATGCTGCGCAACGGCGAGCTGCAGCAAAAAGTCGGCGCGCTGCAGGAGTAATGCGCGCCCTCATCGCCGACGACGAGCCGCTGATCTGTGACCTGCTGGCCCGCTTTCTCGGCCGCCGGGGTTATACCGTGGTCACGGCGGCGGACGGCGAGGAGGCGCTCGAGCGGATCCGCCACCAGCGCCCCGACCTGTTCCTGCTCGATCTGGCGCTGCCGAAGCTCGACGGCCTCGAGGTCCTCGAGCAAATCCGCCAGCAGTCGATCGCGGTCGGGACCATCTGGGCTATGACCGGCCGCGCCGACGAGGATTCTGTCAAGCAGAGCCTCGAGCTCGGCGCCGCCGACGTCTTCACCAAGCCCCTCAACCTCCCCCACCTCGACTGGTTGCTGCAGGTCGAGCAGGGAAGGATTGCGGCGGAGGAAGGCTGATCCCCTGGAAAGCCCCGGCAGGCCGGCCGCGTCCCGCCGCGAGATCTGGGGCTGGGTGCTCTACGACTTCGCCGACTCCCCTTTCGCGACCACGATCCTGGCGGTGATCTTCAACCGCTACTTCGTCGAGGCGCTCGCCGGCGGCGAAGAGGGCGTGCTGCTCGACGTTTTCGGCGCCTCGATTCGGGTCCCGGGCGTCACCTTCTTCACCTACACGCTGGCGGCGTCGATGCTGATCGTCGCGGTGCTGGCGCCGTTGCTCGGCGCCATCGCCGATTCGACCGGAAGCAAGAAGAAGTTCCTGGCCTTTTTCTGCTACCTCGGCGCCGGCGCCACCGCGCTGCTGTACTTCGTTCACGAGGGCCAGTACTGGCGCGGGGCGATCTTCTTCGTCGTCGCCCAGGTCGGCTTCGCCGCCGCCATCGTCTTTTACAACGCCTTCCTGCCTGAGATCTCGACGCCGCGCAACATCGGCTGGATCTCGGGGCTGGGCTTCACGCTCGGCTACCTCGGCGGCGCCCTGCTGCTCGCCATCAACCTGGCGATGCTGCGCTACCCGCAGCTCCTCGGCTTCGATACGCCGTTCACGCCGCGCGACACGTTTCTGACCGTCGCCGTATGGTGGGCGGTCCTGGCGATCCCGACGTTCCTGTGGGTGCGCGAGCGGCGTCCGGCCGTCCCCATACCGGCGGGAGTGAGCTACTGGGCGGCCGGCACCCGGCGGTTGCGGCACACCTTCCGCAACATCCGCCGTTACCGGGAGCTGAGCAAGTTCCTGGCCGCCTTCCTGATCTACAACGACGGCATCCAGACGGTCATCGTGGTGGCGGCGATTTTCATCGAGCAGGTGTTGGGCATGTCCGAGGGCGCCATCGTCGGCCTCTTCCTGATGATCCAGGGGACGGCGTTCGTCGGCGCCCTGCTGCTGGGTGCGATCAGCGACCGGCTCGGCAACAAGCGCACCGTCGTGCTGACGCTGGTGGCCTGGACGGCGGTCGCCGTGTGGGGCTACTTCATCGGCTTCACCGGCGACCCGGCGCGCGAGGTGTGGCTGATGGGCGTATTGGTCGGTCTCATCCTCGGCGGCAGCCAATCGGCCAGCCGCGCCCTGCAAGGCACCTTCACTCCCCGGGAGAACGCCGCCGAGTTCTTCGCCTTCTACGGAATCGTCGGCAAGTTCTCCTCGGTCCTCGGGCCGCTGGTGTACGGCAGCGTCTACGCGCTGCTGGGGATCCGCGGGGCGATCCTCTCCTTGGCGGTCTTCTTCGTGGTCGGCCTGCTGGTGCTGCTGACGGTCGACGAGGCCGAGGGCCGCCGGCAGGCCGAGGTGCCGGTCACGTGAGCACCGAGCCCGGGCGGAACGCCGCGACCACGCCGGCCGGCAGGGGTGCGGTCACGTGAGCGACGAGCCCGGGCGGAACTCCGCAACCACGCCGGCAAGCGGGGGTCCCCGTGACACGAGCGAAGGTCCCCGGCAAAGCGCCGCGACCACCCTGGCCGAGCCGCACAGCTCGATCGGCGACGCCGCCAGCGAGCGAGTCAAGCAGACGCTGCACGAGCTCGAATCGTTCGGCGACGCCTTCCGGCGGCTCCCCGGCGCCTTGCTCTGGGCGGCGCGCAACTTCGCCGCCGACGGCCTATTCAACCAGTGCGCGGCGATCTCCTACTACGCGCTGCTTTCGGTGGCGCCGTTCTTGAGCCTGCTGGCGGCGACCCTCGGCTACGTGCTGGGGAGCGCCGAGGAGGGCATGGAGGCGGCCGTCGCCCGCATCGACACCCTAGTCCCCGAGATGCCGGCACCGATCGTCGAGGTGGCGGCGAGCTTCGCCCAGTATCGCGGCACGATCGGCATCGCCGCCCTGGTGGTCACCCTGTGGATCTCGCACCTGGTGTTCGCATCGATCCAGACGGCCGTGTCGCTGATCTTCCGCCAGCCGCTCGTCGAGATGGACTGGCACCGTGTCGCGCTACGCACGCTGTGGGAATGGATCAAGCCGTTCCTTCTCTTTTTCGCCGCCGCCTCGATGCTGGTCCTGTCGTTCGCCCTCGACAGCATCCTGACCGTGGTGCGCACCGTGCAGACACCGCTGGCCTGGCGCGTCCTCGACTTCATCGAGGCCAGCACGGCGGTCTCGATCCTGACCTCGCTGATCGCCGGGATCGTGGTGTTCGCCCTCGTCCTGCAGGCGCTGACGCCGCAGTGGCTGTCGCTGAAGGTCCTGCTGCCGTCGGCGATCGTCGGCTCCATCCTCTGGGAGGTCGCCAGCGCCCTGTTCTCCACCTACCTCCGCTACGCGGCGAGCGTGCGCAGCTTCACCGGCGGCGCCGGGGCCGTGGTGCTGTTCATGCTGTGGATCTACTACGCCGCCACCGTCCTGCTGTTCAGCCTGCAGGTCGCCGCCGTGCTGGCGGGCAACCGGGCCGGTGACGGCGCCACCGTCACCGACCCGGCGCACACTCTCTAGCCGCCTACCGGAACCAGAGCTCGTCCTGGGAGCAGTAGGGCTCGAGACCCAGCATGTGGTCGAAGTACCTCGGGCTCGAGCCGCCGAAGGCGCCCAGGCCGCCCCACGCCCCGAGGTAGTCGAGGCCCGGGTCGCCGATCGGTGCCCCCGGCGGGGCGCCCGGCGTGCCCGGCTGGCTGTAGGTCTCGGCCGGGCGGCTCATGAAGCGCTCGATGTCACGCGACAGCAGGTTGTAGTGGGCGACGTCGGCGGTCTGCATGCCGCTCGCCGTTTGCATGCGGTCGTCGAGCTCCTCGAGCGACAGCGTCGCCACCGCGCGGACCTGCGACATCGGGGCGGTCGCCGCCAGGCGCATGAGGTTGTCGACCACGACGCGCTCGACGGCGCGGTTGATCTCGGCCTCATAGCCGTTGGCCGGAGTCTGGCCGAAGGTCGCCGCCAGCAGGCGGTCGATCGCCTCCTCGAAGCTGAGCATCGATTCGTCGCGCGCGTGCTGCTGGATCAGGCGGGCGGCGATCTGCGCGTTGAGGATCTCCGAGACCGTGTGGTCGGCGGCGACCACCGCCGGGGTGATGGCGTCGAACATCAGCCCGGTGTAGCGGGGGAACAGCTCGCGACCGCCGCCGAAGCCGGAGGGGCGGGGCGGCAGCCGGTCGAGCACCGCCTCGGGGATGGCGAGCTCGGCCGGCGCCAGAGTCGCCAGCAGGGCGTCGAGGGCGGCCACCTGCTCGTCACGCGGCACGAACTCGACCGGGTCGCGGCCGTCGCCGCGCAGCCCGTAGCCGTAGTGGAGGCCGCCGATGACCGAGGCCGCGGCGGTGACCTGGTAGCGATGGTGCAGGTACAGCGGCACCAGGACCTCTTCCATGGTCGCCAGCGGGGCGCCGTGCTTGATGACGCGCTCGCCGAAGCGATCCAACGCCACCCGCCGCACGCCCATCATGCGCCCCAGCTCGGCGGCCGGGTCGACGCCGTTGGACCACTGGTTGACGCGCGGGTTGGCGCTCATGTCCTGGTTGCTCATGAACTTCAGGTCGCGGGCCCAGGCCTCCTCGATGATCACGGCCAGCGCCTCGTCCTCGTCGGTGCCGGGGGGGAACTGCTGGTAGCCGTAGGTGACGCCGACCTTGTCCCACTCGCCGATCTCGGCCTCGTAGACCTCGGAGAAGTCGAAGGTCCCGTCGGCGTTGAGCGTGATCAAGGGATGGGGGTAGTCCATCACCGAGGTGCGCCCCAGGGAGCTGTCGTAGTAGTTGTGCGAGAAGCCGATCGTATGGCCGACCTCGTGGGCCGAAAGCTGCTTGACTCGCGCCAGCGCCCAGTCGGCGAGATACTGCGGCGTCTCGTCGCCGTTGACGTAGGGAGCCAGCAGGCCCTCGGCGATCATGTAGTCCTGGCGCACGCGCAGCGAGCCCAGCGTCACCAGCCCCTTCATGATCTCGCCGGTCCGCGGGTCGGTGACCGAGCCGCCGGTGCTCCAGCCGCGCGTCGAGCGGTGCACCCAGTTGATGACGTTGTAGCGGATGTCGTGGCTGGAGACGTCGGGCGGGCGCAGCTGCACCTGGAAGGCGTTGCGATAGCCGGCCGCCTCGAAGGCCTGGTTCCACCAGCCGGCTCCCTCCAGCAGCGCCGAGCGCATCGGCTCGGGCGCCCCCGGGTCGAGGTAGTAGACGATCGGCTCGACGGCGTCGGAGACGGCCGCGCTCGGATCGACCTTCTCGAGCCGATGGCGGCGGATGAAGCGCTTCTCAAGCGGCGTGCCGAGCGGCACCGAGTAGTCGGCGTAGGACATCGATCCGAAGCTCGAGCGCGGATCGTAGGGGCGGGTCTCGTAGCCGTCGTCGGGAAGCTGGACGAAGGCGTGGTGGACACGCAAGGTCGGCGCATCCCCGGAAGCCGCCACCGAGCCCACGCCCTCGAAGCCGCCGCCCCGACCGCCGCCGCGGCCGCCGCCACCGGCGCCCGGCTGCTGGGTGAAGGTGAGCATCACCTCGAGCTCGGTGTTCTGCGGGAAGTTCATCGTCATCGGCATGTACACGGCGCTGCGGCTGGTGTCGAGCCGGTAGTTGCCCAGGCGCCCGGCGATGTTGGTCGAGTCGCGCAGCAGATACGGGGTCATGTCGACCAGCACCCTGCCGCCGGTCTCGGCCGCCACCGTCCAGCCCCAGTGGATCGCCGGCGCGAAGGCGTCGGTCACCGCCCGCACCTCCTCGGGGTTGGTCGAGCTCGAGCGGAACCCGTAGTTGGGCTGCACCATGAAGATCTTCGGGCCGACCCGGTCGAAGTACACCACCTGGCTGCCCTGCGAGATGCCGCGGTCGAGGCCGATGTCGTTGGAGCCGAGGCCGGAGGCCAGTCCCTCGAGGTTGAGGATCTCCTCGTTCCAGCGGTTGATCTCCATGTACATCTCGCCGGCGTCCGCATCCCAGTACAGGGGCATGAAGCCGTCGATGCTCTGCATCCCCTCGGTGAACGCCTCGATGCTCTGCGGCGCCGCCTGGCCGCCGCCGCTGCCGCCGCGCCCCTGGCCCAGCTTTTCGGCGCGGACGGCGGCACGGTACTCCGCTTCCCAGCCGCTGGCGGCGGAGCTCTCCGCCATCCAGCCTTCGGCCGCCAGGCTCGTGGCGGTGGCCGAGCGACCGGCCAGCAGGGGTGGCGCCACGATGGCGACCATGGCGAGGATGGTGAGCAAATTGATCTTGTTGCGACGACGTGGGGATCGGTGGTTGGCCATGCGGCGCTACCTCCTGCTGTTGGCGCTGACGTCGTGGACCACGGACCGAGCGCTCTGATCGAGCCGCGTCGAGCCGTGCGCTCCGGCGCATCGGCCTCCGGCGGCCGGACGAGCGCCCAAGTGTGACAAGTGTTGGCCGATTCGCCAACCGGAGGCCGCTGCCACCGCGATCGCGACGCTGGGGTTCCGCCTCAACGCTGCGCTGCTGGTGACCTGCGGGGCCGTGGCGAGGTGGCTGATCGGTTAGGATCGCGCCGATGAGCGAGAAATGGCGCAACCTCTGGGTGTTGACCGCCGCCGTCCTGCTCGCCAAAGGGCTGTGGTTCTCGGCCCCCGCGGTGGTCCCGCAGCTCACCGAGGAGTGGGCGCTGACCGGCAGCCAGCAGTCGTGGCTGACGATGACCGTGCAGGCGGGATTCGTGGCCGGCGCCGTGATCAGCGCCGCCACCAACCTCGCCGACCGGGTGGCGCCCCAGTACCTGCTCGCCGCAAGCGCCCTGCTGGGGGCGCTCTTCAACGCCGGCATCGCGCTGTTCGCCGGCACCCCGAATACGGTGCTGGCGCTGCGCGTCCTCACCGGGGTCTGCCTCGCCGGCGTCTACCCGCCCGGCATGAAGCTGATGGCCACCTGGTGCAAGGAAGACCGCGGCCTCGGCATCGGCCTGCTGGTCGGCGCCCTGACCATCGGCTCCGCCAGCCCGCATCTGATCAGCGCCCTGCCCTTCCTTGGCGGTCCCTCCGGGATGCCGCCCTGGCGCAGCGTCGTGCTGGTCGCTTCGGTCTCGGCGGCGATCGGCGCCGTTCTCGCCGCCGCCTTCGTGCGGCCCGGGCCGATCCTGCCCGCCGCCCGCAGCTTCGACTGGCGCTACGCGACGCGGGCGCTGCAGGAGAAGCCCTCGCGCCTGGCGAACTTCGGCTACCTCGGCCACATGTGGGAGCTGTACGCGATGTGGGCCTGGGTGCCGCTGTTCCTGCTCGCCAGCTACCGGCAGGCCGGCTGGAGCGAGGGCGCCGCCCGCTACGCCGGCTTCGCGGCGATCGCCGCCGGCGGCGCCGGCAGCGTCATCGCCGGCGTCTGGGCCGATCGTTGGGGGCGCACGACGGTCGCGATCGGTAGCCTGGCCATCTCGGGGACCTGCTGCCTGCTGGCCGGGCCGGCCTTCGCCTACCCGGCGCTGTTGACCGCCCTGTGCCTGGTCTGGGGCTTCGCCGTGGTCGCCGACTCCGCCCAGTTCTCCACGGCGATCTCCGAGCTCGCCGACCCCGAGCACATCGGCACGGCGCTGACCGTGCAGACCAGCCTCGGCTTCCTGCTCACCATGGTGACCATCTGGATGATCCCGCCGCTGGTCGAGCGGATCGGCTGGGAGTGGGCGTTCGCGACCCTGGCCGCCGGCCCCCTGTTCGGGATCGCCAGCATGGCGCGACTGCGCACCCTGCCCGAGGCGGTCAAGATGGCATCGGGGAACCGCTGAGCGCGGCGGCGCGCAGCCGACCGCTCATCGGCGTGCAACCCCGGGTGGCGTGATTGGTCAGCGCCAGCCGACGACGCCGGCGGGGTTAGGATCGCAAGAGGGAACGGCGAATTCGTTCGCCCGTCAGTCGCCGTCGAGCTCGACGATCGCCGGCTGCCAGGCGAGCGGGTCGGCGGCGATGTCGTGGGCGAGGCTGACCACCTCCAGGCGGCGGGCGACAACCTCGATCAGCCGGTAGCTGTCGCCCTCGGGGCCGCCCGGGTAGTACGGCTCCCACTCCTCCTTCCAGCGGGCCCGCCGCTCGGCGAGGTCGTCGACCAGCCGCGCGGTGCCGATCAGCGTCGCATAGCCGGGATCGCCGGCGTCGAAGTACACCAGCGCCACCCGCGCGTCGGCCTCGATCTCCACCGCCTTGCGGGTGTCGGGGCTGGTCGCCATCCAGACGCTGAGGTCGTCCTCGGGCGGGAAGGGGTCCATCATCCGCGCCTGCGGCGCGCCGGAGCCGTCGAGGGTCACCAGCGCGCAGTTCTTCGCCGCCGCCATGATGACGCGGGCGGCCGCGATGACGGCCTCGCGCGAGGGCTCCTGGGAAGCTTGCTGCATGGTCGGCAAGCCTAGCAGGCGGCGCCGGCCCTTTTCAGACGCCGCCGATCGCACATAGAATGTCCGTATCCTCGGTACCTTCCGCCGGGTCCCCGCAGTCTGGAGACGTCGAGTGTCGAACCGTGCCCTGAGGTCAGGGGGACGCCGTGCCCGCTCCCCCGTAGATAGCGCCCGAGGCCGTGGTTTGCTTGCCGGCCGACGGGCGTCGTCGATCGTCGTCGCCGTGCTGGTCGCCGTCCTGCCCATGCTCGGGGCGGCGTCGCCGGCGGCGAGCCTGTCGGTGCTGCGCGAGTTGCAGCCGGCGAGCTCGGCAACGACATATCCCGCCAGCAGCGGAGCGCTGCGCGACCAGGTCGGGTCGGTGCAAGAGGGCCGCACCGCGCCGGCGGCCGCTTCTCCGGTCCCGGAGATGTTCGGCTTCTCCCTCGGCGAGGAGCGCCGCTGGGTGCTGGAACAGCGGGCACCCAGACTGCAACCCGGAGAGGTCGAGCTGTGGACGATGCGACTCGAATCGATCGCCGAGTCCGCCAGTGGACCCGTGGCCCACTTCCGCCTGGCGCACGAATCGCGCCGCTTCAGCCGCCGCCAGAACATCTTCAATCCCAACGAGATGAACATCGTGATCGCGGACACCGACCTGTGGGTCAACAAGCACGGCTTTCCGCTGCGCGTCCTGCACCGGGACGACCGCAAGGTCAGGATCGTTCAGCGCGGCCACGTCGACGTTCGCCTGGCGGGCAACCAGTTCGCGGTATCCAACCCGACGGCGATGTCCTACCGCAGCTACCCTCTCTTCATCCCCGGCGGCGACGCCGGCGAGCTGGACGGCCCGGCGGGCGTTTTTCTCGCCGCCGCCGTGAACCCCGGGGCCCTGGGCCTGACCTTTCTGGCAGCGCTATCCGAGCCGGACGGGAACGGGCGCTACATCGCATTTGACCCGGCGCCGCTCGTCAACCCCCGCGCGTCGTACGTCCGGTCGGATATCAGCAGGCCTCCGGGCGGCTCGTTCCCCCAGGCCGCGACGCTGGCGCAGCTTGCCGAGCGGAGCTTGCGCCGCATGCGGATCGAGCTCCGCGAGACCGAAGAGATCGAGATCGGCGGCATCACGAGCCTTGCCTACCGAGTCGGCCGCAGCAACGGCGGCGACGCCTGGATCGCGCCCGAGGGCACCGTCCTGCGGATCGACGCCTGGGGCCAACGGAGCTGGGTCCGCCTGCTACGTGCCTCGGAGTACTGACCCATGCCTGCCCGCGTTGCTATGGGTACCGGTGGTGCAAGGCTTCGGTGGCGGACCGGCGCGCTCGCCCCGGTGATGGCGATCGGGGCGCTGTGCGTCTCGTCGGCGACGGCGGCTTCCGTGGCCGGGGCGACAGAGGCCCGGAGGTCTCCAACGATCAGCGCCGCACCGAAACACGGGGGTGCGCAGGAGCTGCAAGCTGGCGCGGCGCCGGGCCGAGCGGCGCAGGGGCCGCTGGCCGGCACGGCGCGGGAGCCGCAGACTGACGGCGCTCCCGACCGCGTGGCCCCGGCCCATGACGCCTTCGGCTTTCGTCTCGGCGAGCAGCGGCGCTACGCGCTGGGGCCGTCCTCCATCCTGCGCCCCGGGGAGTTCCAGGTCTGGACGATCCGGCTCGATCGGATCCACGACGGCCCGGGCCTGGCTCGTTACACGTTCACCTATGGGCGGGAGTACTCGCTGCTCAACGAAAGGTCGGGGCAGATGAGCAGCGTCCGCGCGCAGATGTCGGTGACCGTCAACCAGCACGGCTTTCCGCTCGAGATCAAGTACGGCTCCCGTGACCGCGACGCCAGCACCACCGACTTCGCGCGCAAGAACGGGGTGCTGCGCTGGCGCGGCGGCGCCTACTTCTTCGAGCCTCCCGAGGGGGCCATGGAGCTTCCCTTCTCGGTCCCGCTGCCCGAGGACCCGCGCGCCGATCCTGCGGTCCCCGCGGGGGTCTTCCTCTCGGAGACCGAGAACCCGGCACTGATCACGCTGCCGGCGGCGATCTTCCAGGCCACCGGCGCCACCGAGATGGAGTACCTCTCGCTGCGTCCCAACCGACTCGGGGCGCAAGGCCGGCGGCGAGCGGGCGGCGGCCCCGGCGGATTCGGCCGCGGCGGTCTCTCCCGCGGGGGCATGCCCCGTGGCAGCCCAAACCGCGATCTCCGCAACCCCGGGGGGCGCCTCGCCCGCGGCAAGCTCGCCTTCAAGGGGGTCGAGCAGATCGACGTCGGCGGCCGCACCTTCGAGGCCACCCGCATCGATTCGGCCGATTCCGACGACGACGTCTTCATCCGCGCCGACGGCGCCCTGCTCCGTCTCGAGTACACCTTCCGCAACTGGCGCAACGCCCACATCCGCCTGTTGCATCCATCGGAGTACTGACGATGCCATGCTCACGTGACGTGCCAAGTGAAGAAGAACCATCCGAGCCGCGTAAAAGCCGCCGAGGAACTTCACGAACATCACCAACTGCCGGACGTCGCCGAACTTCTGGGAGACCTCAACGAGACGCGGAAGAGCGAGGCATACGGCGATGTCGAGGCCCCGGAGTTGAACGCCGAGGATGTCGTCACCGCCATTCAGGACTACGTAAGCGAAGTTGAGAAACTGC